>JAHHUI010000038.1 GCA_020024055.1 Spirochaetaceae bacterium | reverse complement strand
GGGCCCAGCTGTGTATTGTTTTCATCTGTGCCTGTAATTCAGAGGACGAATGAATATCCAGGAATCTTGGGCTTGGAACATGATGCTGCGCCAGGCATGCACGCATCAAGGCTTTATTGCTGGCATTCAGGGCCGCCTGACAGCTGTGCCCCGGCAAATGGCAATGCCGGGCAATATAGGCCACATTCGCTGAAAAGTCTGTTCCTGCCGTGAAGACACCAATCAAATCATGTGATCGTTTAAATTCCTGTGCACATTGAAGCAGACCGTCACGATCTTTAAGATCTATGTGCACAAATTCATCAGCCATATCTCTGGCCGGGGCACAGACAGAACCATCAGCCACCAATGTGTACAGCGAGAGTTCTTTCGCAGCCAATATCGCGGGAATCTGCATCACCCCCGCGCCCAATATCATGATGCTCTTTGCCATGGCCAATCTTATTTTTCCTTTTTCACGGCATAAACTTCAAAGGTATCACCGAGTTTTCTTTTTTTATACCACCACTTGTAAAAATTGTAGAATTTTTTCCCCGGCAGAATCTTGATATTTTTTCTTTCGGGATGCACGCCCGTGATCTCTATGTGAATGGCCTTAAATCCATAGCGAGCGAGAATTTTGTGGATATTTTTTTTTGTGAAAATAGAATAATGATCTGCAGGGCTCTCTTTAAAGAATTTCTTTGGTGAATAGGTGCCTGTCATTCCGTCGCCCAGCGGCGTGGAAAAAGCAAAAATCCCCCCTGGTTTCGTCAGAGAGCTGATTTTCTTCATCGCTGCATCCAGGTTTTTAAAATGCTCTAAAACATACCATAATGCCACCACGTCATATTGCTTGCCTTCGTCTTGAAATTCATCAGGGAATGATGTTTGAATCACACTGAGCTGCAGTTCAGACTGTACATAATGCGCCGCATCAGTGTTAATTTCCACACCCAAAACCTGAAAACCCTGCTCATGCGCCACCTTTAGAAAAGCCCCGTATGCACAGCCGATTTCCAAAAGATTGCGTGAGCCTGTTTTTAATTTATGCGCAATGCGATCAATACGCAGCTTGCTCAGCTGGCAAATATGATCAAAGTCGTCTAAATATGTGCGCCCATATTGTTCTTCATAGTCTTTAAAGAAATAATCTTTATCATAAGCGACATCAATTTTTGTAAAGGCTTCCTGATATATCAAGCCGCATATAGGACATTGTGCATAGCTTTTCTCTTTGTTGCGGAAGACAATTTTCCCAAAACGCTTGGGATTATCCGGACAGGCAGGGCATCCGCCCTTTTCTCCTGTCAGGGTCAGCAGTCTTTCTCCCAGGTCTTTGCGGGGGTTCAATGTCACGCGATGATTCCAATGATGCGTGGCTTTCTTGCCCGTGATATAGGCCAGGAAATCTTCCTGAAGATTCTTGTGAATATCATTCACACCCAAAGAAGGAAACCCGGCAATCTGAGAAAGTTTTTCATGATATTGCGAAGGATTCAGCAGCACCACATTGGCCCCCGAGGCCACTGCTTCAAAGGCCGTGAGCCCAAAATGCGTGATGACCAGGTCAAATTCAGGCAGAATCTCGCGAATATTCGGGTTATCTAAAATCTTAATGCCAGGCCAGGCAAATGTGCGCGAGAAAAACGGCCCCTTTGTCACGCACCATTGCTGGGGCGGAATATTGTGGCTGTCCAGCATCAGGCCAATGTGTTCTGTCAGTTGCGCCTGGTCTATGCCGCCGAATGTCACCAAAATGCGCCGGGGAGGATATATCCTTTCGCCCGAAAAAGCCGGCAGATCCAGATAGCCTGTTTCATATTCATTGGGAATGCCCGCCGAGGGCAAAGTGGGCAATGTGTCAATCAGATAAGGCAGAATGCCGCGTGCAGGCCCGCCCTCATCCAGGGCCGCCACCCGCCCTAAATTCAGCCATTTCTCAGCTTCTTCTATGCTTGTCTGATAATTGTCCAGGACAATTAAGTCCCAAGGGCCGTCCTGATCCGGACGGCTGCACATCTGGTCTTCGCTCACGCTGGCACCCAGCAGAGTAATCAGCCTCATTGCATCAGGCGAGGGCACATAAAGATAGGCCTGGCTTCCCAGAGAGTCCAGCAGACGCAGCATGCGTTTGAGATGCCCGCTGCCAATGTCTTTGTTATATGTCACCACGCAAAGGATTTTTTTCCCTTCATCTTTGCGCACAGATGCATATGAAAAATCTGATAAAACACTCTCAAACCCTAAACTATTTTTGCCCATGCAATAAATTCCTCTAAAATATTAAAGTCTTGCGGTTGTACTTGCTGATGAAATTTCTGTAAATATTCATAATCTTCAGCTGTATCTAATGTTGCGCGAAGATGTGGGGCTTGCCATTGCACGGGGGCCAGGGGCTTGTAAATATGAAAACGTTTCTCATGGCGAATGATATACGGGCAGACATGTTCTCTATCGCTTTCCAATGTGGCTTCTTCTGCGGCAGCCTGCAAAGCCTTGGCACTGATAATTTCCACCCCCGCGCCATAGGGTGTTTCCTGAAAACAGGCATAGTCAGCCTTTTCTTTTTCGCATTGCTGTAATAATTGTGAGGCCAGGATATGCGAGACAATGGTATTGTCTGCTGTCGCGCGGATGATCCACTCAGGCTGGATTTTTTTTGCCGCCAGGGCAAAACGCTCAAGCACATCGTCTTTCGGCCCGGTCAGCACTTCATATCCCCATCGGCGCGCACTGGGCAGAAATGCCTCCTGGCAATCATCTGGACACAGCAAGGTATGCACATCTGCACAGCCGTAAAGATTGCGCAGCACCACGTCTAAAACTGTCATTCCGCCCAGGGGCAGAACAGCCTTGCGCGGCAGGCGGGAAGAGTCGAGTCTGGCTTGAACAAATAAAGCACTGTGGCAAACAGCCATAATGAGCCTTATTATAAGGGTTTTTTTCAAAAAATTCAACTATTGGCAGTTTTGTCAATAATCCCGCGCTCTATACACATTGCCCAGCAATTCTGCATAGGCCACATGAAGCAATTTATGGGGAAGGCCTGTGGCTTTTTCTTTAAATTGTATCAGGGCCTCATTTTCATTTGGCCCCCCGCTGCATCGTATTTCTTTGATTTTGCCCAGAGGCCAATGATGCAGAATAAAGCGAATAATACGCGCATAGTCACAAAAGACATTTTGAGCTTTTTCCAGGGCATTTTTTCCCTTCGCCCGGCGCCATAGATCCAGAAAGGACTGGCTGATATTCTCTGGATTTTGATGCAGCAGATCAGGGGAAATAGAGGGCAGAATCTTCTTCAGCAGTTTCTCTGAATCCTCTGCGTGCAGTTCTTTTTTCAGCACCGCAAGCAAATCATCAAAATCTGGAAATACCACCCCGGCATTGAATGTGTGCGCCCGGGCATGAGGATAAATATTCCACTGCAATTCGCCCAGCGGCTTTTGCGCAGTAATGCGTGGCATATCTTCCTCTGTAAAGAAAAAATTCAATCCAAAACTGCTGCCGCTGCGATCTCCTGCAATGTCCGGATGCAAAGCATCCAACCCCTGCAAGGCAGAAAGAAAATCATATGTACTGCCCAAAACGCGGATGCCCGGTGGGCATGCTAGATTTTCTCTGGTGTATCCGGCTGTCTCGAAAGAGAAAAGAAAAGGCGGAAATTTGCTTTCGTCCAGGTCGTATGCGGCCATCTGATCCACTGTCCACACCGCCCTCTGATAGGCCTCTTGCGGCACAGAGGTCCACCTTTGCTCTGTCAAAAGATAAACCAGATAGTCCCCTAAGGATAAATAAGCAAGAGTGTTTGCATATTCATCGGGAAAATTTTTTTTGTGATAGGCTGCTTTGGGCAGAAAAACCGAAGGACAGCGCTCCTTTGTCAGATTGGTGTTTTCCTGGAAATAAAATAATGGCTGGCCTGTTTTTCCGTTTTGAAGCAGGGGCACAATGCTGGGCGACTGGGCGCTGATGGAAATCATGCCTATTTGCGGGAAATAAGGCTCAAAATCACTTAAGAATTCAAGATTAGCCCAGTCAAGCTGATGTTTGTCATAATAATAGCGCCTGAAAGCATGCATGATGCCCTGGTTCTGGAAAACCCCTGCCTTCAGGCTGCTGGTGCCAATATCAATAGACAAAATCAAGCTTTTGTGGATTTTCATTTATGCTTTCAACAAGGTTTGAATCTGCTGCTTATTGTCCAGCAAGGGGCTCAGGCTGCCGTCGTGGTAGAGAATAGACACCGCCTCGGCAAATAATGCTGAGACATCAGCGCTGATATACCAGGGCCGCTGATACAAGTCGTCATTATGCCCCACAGCATTGGTGCCTATCAGCTTATCAAAGCAGCCCTCGTGATAGGCTTCTTCCAAAAGTTCAATCGATTTCCCGGTGAACAGCGGCAGGCTGATGCCTACAATCACCTTTTGTGCCCCGGCAGCCTTCAGTTCTTTCAGGGCTTTGATTAATGTTCCCCCCGTGCCCAGCATATCATCCGCCAGGAATACTGTCTTGCCTTCCACATTGCCCAGCAGACGCAAAGAGCTGATATTAGACTGCTTTGCATCCTGGCTCACCTTGCTGTAATCTCTCTCTTTATACAGCATGGCCAAGGGGCAGCCCAGGCTGTTTGCATAATACTTGTTGCGATCAACAGCACCAGTATCGGGCGACACCACCACCATATCTGTACTTTTCACGTCTACAATCTTCACCGTGCAGCGCAGAATCTCATAGCTGGCATGCAGACTGATCAGCTGAAGATGTTTAAATGTATTATCAATATCGCGAGAATGTATATCCAGGGTCAAGATCCGATCGACAGACATCGATTCCATGATAGAGCCCACCAATGCCGCTGTCAGGCCCTCGCGGCTTTTACGCTTGTGCTGGCGGGCATAGGGATAGGCCGGCAGAATGCATGTGATGCGCCCGGGCGAGCTGCTGCGCACCGCGTCAATCGTGGTCAGCAATGTCATCAGATGGTCGTTCACGCTGTACGCATCAGCCTGGGTGCCGTAATACTCGGGGGTGATGCTGGTATACACATCCTGCACAATATACACATCTTTGGAACGCACGCTGTCCAGCACTTCTGCTTTCACTTCGCCGTTGGCAAAACGCGTATAGCGTACATCCACTAAAAATCTTGGATTATGATATTCAGAGGGTTCATGTGTACATATGTTTCTGTTGGAAAGCAGATCAGAGAGCAGATTTTTCTTTTTAATCACCTCTTCCACGCTCAGGCCATAGGCCTTGGACAGGGCAGCACAGTTCTCGTCAAAAAGCTTGTGCTCAATCAGCCCTATCTGTTGAATCAGTTTTTCCGCAAAACCGCGGCTGCCCGGACAGGCAATGATTCCCAAAGATGTAAAAGATGATAACGTCATGCAGCACCCCATTGAACAGAAAAAATTAAGTTGAGAGGAATTTAATATTTAAATTAATTATCTGAATAGGAGAAAGTCGTAAGATTAGAGAGAAATTTTTCCTCTGACAAAGGCCTTGTTGCACTCTTTGCACACCAGATGCTTGTTTTCATCCACACTCACTTCGTGAATAATTTTAATGCCAGTTCTTTTACAGGCAGGGCATGTTCCGCGCCCCCGGAAGACTCGATCTAATAAACCCTTACCGCGATGTGCTTTTGACATAGGTATAAATAACTCCTAAATATTCGGCGCATATGCGCCTGTCTTTAGATGCGGGGCTGCTTTTCTTAATGTACAGCAATAAACCCCACTGAAGATTTTACTATATACCATTTTTTTTGTCAATCGAACAAAAGTAACTTTCTCTCGTATTTATGAGCAAACATCAGTATCTTATCTTAACATTCATACTGATGCCAGTGGCGAATGAATTCAGATTTGTATTTTTTTAACTTTATATCATATCATGCGGAGGTTCAAAAAGGAGAATGTGTGTTCAGCAGATAAGATTAATGATTTTATTAGCTTTAATACTTTTGTTTGGATGTCAGACTTCGGAAACCACAAAAAATGAGAAAAAACCTACGGTGGTATTTTTGGCCTATGACTTGAAGGATAAGTTTATACAAATGATTGAGAAAGTGGTGAAAAAAGCCTCTGTTGATCGCGCTAATGTTATTAGCGAAGATGCAGAAAATAATCAAGACCTGCAACAGGAACAGGCCAGTGGCCTCTCAAGCCTTGGGGCAAAATCAGTCATTGTTAATATTGTAGACAGAACTGAAGGAACGACCATGCTAAAGGTGCTTAAGGCCCAAAATATACCGGTGGTTTTCATTAACAGAGAACCTGAAGAGTCTGTTATTTCCGGCTGGAACATGGCCTATTATGTAGGGGCAAAGCCCCTGGAGTCGGGGCGGATGAGTGTTGAAATTATCATCGATTATTTTGCCAGTCATAGAGATGCTGACCGTAATTCAGATGGGTTGGTTCAATATGTAGTGCTGATGGGAGAATTGGGGAATCAAGACACTGTCTATCGCACCCAGGCCTATAAAGAGGTCTTTGATGAGAGTGATTCCCGGAGAGGAATTGGGGGGCAAGAACTGATCAGGGTGACGGCAGACTGGGACAGAAATATTGCCAGAGAAAAAATGAAAGACATTATTGACATATTTGGCACCCGGATAGAAGCTGTGCTGGCAAATAATGATGAGATGGCATTGGGTGCGATAGATGCCCTGAAAGAGGCCGGATATTTCGGCCCTGGCAACAGGTTCATTCCTGTGGTGGGTGTGGATGGTCTTCAGGAAGCCTTGGTTTCTATTGCCCAGGGAGTCATGCTAGGCACTGTGCTCAGTGATACTGTCAGCCAGGGAGTAGACGCTTTGTACATTGCCACGGCCCTGGCTAATAAAAGCAAGCCAATCGATACTTCGGTGAAATTGACTTCTGTCAGCGGCCTGGGGTCTGGGCGATATATCTGGGTTCCTTACCATAAGGTGACTAAAGAAAACTATCGCGGATATCTGAAGAATGAAAAACAATTTCTTGAAGACGCAAGCAAAAATGAAGATCAAAATACAAACTCTTTAGACAGTGAAGCCTCTTGACAGGAGGCTTTGCTGATGATACCCTTGCGCACATATGCCAATCTGTAAATATGAACTGTATGACAGAGATGGCGAAGGGGAAGAGTTTTTATGCGCATTAAATTGTTAACAGGATTTTTTATTTGTGCCGCTGTTTTGTCCTGTGGCCGCGGCGGCGCAGCCAGCAATGAACTGAAAGTAGGCTATATTGGTTATAATGACAATGACCCGTATATAAAATATCTCTCTGATACTATGTCACAAATTGCCGCAGACAAAGTTTTGCTTCTGCGTCATGATGCCGAAGGCGATCAGAATAAACAAAATGATCAAGTACAAACTTTAATGGTTCAGGGTGTAGCTGGTATCATTGTCAATCTGGTCAATCGCAGCGGTGGTCCTATTATTGCCGAAATGGCAAAACAAAGACGTATCCCCGTGGTTTTTCTCAATAGAGAACCTGAAGAATCTGTTATTAATGAGTGGAATCAGCTGTATTATGTTGGTTCTTTAGACCCAGATGCTGGACGCATGAGCGTAGAGGTTTTGACAGACTATATAAAAAATAATCCGTCTTTGGATCTTAACGGTGATGGAATTGTTCAATATGTTGTGTTGATGGGTGAACCAGGACATCAGGCTACAGTACTTCGCACGCATGCTTATGCTGATGCTTTTTTAGAAAGCAAGTCTGATGGCGGCCTGGGTGGTGAAGAACTCATGCGTGATAGCGCCATGTGGCAGCGCAATCTGGCCAAGGAAAAAATGACACAAATGCTGGAATCTTTGCCCAATCGTATCGAGGCTGTGCTCTCGAATAATGACGAGATGGCATTAGGTGCCATCGATGCCCTGAAAGAACAGGGTTATTTTACAGAGGACGGTCCTTTTATGCCTGTTGTTGGCAGTGATGGAATCCCTGAAGCAATTGATGCCATTGAAGAGGGTACATTGCTGGCAACAATGTTGAATAATCCTGTCGATCAAGACACTGATGCTTTGGCCATTATATTGGCCCTGGCCCGCGGCCTTGACCCTCAAGCAGATTTGTCTGTGCCTTTTTCCAATGCCAGTAGAACCAGTGCTAGTGGACGTTATGTCTGGGTGCCATATATTAAAATTACACGCGAAAATTATCGCGGCTTTATCAAAAGATAATATCTATAACATTTTCTTTCCCTTTCTTTGAGTGTCTTAAAATAATTTTTCTTGCGGGATACAAAATCACGTGCTATCGTGTAAGTATCCTATCTGGAAAAATCATTTTCCGGTAAAGAAACTAAGGGGGAGATTTATGAAATTCAAACATGGGATTGTGCTGGGCAGCTTCCTTATGGCATCTGTCTTGGCGTGTTCGGGCCCGAAAGGTGAATCGGGAAATCCGAAAATTGGTTTTGCTGTATTTAAATATGATAATACGTTTATGTCTGGTGTGCGTCGAGCTGTCGACAAAGCTGCGCAAGGCAAGGCTGTGGTCTTGACACAAGACAGCCAAGATCAACAGGCTGTTCAAAATGACCTTGTGGACAATTTCCTGACCCAGGGCGTGGATGCATTGATTATCAATCCTGTGGATCGTACGGCTGCTGCTGTGCTGATTCAGAAAGCCAAAGCTCAGGATGTGCCTGTTGTTTTTATTAATCGTGAACCTGAAGAAGCAGATATTGCTTCCTGGGATCGTGTCTATTATGTGGGCGCCCGCGCGGCCGATTCGGGCACAATGAGTGTAGAGATTCTTTTAGATTATTTCAAGCAAAATCCTTCCGCCGATCTTAACGGCGATGGCATGATTCAGTATGTCGTGCTCACCGGCGAGCCTGGGCATCAAGATGCCGTGCTGCGCACCAAAGCCTATATAGACACCTTTGCTGCCAGCAAGGCAAATGGCGGCATGGGCGGCCAGGAATTGATGAGTGATACAGCTATGTGGGATCGTGCCCGTGCTCAAGAGAAGATGGCAGCCATGCTCACTTCTTATCCCGATCGTATTGAGGCTGTGCTGGCGAATAATGACGATATGGCTTTGGGTGCCATTGAGGCATTGAAGCAGGCTGGATATTTTGGCAAAGATGGCAAATTTATGCCTGTTGTGGGTATTGATGCCACTGCCCCGGGCCTGGATGCTGTGGAAAATGGGACTTTACTGGGAACTGTGCTTAATGATGCAGCAAGCCAGGGAACCGATGCCCTGAATATTGCTGTGGCTTTGTCCAATGGCACAGATCCTGCCGCAGCGATAGCCGTGCCTTTAACTTCTGCCGACGGGCAGTCTGCCGGGCGCTATGTCTGGGTGCCTTATCAGAAAGTCACACGTGAAAATTATCGCAATTTCATGAACAAGTAATTTGATGAAGAGATGACCCTGGGGGAATATATTATGTCCCAGGGTCATGATGGGCAGAGTATCAAAAGGGGGAGGCGTGGCTTGTGAGTGATTTTGTCGTGCTGAGAGTGGAAAATCTAACGAAAGATTTCCCGGGAGTGAGAGCTCTTGATGATGTCACAATTGACTTTAAGCTTGGACAGGTACATGCCCTGATGGGCGAAAACGGCGCCGGCAAGTCGACATTGATGAAATGCCTTTTCGGGCTGTATCGTCCTGATCAGGGCCGAATTATTTTAGACGGAGAGGCTATACAGTTTCGCAATGCCCGCCATGCAATGGATTATGGCATATCCATGGTGCAGCAAGAATTGCACCCCATTCCGCGCCGCAGCGTGATGGAAAATATCTGGCTGGGGCGCTATGCGTCAAAATTTGGTTTTATTAATGAAAAAGAGCTCTATGATCAGACACAGAAATTGTTTGATGAGCTGGAAATACAGATTTCACCCAAGGCCATTATGGGAACGCTGAGCCCTTCACAGATGCAGATGGTGTCTATTGCCACGGCAGTGTCTATGAAGGCGAAAGTGGTGATTTTAGACGAGCCGACATCTTCTTTGGCAGATGATGAAATCGCGCAGCTTTTTGGCATGATTCAGCGCCTGAAAGATATGGGCGTGGTGATTATTTATATTTCACATAAAATGGATGAAATTCTGCGGATTTCTGATGAAGTGTCTATCATGCGAGACGGGGCGTATATGGGCACATATCCTGCCGCAGAACTGACCAGATCGCGCATTATCCAGCTGATGGTGGGGCGTGATATTCAGGAATTGTATCCGGCACTTGAGCCAGCCGGCGAGGAAGTGCTGTTGGAAGTGAAAGATTTTTCCAGCACTGATCCGCAGTCTTTTCAGGAGGTTTCTTTTAAGCTGCACCGGGGAGAGATTTTGGGCTTAGGCGGCTTGGTTGGGGCTCGGAGGACAGAACTGGTCGAGGCTTTGTTTGGCCTGCGTCCTGTCTCCAGGGGCGAGATTTATATCAAGAATAATCAAGTGCAGATTAAAAGTCCTATTGATGCTAAGAAAAATGGCTTGGCACTTCTCACCGAGGAGCGGCGTGCCACGGGCATTTTTCCTGTGCTTTCTGTGCATAATAATATGATTATTTCTAAATTTTGTTCTCATCCCAATCCTTTTGCCTATATCAGCGACCGCAGAATGTCTAAGGATGTGGGCCATTATATAGACAGCCTGAGGATAAAAACCCCCACAGCTGCAACATTGATTAGAAATCTTTCTGGAGGAAATCAGCAAAAGGTTTTGCTGGGGCGATGGCTAATGCTGAAGCCTGATATTCTGATTTTAGATGAGCCCACGCGCGGCATTGATGTGGGCGCAAAGCATGAGATCTATGTTTTAATGAAGGAATTTGTGGCACAGGGAAAGTCGATTATTATGATTTCCAGCGAAATGCCTGAGCTCATTGGCATGTCTCATCGTGTAATGGTGATGTGCTCGGGCAAGGTGACTGGATTTGTTGATGCTGCGGAGGCTACGCAGGAAAAGATTATGTCATTAGCCGTACAATTTACTTCTTGATAAGGAGATGAGAAATGCAGCAGACATTTAAATGTAAAGAATTATTAGGCCGCTATGATGTAAAGGGATTTATTTCCAAGCATACAATTTTACTCATTTTGCTGCTTTTAATAGTTTTTGTCGGGTTTGTGAAACCTAATTTTCTTCGGCTGAATAATTTAACCAGTATTTTGATTATTTCCTCAGTACGCATTGTTATTGCCCTTGGGGCCGGGGGGATCTTAATCACCCGCGGGGTAGATTTGTCTGCTGGGCGTGTTGTGGGCCTGACAGCCTGTATTGCGGCCAGCTTGATTCAGCGGCCTGATTATGCCAATCGTATGTATGAGAATTTGCCTTATTTTCCCATTTTAATTCCCATTCTTGCCGCGATGAGTGTGGGCCTGTTGATTGGGTTGTTTAATGGCATGGTGATTGCTTTTTTAAGCGTGCCGCCCTTTATTGCCACTTTGGGTTCTATGGTGGCGGTGTATGGCCTTTCCAGTATTTATATTGATCGTCCGCCTTTGGGCGCCCAGCCTATTGGGGGATTGAGAAGTGATTTTACACAGCTGAGCTTTGTCGGGCCCGTCTTGCCCTGGCTGGTAATTATCGCGATCGTCACGGCATTTTTATATTGGCTGATGCTTAATAAGACAGTTTTTGGCAAAAATCTGTATGCCATTGGCGGAAACCCCGATACAGCGACGGTGGCCGGTGTGAATGTGGGGAAAAATCTTATTATGGTGTATACGGTGGCGGGCTTGCTGTATGGCCTGGCGGGGGCAATGCTGGCTGCGCGCACGGGCAGCGCGACTAATAATACAGGCAGCGGCTATGAACTGGATGCCATTGCAGCCTGTGTCATTGGCGGTGTGTCCACCTATGGCGGTGTGGGCACAATTGCCGGAATTGTGACTGGCGTGATGATTTTTGAGGTTTTGAACAATGGCTTGGTTGTGTTGGGTGTTTCCACATATTGGCAGCAAATTATTAAGGGTGCGATTATTATTGCAGCGGTGGCGGTGGATATTCGCAAATATGTGGCTAAAAAGTAGAAAAAAATTAAGAAAGACATGCTGAAAGCTATTGACACAAAATATGAGTATAATGTAAAATCATTTTTGTTGTGCTCAGGTAGATACCCGGGCGCAATGTTGTATAGAAGGAAAAGGGAAGGGGAGAGAGATACGCTTGGTGAGGGGGGTCGGATCGAGGAGATTCGA
>JAHHUI010000037.1 GCA_020024055.1 Spirochaetaceae bacterium | reverse complement strand
CATTCAGCCAGATGGTTCATCTTTCCAGCCTGGAAAATACTGCGCATTTTAATTTCCCCGCCGCAGCTGCACATAAACTTGTGTGTAGATGAACCGATACGGGCGTTTTTACTTGCCTGGGCCATAATAATACCTCCAATGTGAAATACTCAGCCTCATATTATGGTACTTTTTACATCTGTTGTCAACACATTATTTATTTACGAAGATGTATTTAGATTTTTCAAAAAATCTAAAAAAAATCTCGACAATATAAATAAGCCCTGTTATTCTTTCTTCGAAATAAAGACTTTAGCATTATTATTAATTGTCTCAAATTTCACTTGAAGGGAAAGCTATGAAAAAATTAATTTTGTATTTGGCATTATTTATTTTATTTACCTCCTGTTCAAAAGAAGCTTTTCGCCCAAAGACGGTATTTCGCATTGCCAATGGGGCAGATCCGCAAAGTTTGGATCCGGCCAAAGTTTTAGGCGCCACCGAGCATCGGCTGATGCAGGCGATTTTCGAAGGCTTATTTTCCTATGACCCAATGACTGCTGAGCCTGTGCTGGCCATTGCCCAAGACATGCCTGATATCAGCGAAGACGGCCGCACTTATATTTTCAAGCTGCGCCAAGATGTTCGCTGGAGCGACGGCACACGCTTGAGTGCGGGGGATTTTGTCTATGGCATGAAAAGAATTTTGAATCCAAAAGTCATCTCGCCTTATGCGGCTGCGCTTTATGTCATTGAGGGCGCCGAGGCCTATCACAGGGGCTTTGCCCGTTCCAGAGATGTGAAAATAGAGGCGCTTGATGATTACACGTTGAAGATTGTTCTGCGTGCGCCCACAGCCTATTTTTTGAACCTGCTGCCGCATTATGCTTATATGCCGCAGCCGCGCCATGTCATTGAAAAATTTGGCGATGATTGGACAAAAGTGGGTAATTATGTCACCAATGGGCCTTTTATTGTGCAGGAACGCATTATCAATTCTAAAATAGTTCTGGCAAAGAACCCTTATTATTATGATAAAGACAATGTGAGGCTGGATAAGGTAATTTTCTATTCCACAGATAATGATGAAAAAGCCTATAGTATGCAAAAAAAGGGGGAAATTGACTGGAATACAGGTATTTTTCCCTCCAATGCTATTGAAGAGGTGCTGCACAGAGAAGATGTACAGGTTATCTCGAAGCTGAGCGTGGATTATTATGTATTTAATACTTTGCAGGTGCCTTTTAATGATGAATATGTGCGCCGTGCTTTTGCCATGGCCCTGGATCGCAATGAATTAGTCAATGAAGTCCTGAAAGACGGCAGCATCGCCATGGATCGCCTGGTGCCGTCGATGCCTGGTTATCCCATTGTGCAGGGAACATCTTTTGATCCTCAAAAGGCTAAAGAACTGCTGGCCGCCGCAGGCTATCCCGGCGGCGAAGGCCTGCCCAAAATTGAACTGCTGTACAATAATAATGACAAGCATCGACTGGTGGCCGAATGGGCAAAAAAACAATGGGAAAAATATTTAGGCGTGAAGGTGAATCTGCAGCATGAAGAATGGAAATCCTTTGTCAATCAGCGCGCACGGCGGCATTTTGATATTGCCCGCGGCGGCTGGCTGGCCGACTATCAAGACCCGATGACATTTTTAGAAATGTTTCTTGTCACCTCTCCCCTGAATGACGGGCGCTACAGCTCTAGAGAATATAATAAGCTGGTGACCCAGGCACAAATCCTTCCTATGGGTGCACAGCGTTTTGCCAAGCTGGCCCAGGCAGAGAGCCGACTGGTGTTTTCTGAACAGGGAATTATTCCTTTATATGCTTTGTCCAGCATTAATTTAATTGATACGGAAAAATGGGGCGACTGGTATGTCAACAGCATGGATGTGCATCCGATTAAAAATATTTATCTTAAAAAACCCCCGTCTTAATCCACAACTTCAAAGAGGTTGTTCATGATAAAGTTGTTCTTTAAAAGGATCATTCAGGTTCTTTTGGCATTATTAGTTTTTCTGGGTCTTATTTTCTGGATGATTCATTTTGCACCCAATAAGCTCTCTGGTGCCCAGTCGCAGGGCATAGCCGTGATACACATCATTGCTGAAAGCCTGCCCGCATCTTTGGTATTAGGTTTTTCCTTGATCATTGCCTTGCTTTTGGGCAGCAGTCTGAGTGTGGCCGCTGTCCAAAAGCAGAATGCCTGGGTAGATTCTTCTCTCTCGGGTGTTATTTTGCTGGGTGTGTGTCTCTGCCGCTGTTTGTGGTGGCGCCGCTTTTGGTGTGGGTGTTTTCTGTCACATTGAAAATGCCGCCGCCTTCGGGCTGGTATCAGCAAGGGGGTGAATCGGATGATTATGCCTATAAGTCTCTTTGTCTTTTCCCCTATGTGTCTACCATTGCGCGCGTGATGCGCGGCAGCTGTATCCGCCGGCAAAGGCAAAGGGACTGTCCACTTTTGTCATTGTTTTTCACCATGCTTTGCGGCCGGCCTGGTCACCGGAACCCTGGTCGTAGAGCAGATTTTTCATATTCCCGGATTGTCCCATCCTCTGATGCGATCGGCAATGAATGCAGATTATACTTTAATCATGGGCTGTGTTGCTGCTTATTCTTTTGTTCTGGTTGCCATGAATATTGTCGTAGATTTCTTATATACTCTTTTAGACCCCCGCCTGGCCTATTTCATAGACAAGCAAAAATAGAGAAAAATATGCACGGAAAAGCAAAATATCATCAGGATGAGGAAGATTTCATTGCCCGGGACGCCCTCTGGCGCCTGGTGTGGTATCGTCTTCTGAAAAATGCACTCTCTGTCTTTGGGCTGATTGTGGTGGGTTTTTATCTTTTATTCATGCTCATCTCGCCGTTTTTGCCTTTGAATCCTTATCAGCAAACTGCGCCCTCCCATCGCAATCTTCCCCCCCCGGATGGCACAGCGCCGGCGAGGAAATTTATGAAAATGAAAAAAAGGCTATGCAGGAACAGGCGGCAAAAGAAAATCGTGCCCTGACCAGCGAAGAGGCAGCTGAACTGAAAGAATTGCAGCAGCAGATTAAAAAAGCCCCCTGCCTGCGCGCCGTTATCTTTTAGGCACAGACAGCCTGGGCCGCGACTTGTTTGCGCGTGTGGTCTATGGCAGTCGTTTTTCCGTGCTCATTGGCCTGGCGGGCGCTTTTGTTTCTGTTGTGCTGGGCATGGTGTTGGGCGCGGCGGCGGGATATTTAGGCGGAAAAACCGATCAGGCCACCATGGCCGTGGTGGAAATTCTTTATCGCTTGCCCTATATGCTATCATCATGTTTATGTCGCTCTTCGGCAATCATCTGGTGAATCTTTTTGTCTCGATCGCGCTGATCAGCCGGCTGGTGGAAGCCAGGCTGATTCGTTCGCAGATACTCACCCTGAAAAACAGTGAATTTGTGCCATCTGCCCGCGCCATGGGCGCCAGCGACGTGCATATCATCCTGCGGCATCTTGTGCCTAATACCACTAATGCCATGATTATTTTCACCACGGTGCGCACCTCTGTATTCATTCTTTCGAAAAGCCTGCTGAGCTTTCTTAGTCTGAGTGCTGCCCACTCCAGTTGGGGTTCATTGGTGAAAAATGGTGTGCACAGCATCTATGATTATCCCTGGCAATTTCTTGTGCCTGCCATCAGTATGGCGATTTTTTTATTGGGCATGAACGCTTTGGCCGATGGTCTGAAGAAGGTTTTCAACCCCAAGAGCCGGGCATATCAATAGGCAGGGAAGTATGAGTGATCTGATTTTACAGGCCCAAGATTTGAAAATTTGTTTTAAATTAAGAAAAAAAAATCACCTGTGTGCTGTGAACTCTCTCAGTTTTACCGTGCATGAAGGGCAGAGAGTGGCCATTGTGGGCGAGAGCGGCTGCAGAAAAACAACTCTCGCTTTAAGCATCATAAATCTGTTGCCCGCTTATCCTGCTGTGAAGATTGACGGCCGCCTGCACTATCGTGAACATGATTTGCTGGCTGTGAAAGAAAAAGACCTGCAGAAGATTCGCGGCAATCGCATCGCCATGATTTTTCAAGACCCAATGGTTTCGCTGAATCCGTTTTTAAAAATCCTCACGCAGCTGAGCGAGCCTTTATTGCCGCACAAGAAAATAACAAAAAAAGAAGCAAAAAAGCAGGCGATAGATCTGTTGGCCCTGGTGGGGATGGACAATGCCGCCCGGCGCATCGAGCATTATCCGCATGAATTTTCGGCCGGCATGCGCCAAAGGGTGATAACTGCCATGGCCTGTTCTCCGGAAATCCTGATTGCCGAAGTTTTTTCCCATGCACAGCATCCTTACACCCAGGTCCTGATCCGCAGCAGGATTTCTTTGAATCAAGAAAAAAAGCGCCCTCTGTACAGCATTATGGGCCAGCCGCCCAATTTGATGAATCTTGGCAAAGGTTGCCCGTTTTGGCCCCGATGCCCGCATCGCAAAGACTGTGCGCACGGTGAACATGAATTTCCCCCAGGAAAACAATTAAATGATCAGCATCGTGTATTCTGCTGGCTGGTGGAGGCAAAAAATGGAGAATAAATTACCCATTTTAGAGGTGCGCGGCCTGAAGCAGTATTTCAATTCGCCGCCCAAATGGTTTAAAAAAAGCCCTCATATTCATGCGCTGAACGGAGTAGATCTGTATGTTAACCCCGGGGAAACTCTGGGCATTGTCGGCGAGAGTGGATCGGGAAAAAGTACCTTGCTGCGCAGCATCATCCGCCTGTATAAACCCACCGCCGGTGAGATTATTTTCCAGGGAAAAAATATCACGCGCATGAGTGAAAAGGAATTTCTGCCATTGCGCAAAGATATGCAGATGATTTTTCAAGACCCCTATGCCAGTCTGGATCCGCGCATGAATGTCAAAGAAATAGTGAGCGAACCTTTAGTCATTTTTAAGAAACGCAAACTTTTGTCTTTGACCCGGCATGAGATAGACGCCAGAGTGCACAGCCTGATAGAAAAAGTGGGCCTGTCAGCTGATGTGCTGCGCCGCTATCCTTATGAATTTTCAGGAGGACAAAGGCAGCGCATCGGCATTGCCCGGTCTTTGGTGTTGAACCCGAAATTGATTTTGGCCGATGAGCCGGTGAGCGCATTGGATGTGTCTCTTCAGGGCCAGGTGCTGAATCTGATGCGCGAAGTGCAGCAGGAATTTGGGCTCTCTTATATTTTTGTGGCCCATGATTTGGCTGTAGTGCATTATATGGCCGATCGCATTGCCGTGATGTATCGCGGGTATGTGGTGGAAATCGCAGAGGCAGATGATCTGTATCATCAGCCGCGTCATCCCTATACCCAGGCACTTTTGGCATCTGTGCCCATGCCCTGCACAGACAAGACATCTATGCCGCCCTTGCTTCATGTGGCCGCAGATGATTTGATTGCACAGGAAAGTCTATGTGCATGCCCATTTGTTTCACAATGCCCCTATGCCCAAGGACGCTGTCGAGAAGAATATCCAATTCTTCAAAAAGTGCGAAATAATCATGCCGTTGCATGTTTTTTTTTCAAAAAAATAAAAAAAATTACAAATTTTATTAAAATTTAGTAAATCTGTCTTTTAAAAAAATATAATTTTTTCTTTACATAATGTATATAAATGTTATAATTGCAAACGGACAAGCAAATCAGTTTGCTTAAATATTAAAAAAAATTGAGGGAGATAGTTATGAAAAAAACTATATTCTTAACCATTGTCTTGATGCTGTGTATTTTAACGGGTACATACGCGCAGACAGCCGGAGACGCATTGGTTCAGGAAGACGAAAGAGAATCTTTCACCCAGCGCGTCGAGGAAGGCGTGCGCCCGAAGACGCCGGGCCGCATGACATTATACGGCGAGCTGTACGCGCGCGGATGGTTTGGCGGGCATAATGGCAATAAATACATTCAAGGCGCGGATATGAAAGGGACAGATACCTATTTTGGTATTCTGTGGGAGTTCACCAATTTCACGGGTACCGTTTTCAAGCTGAAAGTGAACCCCGAGGCTGGCGACAACGGTATGAACGCTTATTTCGACAACGCCTATCTCTATACCGACATCGCTGGCGAGGCGGGTTCTAAGGATTGGGTCGCCAGAGTGTCTTTGGGCCGCTTTGGATTTGACAGCGCCTTTTTAAGCCCTGTCGACCCCATGGGCACCGGCGATGATATTCAGCATGACGGAAACCTGGACGTGTTGAACTGGAAATTTGAATTGGGCACCAAGGGTGATTTATACCCCATTCTCTTTATGCTTGCCGGTGATTTAGACTTTGGCTATCGCGGCACGGGTTTCAGCAGCATGAATTGGAACAACAGAGGTGCTACGGGCATGTTTGAAGTGCGCAGCGAAGGCGTGGATCTCGGCGACGCCGCTAATATGAGCTGGAACGTTTACTATATGGGCCGCTATTTCCCTAATGTCAACGGCAGCACCCCCCCCGCCGAAAAGAAGGGAGAGAATACACTGAACAAGCAGCAGCATTCTATTGGCGGTACTTTTGGTATCAAGCTGAACCTGAGCGAGAATCAAAACATGCAATTCGGCGCGGGCGCCGAGTATAATTATTGGTCCTACGGCGGCGCCAACAATGGAAACAACGGAAAGGAAAAAAGTCTTCCCGGCCGATCTTTCCAGGCACTTGACTGGCAGACAGGTGTGGGCTATACAATGACCAATTTATTTGCTGTTGGTTTGGGCATCCGCCAAGACAGCTACAGCCATGTTCAATACGCCGTGATGAATGACAAGGCTCCTTTGTCCGATATGCATGTGGGCGTGTCGTTCCAGTATCTGGGCCTGAAAGAATTGGCTAAAATCAGTCTGTACGCTGGTTTTGCTTATGCTTTTGGAACCTTATACTACTCAGACTTGTATAAGAAAGCCTGGACTAGCGGCAGCGGCAAAGTGTATAGCGATAATGATATTAATGGTTATGTGGCCGGTAATCCCATCAGTATGGACGTGGGTATGGGCTATCATCCTGTCCCCAACGCCAGCATTTACTTCGGGTACAATTATGGTCCCTATGGTGTGCAGGCTCCCTCCGGCGCTTCCAGAGATGTCAGCGGCAGCTGGGGTAAAGTTTATGTTAAGGGTGCCTACACCTGGTAAGCACTCCTCACCAAGTATACTTGGAAAAGCAGCGGTTTTTCCGCTGCTTTTTTAATGTCCTTTATCTTTCTTTTCTCCCCGACAAAAGAGAGAATAAGTAATGCTTTTTTGTTATTATATTCCTTTTTCTATGACAAGAAAACAGAAGAGGAGAAAGGTAGAATGATAGGAATGGACTTTTTCCTATTGATTAACCTGTCTCTTCTCAAGGTTTTACAAAACTTTGAGAGTTATACTGCTTGGTTGTGTGTGTATATCGCGATTAAAAAGAGGGGGGTTCCGTACAAGGCATCCCTCTCAACGTGTGATTATGGTATTTTTAGGGAAGTCTTAAATAAAACTGCTCTAGATAATTCATGCGTTCTTTACTCTTGCGGCTGTAAGGACTGATAGGATAGTCATTATAGGCGCGAGAGTAATAATCATAGGCTTTCTGTCGGTCAACATTGGGCCCTTGTGTTTCATAGATCTGGCCCAGATAGTATAAAATCTCAGCAACTAGATTGCTTCTGCCAAATCTTTGCAGGAATGTTTCACCCACTTTAATAGCAGTGTTTTGATCGGCAGGATTCTTTCTCAGGGCGTCAAATGTGTCTTTAAGGTCTTTTTCTTCTAAAGTTCCCAATTCAGTCTGAGAAAGTGTGGACGCCGGGGGCACATCTACATTGTCAGAGGGTTCTTTGGGCAATGCTGGCGGCGATGCTAAATCTCTTACCACAGCCGGCGGCTGTATTTGCTCTGTGGCTCTGGATGCTTCGGGGGCCGCCGGCACGCTGGGCACCTGGGGTACAGAGGGCACCTTAGGGATAGTTTGTTGCTGTTGTCCTTGAATGTCCGCCGCCTGTGCCGGTGTCTCCTCCTGCACAGGCGCGCCTGCTGATTCGCCAGGCTGTCTTACCACAGACGGCACGCTGGGTGTTTCTGCGGGTGCAGGAAGGGGGCCCGGTGCCTCTGCCGCAGGCTGTTGCGACTCTGACTCTTGAATCACTTCAGCTGTTGTTTCTTCTGTTCCGTGTTCGGGCACAATTTTAAGCAATACCACACGTTTTTCTATTCCCACAGCCGCACTGCGCGAATAGAAAAGGGTATATTCGCCATTTTCAGAAGCCTTTAAATAGAAAATGGATTGCCCTGTGGGAGAGTATTCTTTGCGTAAAAAACTAATTGTCGGACCCGGATTTGCCATGATCCAGCCTTCGCCTTCTAGGATAACCTTAATTTCCTGATCTTTAAACCCAGTAAGAACAAAATCAGGTGTCAGAGGTTCCTGGGGAACAGGTGGAGGTATAATTTCATCGCCGGCGGGCTCAAGAGTTGATGTTTCTTTGTCATGGAAATCTTCTGTTTCCTCAGGCATGCCGGCGGCTTCCTCTTCGGCTATGCCTGCCGCTTCTTCAGCGCGGCGTTTTTCTTCAGTTTGTCTGGCTTGTTCAGCAGCCTGTTGTTTCTCTGCTGCCAGTTTGGCTTCTTCCTGCTTGCGGCGTGCCTCTTCTTCGGCGGCGCGCCGGGCGGCTTCCATTTCTGCGTCCTCGGCAATGCGCTGTTCTTCGGCCAGGCGCTCCTCCATAGCCATGCGTGCCGCTTCTTCTTCGGCCTGTCGGCGCAGTTCTTCTTCTCTCAGCTGCTCTTCAGAGTCATATGACAGGTCTTTGTCATATGGCAGGTCTTTGGGAACAGGCTGGTCGCCTTCTGCGGCGCCGCGTCTTGAATTCTCGGAAGAGAAGAAAAACGGCCCCTCGCCGCCGCCAGTGGCACATCCAAGAAAAAAACTGAGAATAAAACAGAAAATAAGGACTTTAAGTCCTTTGTCTTCTGCACTAGAAATTTTTGTCTTTGGCCTTTGCTTTCTCAAGGTAATCCTCTAGTAATTTTTGATTTCTTTCTGGCAGCTTGCTGATACCCACGACAGAAGGGTCAGCCCAATATTTTTCTACTGATTCAATAGACCATTTTGTTTCTTCCCCGGCCCGGGCCGCAAATGCAGGAGCAAATTCAAACAAATTGTCCGGAAAAACCAGGTCGCCCACCCCAGGACGTGTCAACAGGCTCACCACTTCCTGTGGGGTAAAAGTCTTTTTATTCAGAATTTCTTTCTGCATGCGATGATTTTTATAGAGTTTTACGGGTACATATATTAAAACAAATAATAGGGCAATCGAGGGCACAATAATGAAGTAGTTACGGATCTGTGTCGGGGTGAAAAAATTTGTAAGCCGCAACGATTCCAAGAGGTTTCTTAATGAAAATTTAGATTGAGGATTTGCCATAATATTCTAACATTCCTTTTCGGACTATTTAAAGTCGACTTGATAAAAACTTCAGGTCTTAAAGCTTAAAGAACAGCCGATTTCATTATATTTTCTTTATATTGCGCCAGGGTTTGACTTAAAACCTCTTTAAATTTATTAAAATCTGCAGCATCAATGCTCACAACATGGACAGACTGGTCTTGCTGTGAATCCTTTTTTTCATTAATCATCACGCGCGTAATGCGTGTTTTTCTGTTGAAACCCAATTCGTAAGAGCGCTTGTTATTGCCCGATATCATACGACAACGCCAGGTGAAGTCCTCTGCGGCTAAATGCTCTGTGGCTTTGTCTAAAAATCCTAAAAAAGCAGGCCAGTCAGTGTCGAACACAGCAATCTGATGGCGCCGGAAAGAAAGATCAGAATTGTCTTTTTTCACGCTTTCCACAATGGACAAAAAGATGTCGCCGAATCTATTTTCTTTTATATTAAAAAAATAGGTTCTTTGGCCATATTGTGTTGAATACTTGGCTGAAAAAAGTTCACCCCTGACTCCCATAATAATATTGATTGTAGCATGCAAAAAAATATTTCTGCAATAGGGGTCTGGACATGCTAAAGGAGTAAATTTATAATCACCCGGGCCCGATAATTCACACAGGAGTTAAGTGTAAGTTGATCATCAACCACAACATTAGCGCTCTCACAGCGTATCGCACAGCCACAAATGTCTCTATGCAGCGCACAGCTGATATGGCCAAGATGTCTACCGGCTCTCGCATTGTGACTGCCGGTGACGACGCTGCTGGTTTGGCTGTCTCCGAAAAAATGCGCACACAGATCCGCGGATTGAACCAGGCTGTGCGTAACATCAACGACGGTATTGGTTTTATTCAGGTGGCAGAGGGTTACCTTCAGGGTACTGTAGACTCTATGCAGCGTATCCGCGAGCTGGCCGTGCAGGCTGCTAACGGTACATACAGCGACGAGGATCGCCTGTACATGCAAATTGAAGTTTCCCAGATGGTTCGTGAAGTGGACCGCATTGCCAGCCAGGGCCAGTTCAACGGCATGAACCTGTTGACTGGTCGTTTTGCCCAGGAATACAGCCGCATGGTGATTCATATGGGTGCAAATATGGATCAGCGTGAATTTATTAATATAGGGACAATGACAGCTTCGGCTTTGGGTCTGCGTATGGACGAAGAAGAGGGTATCAGTGTCACGGCGGTGGATAGAGCCAATATCACGATTGGCGTGGTGGACACAGCCCTGCTGATTGTCAGCAAGCAGCGTGCAGATTTAGGCGGCTATCAGAATCGCCTGCAGATGGCTGTGAAGAGCCAGATGATCGGTTCTGAGAATTTACAGGCCTCTGAAAGTCAAATTCGGGACATGGATATGGCTTTTGGCACTATGAATTTATCCCGAGATGCCATTTTAAATGAAATTTCTGTGGCCATGTTGGCCCAAGCTAATATAAAATTAAGAGCTGTAGAGAGACTTCTCTCTTAAATCTGCCGAAAATAATGGCATTGAGGAGTGAGATATGATTATTTATCATAATTTAAGTGCACTGAACTCAAATCGTATCCTCATCAATACCGGCGTGCAGCAGACCAGGACTATGGCCAAAATGTCCAGCGGCTCTCGAATTGTTACGTCTGGTGATGATGCAGCGGGCCTAGCTGTATCGGAAAAGATGCGTACGCAGATTCGCGGATTGAATCAGGCTGTGCGCAACCTTAATGATGGCATTGGATTTATCCAGGTGACCGAAGGCTATTTGCAGGGCGGCGTCGATGCTTTGCAGCGCATCCGCGAGCTGGCCGTGCAGGCCGCAAACGGAACTTATAGCGAATTGGACCGATTATATATGCAGGTAGAGGTTTCTCAGATGCTGAGAGAAATTGATCGTATTGCCAGCCAGGGTCAGTTCAATGGCATGACATTGCTGACAGGGCGATTTAATGCAAGAAGTGGTGCAATGCCTATGCGTATCCACATGGGTGCGAATACGGATCAGTTTGACTCTGTATCCATTGGGGTGATGACCGCTGAGGCCTTGGGTGTGCGAGGCCGATTTGGTGAGGGAGGAATCTCTGTCACCACTGTAAATGAAGCGAATATTGCCATAGGGGCAGTGGATCGGGCTTTGCTAACTATCAGCAAGCAGCGTGCGGATTTAGGGGCATATCAGAACCGCCTGCAGATGGCTGTGAAAAGCCAGATGATCGGTGCCGAAAATATTCAGGCTTCCGAAAGTCAGATTCGTGATATGGACATGGCTGATGGTTCCATGAATCTTGCACGCGATTCTATCCTGATGCAGACGGGCACAGCGATGCTGGCCCAGGCCAATATGAAAACACAGGCCGTCATGCGACTTTTAGGATAGAGTCAAAAAAGTAAATAGGGGCTTGTTGTACAAACGGATTTGTTTTATAATGAGACTCTGTATAGTTAGGATTTATTACCCTGCTGTTAGCGGGGTGTTTGGAGCAAAGGATAAATCTGGAAGATGGTGAAAAGGTTGACGCGCAATCTGATTGCCATCGGAAAAGATAAGTCTGGAGCGAGGCGGATTTTATTCTGCCGACAACTATGGTTATCATTTTTAGGAGGAGCCAGTAAATGATTATTAATCATAATATGAGCTCAATCAACGCAAACCGTATTCTGACGAATACCGGTGTGCAGCAGACCAAGGACATGGCTAAGATGTCCACCGGCTCTCGCATTGTTACTTCTGGTGACGACGCTGCTGGTTTGGCTGTATCCGAGAAGATGCGCACACAGATCCGTGGTTTGAACCAGGCTGTGCGTAACATCAACGACGGTATTGGTTTTATTCAGGTGGCAG
>JAHHUI010000036.1 GCA_020024055.1 Spirochaetaceae bacterium | reverse complement strand
CTTTTTAATGATTATGTCGGGTTTATCACATCTCATGAACTTTTTGTCAAAGAAATTTTTATTAAGCCGCCCGATAAGCGGCAGATCACAAAGATAATCCAAAGAACTAAGCCGACCATGGAGGAACGCGGGGTCACCTGGCAATCTCTTTTGCAGAAGGCGCAAAAGACACAAAATGACGAGTTTTATACACGCTATGAGGATATAGAAAAAGAGATTAATATGTATCCGATGGAAATCTGGCGGGATAAAGTAATTTTTTGTAAT
The DNA here is from genome assembly GCA_020024055.1 of Spirochaetaceae bacterium. Taxonomy (GTDB): domain Bacteria; phylum Spirochaetota; class Spirochaetia; order WRBN01; family WRBN01; genus JAHHUI01. The sequence goes on along the minus strand of JAHHUI010000036.1, from coordinate 12,125 downwards.
TGCGATGATGCCGTGGGCGACACAAAAACAGAGAAAGATTCCTCGGCTTTTGCCTTATTTTTTATTCGTCATTTCATCAGATTAAAACTCAAGAGGCTGATATGCACGCATTACAGCGGAACAGTGGATCTGTTTAACGCGGGGTCTAAGGCGTATATTTTTACCAAAGACGGATATGAAGAAAAGAAAGATTTTCCCAAAGGATGGTCGGGAAGCTTTGACAGCGACATATCCTTGAAAATCTTGAATGAAGAGGCGGATATTGTCTGTACAAATCCGCCGTTTTCTCTTGCAAAAAAATTCTGGGAAATACTTATAGAAAGCGGCAAGAATTTTTTGATTTTGTCTAATGAAGCAAATCCTGTTACAACGGCCTTTATCCCATATTTTAAAAATAAATTAGCATGGGCCGGGCATAATGAGGTGCGATTATTTTTAACTCCTAAAAAAGAACTGACAAGAGCACCTAGTTACTGGTACACCAATATTCCCATCGCCGACAGGCCTAATCATAAACGGCTGAAATTTATGCTGTTAGAAGAAATACCTGATAAATACAAAAAATATGATGACGCGGGGGTTTTATTGGTCGATCAGGGATATATACCTTCGGATTATACGGAACCATTTGCCGTATCAACCAGGCCCATTCTCAACGGATTATTGGAGAAAGGGTACAAGCTTATTCAGGAAAAAAAATATTATCCGTATATTGACGGAAAGCAGCGTTTTGCCAGGGTGAAGGTTCAGAAAATAGTTTAATTTTTCCTGCGTAGAAAGGGCAGCGGATTGATGGGCATGCCGTCTTTGCGCACTTCAAAGTGCAGATGCGGCCCTGTGGAGCGCCCGGTATTGCCCGATTCGGCGATCACTTGGCCATTTGAAACACGATCGCCCTGATTGACTAATGTGCGGCTGAGATGGCCGTAAACGGTTTCATATCGTTTTTCATGGCGGATGATAATATGCGTGCCCAGAATAGGATGATTGCCTACACGTATCACCTGCCCGAATCGCGCCGCGTGCACGGCGCTGCGCATGGGGGCACGATAGTCTATCCCTGTGTGAATCTCCCAATGCCCGCTTTTGAATGGATTTCCTCTGCGCCCAAAAGGCGAGGTGATGACATGTTTCATGCCCCGCAGGGGAGGCAATAAAAAGCTGGAGAGAAATGTGGTGCGTTCTGCTGAGGTGAATTTATGCGCGGGATAGAAATTCGCTGCAATGCGCTCGCCGGTGGGCCCCGGAATTTCAAGGCCAAAGCTGTTCTCCTGTTTCAGGCGATCTTCCAGGCTGCTCAGGAATGGATCATTTTCATCCGATCGCGTGGCAATGCCTGACATATTCGGCAGATAAATTAAATCGCCTCGCGGAAAAAGGGAAGGCGAGGCAATGCTGTTTAATGTTGCAATAGTATCATACGGAAGATTCAGTCGCGCCGCCACGCTGTACAATGTATCATGTTTTTTTGTGCGATAAGTGAACAGATTTAAAGATAATGGTTTTTTGCCTACGGCGAAGCGTTTGTAATTTTCCATAATATCCTGCATCAGCTGCTGATAGACCGGGTCATTTTGATGGAGATTTTCTATGTGCTGTAAAGACTGGGCGGCAAGAGGAAAAAGGCTAAAAGAGAAGACAAGAAGACGCAGGAAATATTTCATCAGATACTCTAAGACACCATTGTAGAAATGCGGCCCAGAGCAATCAAGGCGCCCAGGCTGCTGCCAATGCTGCAGGCCATCCACACGATGAGTGCGTGGCTGATACGATTGCGATACCACGCGTACACACCTTGTAATTGGGCCAGGCCCTCAAAATCTTCAACTCTGGGTTTGTCCATCCACAGCTGCACCAAAGCAGTGACTGTGCCTGCGCTGAGCAGGGGAATCAGGCTGCTGAACGGAGAGACAATGGCATTCACCAGAATAATCAGCGGATTGGCCAAGGCAATCACGCCGCCTAAAGCCCCCATCAGCACATTCCAAAACAGCCATTCTTTAGCTAGAACACTGCCCGCCTGCACCGATCCCGCGCGCTGGGCAGTAAGGGCAAAAAGAAGCAGCAACAAGCCCGGAATAATCAGCGATTGCAGTCGTGTCAGCCATGTTTTCGGCGGCACAATGTCTAATTCGTCTATGGCGATAGATTCGCCTTCATCCAGTTTCTTTAATGCATTTAAAACACCCTGCATATGCCCGGCGCCGATGACAGCCAGGCGGCGCTTTCCTGCAGCCGAATAAATTTTTTGGGCCAGATACAGGTCTCTTTCGTCAATCAACACCTGCTTGATCACAGGGGCCTCTTTGGCCAATGTTTCCAGCATTTCAGAGAGCATGTCGCCCTCGCGCAGGCGCGCCAATTCCTCCTCAGAGAGTTTTTCCGAGGAAAAACTGCTGGCAGCCAATGTGGACAAGAGCTTCATGCGGGCAAAAAATCCGCATTTGCGCCAGGCACGTGTGAGCGTGGTGGTGATACTCCGATCGCACAGCGTGATGGGCAGATTCCTGCTTTCCGCTGCCTGAATCGCACACAGCATTTCGGCCCCCGGCTGAACACCCAGGCTTTGGCCCATGCGGCGCTGATAATTCGATAAAATAAGATTCGCCATGATGAGAAATCCTTGGCCCTGGCGCAGCGCCGTGACCAGATTGATTTTTTTCCAGCGATCAGGATCTTTCATATTTTCAAAGCGCTTGGCATCTAATTCCACACAGATCATGTCAGGAGAAAAATGCGCAATGCTGTTTTCCACATCCTGAACACTTTGCCGGGAAACATGGGCTGTGCCCACCAAGGCAATTTCTGTGCCGTCTTTCAATATGAAAGTGTGATAAGGCAAGGAAGAATTTTGGGCATTCATAGTTACAAGACTAGCCGTTTTTTATGAAAATGTCTATGGTGTGCCGTGCATAGTCTCTTGCTGAGCCGCCCCGGGAAAAGTTATACTGAGGCCTGTGAATGAGCAGATATGGAAAGACAACCTGGCAGTAATTCAGCAGCGATGGCCCCATTTAGCCCACCGCCTTGAGGACACACAGGCAGATGAATGCATCGGTGCGCTCAGCCGCAATGGCCTGTGGGTGCTTCACACAGACAGTGGCCAGGCTGTGCATTCCATGTATGCCCCCGAAAGAGAGAGTGCGCGTTTTTGCGAAAGCTGCCATGCCGAAAGTATTTTATTTCTGGGCTTTGGCTGCGGATATCAGCTGCTGCCATTTTTAAAAGAGCAGAAATTTCGGCGCCTGCTGATATTGGAATCTTCCTTGTCCAGACTGAAAGCCGTGCTGCATCATGTCGATCGGCGCGATGTGCTGGCTGATGAGCGCGTGGAATTGACCGTGCCGGGTGCACAGGATGAATTCTTGGCCTGGATTTCTGTGCATTATCATCCCATTTGGCATGGGGAATTGGCCAATTATCCCTTGCGCCCGATTGTCGATCAGCAGGCTGATTATTTCCGATCTGTTTTGCAAGGTCTCTCTGAATATTTTCATATAATGGCCGGTGATCTTTCCAGCCAGGCTTTTTTTGCCAAGACATGGTTCACTAATATTTTAATGAATCTGCATCATCATCAGTCTCATCAGCGGCCTCTTAATTTGCCTGTGGGCCGTCCTGTTGTTCTTGCCGGGGCGGCTCCTTCTTTGGAAGAGGGAATAGACCCTATTAAAGAGATGCAAAGCAGGGGGCATTTTGTCATTGCCTGTGATGCGGCATTGCGCCCCTTGTTGCAGAATGGAATCAAGCCCGATCTCGTCCTTTCTTTAGATGCCCAGCCGCTTGTGTCTCGTCATTTTGTCGGCGTGAATCCGAGTGGAATTACTCTCCTGTGCGATATTGCCTCGCCGCCAAGCCTGGCTCGGCAGTATGGGGCATTTTTTTTTGCCGGGGGCCATCCCCTTGCGCGTTTGAGCGGCCTGGGCGTTTTGGACACACAGGGCGGCAATGTAGGCTATGCCGTGCTGGCCTTGGGCAAATTGCTTTCGCGTGATATTACATATTATGGCTTTGATTTTTGTTTTCCCCAGGCAAAATCTTATGCGCGCGAAGTGTATGTCTATCCCGAATTTATGCATGCTTCCTGCCGCCTTGGCGGCCTTGAAAATGATGTGCTGTCTTTAGTATTTCGTTATCAGCATTTGCAAAAAGAGAAAAGCAAACATGGTTTGGTGTATACACCGGCTCTTTTCTTGGATTATCGGCGTGCTTTTGGGGCATTGATGCAGCAGGATATTCAGCCCGTCGGTGCCGCTTTTGCCTGTGTGAGGGGGCAGGATTTTATACACAGCTATCGCAAGAGGATTTTGACTCTTGATGCCCGCTTGGCAGGAAGGCAAGAGAGCCGGCATGATCCTGTTTTAATGACTTTAGCGCCTTTGGTGGCGTATTTTGTGCGTGATAATTTAAAAGTCGATCAGGCCTGGGCACATGCGATTGACTGGGCACAAGATTTTTTAAAAAATCGGATTTAATTGTGGCAAAGATGCTGTTGCAGCCGTGTGATGCGGAAATTGAAGTGAAAAAAAGCCGTTTTCTGGCACATTTGATTTCTGTGCACACTGCACAGGAGATTAAAAAAATTATCCAGGAATATCGCCAAATGCACCCCAAAGCCAGGCATGTGTGCTATGCTTATGTGTTGAAAAACGGGCACAGTGGCTCTAATGACGATGGCGAGCCGCATGGCACGGCAGGACGGCCATTGCTCGAGGTTTTGACGCACAGCGCCCTGGTGGATGTGTGTGTGCTGGTGATTCGTTATTTTGGGGGCACTTTGCTGGGCAAAGGCGGCCTCTCACGCGCCTATAAGGACGCCGCGAAAGAAGCTTTGTCTCTGGCGCAAATGCAGGAATTTATTGAAAAGGAAAGCCGGCAATATCGCCTGGGCTATGCGCAGTTTGAAAAACTGAAAAGACTTTTAGAGACAAAAGAGATTGAATATCAGAGTGAATTTGCAGATGAAGTGTGTGTGCAATATCAGGCAGAGCGCGCAGTGTGCGATGAAATTGATGAAAAAGTGAAAATGCTGTGAATCTTTAAATCAAATCAATAGGTGTTTGTTTAATGCGTTTTTCATAGCGCTCAAGGAAAGGTTCAATATGCTGCTTCAGGAAGGCATTTGTCTGCACATCGGCAAAACCAAAAAGAGCTTTCGGATTCATCATCTCTTCCAGCGTGCGGCGATTGATGTGTAAAACTTTTTCTTTCGCCACCAGGTCTAAGAAGTCGAGCTCGACACCGTCTTCCATCTGGGAAACATGCACTTCCATGCTGATTCTGCGCAGGGCTTCATGCGTCTCTTGCCTGTCGGCGCCTTTTTGAACCGCCAGCATCAAGACACGCTCGCTGAGCAGGAATGGCAGCTCTCTCTTCATATTATGCTCAATCACTTTGGGATACACCATCAGGCCTTCAAAGATATGAGTGAGAATGATCAAAATGCTGTCGCAAGCCAGGAATGCCTGGGGAATCGACAGGCGGCGATTTGCGCTGTCGTCTAAAGTGCGTTCCAGCCATTGCGTAGCCGTGATCATTTGTGTATTGTTGTATAAGGAGAGAACAAATTTTGCCAGACTGCATGCGCGTTCAGCTTTCACCGGGTTGCGTTTGTAAGACATAGCCGAAGAACCCACCTGATTTTTAGTGAATGGTTCTTCCAATTCATGCATAGACTGCAACAGGCGCAGATCTGTGCCTATTTTGTGCACGGATTCTGCCAAATGGGCCAGCGCTGTCATGATGTAACTGTCCCATTTACGGTCATAAGTCTGGCCGCAGGCTGGCTCGACAGTTTGAAACCCGGCATGCAGGGCACAATAGCTTTCAATGGCTTGATATTTCTTATAGTCACCGTTTAAAAGCGTGTGAAAACTTTCGCCTGTGCCTGTGGCGCCTTTGATGCCGCGAAAGGGCAGCAATTCCACCATGCGCTCGAATTCGCGCAGATCTTCCAGCAGGCTTTGCATCCACATAGTGATGCGCTTGCCCAAAGTGGTAATCTGTGCCGGCTGAAGATGTGTGAAACCCAGGCAGGCCATGTCGTGATAACGCTCGGCACGCTTGGCCATAGAGGCCAGCAGGCGTGCAATTTTTGTTTCAATGATGACTAAGGCTTTGCGAAAGATGATTAAGTCGGCATTGTCTGTGATGTCTGCGCTGGTGGCGCCCAGATGAATAATCGGCGCGGCCTCAGGGGCTGCATCTCCAAAAGCACGAATATGCGCCATCACATCATGCTTCAGTTCTTTCTCATATTTTTGAACTTTGTCAAAGTCAATATTTTCCAGATTCTTACGCATCTGGGCTAATTGAGAATCAGTGATGGGTAACCCGACAGACTTTTCAGCCTCGGCCAGCCACAGCCACATCTGGCGCCATGTGCTATAGCGCGTTTGAGGGGAGAGTAATTCCAGCATCTCTTGACTGGCATATCTCTGAGCCCAGGGGGCTGTGTACTGGTCATATTGTTTACTCATGGAAATGCTTTCACCTTCATTGTTCCGTTTTCTTCTTCTAAAACAAAGACCAAAGGCTGTCCTGGCAGGACATCTTTGCCCCAGGATTTTGTATTGTTCCCAATGAAGAGATAACTCTTCGAGGACAGCTGCCATCCATTCACCTGATGGCTTTCCAGGTCGTCAAAAAGACCGGCAAATTGGCTATAACTGAAAATCTGGGGCTCATAATTTGCCAGATAATCATCAAAGCTCATACCCATGGGCAGTTTCAGCAACGGCACGCTGGATGGGCTTAAGGGCTCTAGGCTGCTTAAAGACACCACATCATTAGATAAATACCGCTTGGCGCTGCCCAATCCGCCTGTGCTGGCCGCACGTAGGAAATTTACACTTGTTTCCAGGGCCAGGGCAACAGAAGATTTTTTATTTTGTGCACTGGTACGCGGTGCGCCGCTCATGCGCTCGGTCGGGCTGGCCACAGAGGCAATCTGCGTGCCTGTTCTTACGCCCGTCTGGGCAATTTCCCAAATTTCTAATTCGACTGAATCTACATAAACATCAGCAGGCGCCTGCCCGTCTCCAGAGGGAATCAGATTCAAAGAAACAGGAAACATCGCCTGAGAATTGAAACCCAGCAGTTCGGGCTGAAGCCAATTTGTATATGCCTGACGACGGCCCACGCGCCCGTCATCCCAGGCCACACTAAAGATAGGACTTTGATTCTGGTTCAAGTCTACACGTGCCTGCAAGGCAAAACGACTGCCGGCATTTTCCACGTGATAAGAGATTTTTAATCTCCATTTTTGTTCAATCGGCGTTGCACTGCTTTGAACAAGAGTTGCCTCGGGCAGAGAAAAGCTGCCAATAGGGAACCAGGATGAGTAGGAACCCAAAGGAGTACTCCCCCTAAATAAAGAGACTGTGGTTAACAGTCTGTCACCAGGATTTTGAGCCGTGGCCGCGCCGGTAATAATAAGTAAAAAAGCCAGCATTGCCAGTACATTGTGAAACTTATGGATTCTCATATCATCTCGTATCGACATGAATGCAGAGGCCTTAACTCTTTTTTATTTTTATTGAGTCGAATTATGAATTTCTCAAGTTCGCTTATTATCCTCCGAAGAGATAGGATGTGGAAAACAAGAGAACTATACAGGTAATAGATAAAGTTGTTGCTTTGAAGGCAACTATGGAGCGCGAGCTTGCTTTTATAAATGAATTTAATCGCTGCTATGATGTGCTTCGCACGGCTGTGCAGCAAAGACAATGGCCCGAGCTTCAGAAAATCCTGCGCGAATGTGCTCGTATTTCTCATGATATTGCCGCGGTGGAAGAACGCCGGCATAATATCACTCAAGATTTATACACCGCCGCGCAGCTGCCCAAAAACCGCAGCTTTTTAGAGGCTGTACAGTTTTTTCCTGCTGATTTGCGCGAAGAAACCAAGCGTATTTACTTTTTTCTGCGCACTGAAGTTTATCGTATGCGCTGTCGACTCAAAAGCTTAGAGGTCTATGCCCGTGTGCGCATGGAATTGGTGAAGGGCGTGATGGACAGAGCCAGCGTGGTGCAGAATACCGGCAATCCCTATATGCGGGCTGGCCGCCGCGCCATGCACGACCCCGATTCTTTCCTTTTTGATTCGACAAAATAGGAAAGAATAAAATTGTTATAACGGTTTTTTTAAGAGAAAAGGAGAGCAAAAATGCATTCAACATTCATGGGTTTGGAAATTGGTAAAAGAGGTATACTTGCTCATCAGACCTCTCTTAAAACCACCGGTCATAATTTAGCCAATCTGAATACAGAAGGCTATTCACGCCAAAGAGTGAAGCTCTCAACAGTTGAGCCTTTATATGATGCCTCGCTGGAAAGAGTGAATGTTCCCGGCCAATTGGGCCAGGGCCCCAAAATTCAGCAGGTAGAGCGTATTTTCGATATTCTGCATGAAAATCAGATTCTCTCCACGGCAGATGATTTTGGATATTGGCAGACAAGAGAATTTTATATTAGAAAACTGGAAATGATTTATGCCGAGCCTAATGAGACATCTGTGCGCACCTATATGGATGCTTTCTGGACCAGCTGGCAGGATCTGGCCGGCAACCCCGAGTCTTTGGCCCAGCGCAATATTGTCATTGAAAACGGCAAAGCCCTGGCTGAGGCTATTAATCATCGCTATAACAGCCTGTATGAGCAGCGTGTGTTGCTGAATGATGCTGTGAAAGTGACAGTGAATGACATCAATAAAAAAGCAGAGCAGATTGCAATACTGAACAATCGTATTGTCCTTTCCAAGGCCGTGGGCGACGATCCCAATGACCTGATGGACCGCCGTGATTTGCTTGTGGATCAGCTGGCCGAGCTGGTGCCCCTGACGGTAGAGCATCGCGACACCGATGAATTCCTAGTGCATATTTACGGGCGCACCCTGGTGCAGGGCGAATTGGTGAAGCCCCTGACCATGTCAGAAATCCCCAATGACCCGGGCATGATGAAAGTGGACTGGGTGGAAGAGGATGAACTGAAAGACTATCTGGGCAAAAGCGGCAAGCTCTATTCTTTGATAGAGCTGCGCGATGTGGATATTAAAGATGAGATTAAAAAGATAGACACCATGACAATCAACTTTTCCGACATGGTGAATGGTCTTCATCGCGAAGGCGTGGGCCGCGGGGGAAGCACCGGACTGGATTTCTTCACGCAGCTGCCCATCATTGAAGATGTGAACGGAAATTATGACAGCAATGGCGATGGTGAATTTGATCAGACTTATTTATTCCGCATCACCGGAACAGAAAGCCTGAGCCCGACACAGCCTGTTGGCCTGGAAGGCACGCTGACATTTGACGGCGCCGATGGCCCGGTTGAGGTGCCCTATTATGCCTCGGACACAGTGGAAAAAATTGTCGAGCGTATTAATTATGCTAATTCCAATGTGGTGGCGCGCCTGGACAGCCAGGGGCGCCTGAGTCTGAAGGGCACGATGGGCACCAGCGGCCAGTACAAGGACTTTGTCATTCGCCATGTGGAAGATTCAGGACAATTCCTGGTGGGCTATGCCGGCTTGCTTCAGGCCTCTGGAGCCGATGGTGCCTATGACTATGATCAGATTAATGCCGGCCAGGCTGCCCTGAGACTGAATGAGGGCGTGACCTATGCAGTTTCGCCTTTGGCGAATCCCGCGGCGTGGATTTCTGTGAATTCCCGTGTGGCTGCCGATGCCAATATGGTAGCCGCTACAATGCGCCTGGTGACCAATGAAGCCGCCATAGGTGATAATCGCATGGCTTTGGCCATTGCAGATTTGCGCTATGAAAAGGTCATGGTGGACAGATTGACCAGTCTGGACGATTTCTTTGCCGACAATGCCGCTTTGGTGGGTGTGAAAGGAAGCAATGCCCAGGCCAGCTATCTTGACTTTGATGCACGCATGAAAAATCTCAATGATATAAAGCAGTCTATTTCGGGTGTGAATATCAATGAAGAATTTGCTGATTTAGTGCGTTTCCAGCATGGCTTTGCCGCCAGCGCGCGTTTTGTCACAGAAATTGATAAGATGCTGGAGACTATTATTAAGCTTGGGCTCAATGGCTAATTTATTTTTTGCGCTGTTATTGTGTTTTTTTTCTACATGCCTTTTTGCACAAGAGGCACAGGATTTGGCGAAAGATAAATTAGCACAAATGCTGATTCAGGTGCGTGCGGAGTATGGCGTGCATCAAGGCTTGCTTGTGGATGAGGCAGCAGAAGAGGTTTGTGCGCAATATGCTCAGTGGCTGTTCACACAGCAGGATCTCAGCCATATGGATATGAATGGCCGCAATGCTGTCAAGCGCTATCGTGTGGGGGGCGGGTCGGCACTGTCCACGGGCGAGATTTTGGGCCGAGGGCCGGATTTAGAGCGGATTGTGCAGATGTGGCTGAAAAGCCCGACACATCGCCAAGTTTTGCTCGACCCTCGCTGGACGGCCTTTGGTGTGGGCCTGGTGGAAAACGGACACACCTATGTAGCCACGGTGCTCTTCACCACTTCCATCAGCACACAACGCGCATTCACATGGAATGGCGCCAGCCTGGAAGTTGAAGTGACACTCAGAGAGGGCATGCTGCCCCAGGTGTGGCTTCAGGCGGGAAATATTCAGGTCGTGCCTGTTTCTATAGAAAATGAGCGGATTTTGAAATTTGTTTTATCGACAGATGGCCCTGAGCAATGTATGATTTTTAATTCAAGCGGCCAGGGAGATTTACTTGTCATACCTGCGCGTTATGATTAGAGCAAAGACTTTTTGCTGATGATTTTTGCCCGGTGAATCGATAATTATGATGAGGTTTGGCATGAAGAAAATTTTTTTATTTTTATTTCTTTTACTCATCATTTCTTCTTCGCTTTTTTTTCTGTCTGCAGGAGACGTGGCCAATTTTATCAATTTAGGTTTTTCTAAAAACGGACGTTATTTCACATTTGGACAATATGGCTATTCAATCTCTAGTGAAGAAGCCTATGCTACCATTGTCACCGTTGATGTCGCCTCTAATGAATTTGTTCAGGGCTCTATGATGAATGCCAAAGAGAAATATCCCTTGACTCCTGGTGATTCAGGCGATGGCGTTTTATATCAGCTGATAGAAAATTATGCCCCTGTGCGAAAGCGTCTGGGCATCAGCTATACCACGCGTGGGCGATTATTGTATTTGTCCTCTTCCTTAACAGATGATGCGCGTAAATCAGGTCTTTCTGATTCTTCGGGCCTGGATAATTCCATCACCTTTCGCGATTTTCAAACCAATACGCAGTACAGCGTGACTTTAAATCAAAATGTCAGCAATATGGGCCCTAATGTCAGTTCAACGTTGTCTTTAGATCTCATTGTGCAGAAATCCAGCGGTGCGATACAGCGCTATACCGTGGGACATCCTAAATTTGTGCGCAAAGGCGTGATGGGCTATGAACTGGAAAGTATTATCCTGATGCCAGGAGGCAAAGGACTGGTGTTCATTATTGCTCGAAAATATTATGGCCAAAGTAAGGTTGATGTGCGCTATATGGTCGAGGCAATTAAGTTTTAGAGAGGAAAGCAGGAGAGTCATCCGTGAAAATTGATATGGCAATGCAGAAGATTCTTTTATATGGGCTTTTTATAGCGGGATTTGGTCTCTTTTTCTCTGCTGTCATTTTTTCTCAGGGCGTGCCCCCCACTGAAAAACAAGCCAAAGAGGGAGAAACAACTGAGAATGCGACTCCAGGGTCTGCTGCCCTGCCCACCGGCTATAAAAACTATAATTTTGGGGATTCTATTGAAACTATTCGTTCTTCATTGGATCAAGACACGATGTTTTTATATGAAGGCGAACCTGATGTAACGATGATAGAGCCTCCCGATCGCACCACAATCGGTGTAGCTGGCCGTGAAATGCTGGAAAATGGCTTTTTTGTTTTTTATCAGGAAAAGCTTTATGAGATTATTTTAGAGATTAATCCTGAGTATTTGGATTATTTTGCCCTGTATATGCAGCTGTATAAAAAATATGGCGAGCCCAAAGAATTGAACCCACAGCGCGTCTTGTGGGAAAATGATAATACAATTTTGACTTTAGAGCGTTCCCTTTTTGTCAAATATTTAGATAAAAAAACTTTTGAAGAAGTGACAGAAAAAATGGAAT
>JAHHUI010000035.1 GCA_020024055.1 Spirochaetaceae bacterium | reverse complement strand
GATGATCAGGTTTTTGAAAGATTTTCCTGCTCCGGGCCCTTGGGCGTCGAAAAAACTGGCCAGGGCAATAATCGTGGTCACTTTGGCCAGCTCTGCCGGCTGGATTCCCAAAAAGCTGATACCCAGCCAGCTTCGTGCCCCAGCCACATATTTACCCACCAGCAAAACGGCAATTAACAAAACCAGGCTGACCAGAAAAAACCAAATAGACAGCAAGTGCAGCTGATTGTAGTCAAAAAGCGCCGCGATGAGAAATAGCGTGAAACCAGTGATCACCCAGACAATCTGCTTAATATATTCGGGTGCGGCGCCTTGATGAGTTTGCTGGCCGTTGCTGTCGATGCCAGAAGAATAGATAAAGAAAATACCGATGGTCAGCAGCGCAATCATCGCCCAGAACAATACCCAGTCGAAGCGGGAAGAGGCAAATCTTTGTTGCAGTCGCTGTAAAACACTCACTAATTATCTTCTCCAATGGCAATAGGCTGCACATATTGAATACTCTCTGGCGGTGGGGTCAGCTCGGGCACTGCGCGCCAATTCATATACCAAGGCTGCAAAGTGCGCACGACCTCGCTATAGGTTTGATTGGCAAAAATACCCTGTAAAATCATGTCGGCAATTTTCGTGCTCCACCATTCATATCGCTCATTTCTCTCATTTGCTTCCAGGAACACAGCAATTGCCACCATATCGTCAGGATTCGAGCTGTTATAGGGGGCATAGGCCACAAACCAGTCGTGATAGCTTCCGGTGATACCGATTTCAGCGGTGCCTGTTTTTCCCGCTGCGGCCACGGCGCGGTTCAGCATCCAGGCTGTGCCGTGCAAAACCGCTGAACGCAGATATGACTGCAGTTTTTTCCAAGTTTCTTTTTTGATATTCGAACGATGCAGCACTTCGCGCGTAGTCTCTGTGCGCACGCCTGTGTCTGGGTCCACCGTGGCGCGGATGGTGTGCGGGCGATAGATCACCCCTTCATTGGCCACAATGCTGATCGCATCAGCGGCCTGTAATACAGTGCTGAGTACAAATCCCTGCCCAATCACCATATTCATCGTGTCGCCACCGCTCCAGGGAGCATGATATGTTTCTTCTTTCCATTCTTTCGTGGGCACCAGGCCCGATTTTTCTCCCGGAAGGTCTATGCCTGTCAGGTGGCCATAGCCAAAGTCGGCAGCCATCTGGGTGAAGCGGTCGATGCTGCTGCGCCCGTTTTCGTCTCGGGCCACATAGTCTTTTGCCACTGTCCAGAAATAAATATTGCAGCTGTTGGCAATCGCCGCATTCAGATTTTGCCAGCCATGGCCGCTGCGCAGATGGCATCTAAAGCGCATATTGCCCACAATCATTGAGCCGCTGCAAAAGACTTCTTTGTTTGCAGGATACAGGCCCGATTCTAAAATCGCCGCAGCCATCGCCACTTTAAATGTACTAGCAGGGGGATATTCGGCAGAAATAGCGCGATTTATGAAAGGGAAGGCTGGATCAAGGGCCTGGCCGGTGAATCCTTGTTTACCTTTCATGCCAAAAAGATTCGCATTGAAAACTGGATAGGATACCATCGCCAGGATTTCTCCGCTGGCGGGCTTCAAAATGACAATAGAACCACGTCTTTTACCCAGCGCCTCTTCAGCCAAACGCTGTATGCGCATATCAATCGTCAATTCAATGTTTTTGCCGTTTGTGGGTGTGATGAAAGCTTGTTCATTTTCACCCAGACGACGACCCACCGCGTCCACAGTAACAAATCTTTGACCGCTTTTCCCACGCAAAATTCTGTCGGCATAATGCTCAATACCACTTTTTCCAATGCTGTCTGTTGCTGTATATCCTTGATTATACAGAATTTGCAATTCTTCGGTTGTGATGTCGCCAATATAGCCGATGACGTGATTGATGGTTTTTCCGCTGCCTGTCACCAGATAATTGCGTTTGGGTTTGCTGGCCCAATACAGCCCAGGAAAATCGTCAATACGCGTGGAAAAATAGGTAATTTTATCCAATGTCGCTTCTTTGCTCAGCTCGATGGGCACGCGCGAAGAATACAACGTTGGGTTCACTTTATATTCAATCGCGGCAAAGGGTACATTAAGCACTTTAGCCACGCGCGAGAGAATCTGGGGAATTTCTTTTTTGTCAATAATTTCTGCAGGAATGATCGAAACCGAAAAAAGCTCTGAATTGCTGGCCAAAAGCTCGCCGTTGCGGTCATAAATCAAGCCGCGCTGTGCAGGCACATTCACAATATGCTCTGAAACGCGTTTGGCCTGTGTTTCATATAAGGAACCTTTAATAATTTGTAAGTTGAATAATTTAATGATAAAAACACAACAAATAGCTGCCGTGAATGCTAAAACAATATATCCACGTTTTTGAATTAATCTGGGGGTATTAATACTGCTCATTCATCAAACTCTCATAATATATATAAAAGATTCTACCTGTTAATCATGGCGCAGGCGCCTCCAGGATGCGGAAAGTCCCATTTTATTCGCCAGAAATTTCGAAAAATAGTAAAGAGGAATACCCGCAATCACATTTAAAATCGTTTCTCCCCAGAACAAGGGAGAAAGGAAAGAGCTGCTGATGGGTATGCCAAAAATCTCGCCGATAATCATCGCCAGTATCATATTGGCCAGGCTGGCCAGCACCACCAGAACAGGCACTGTCTGCAAATTGTCAAATCGCGTGTGGCGATACATGCTGCCAAATGCATAGCCCATAATCAGATAAATCATGGCAAAGAAACAAATAGGCGAGCTGGAAAAGAAATCCTGCAAAAGCCCGGCAGTGAAGCCCAAAATCTGCGAGCTGAGTCGGCCGTATTGAATAGAGAAAAGACAGAAAAACACCAGCGCAAAATTGGGCACCATGCCATAGATATAAGATGAGACCTGAATCAGAACAGTGACCTGTAATAAATACAGAACCACGATGATAAATAATGCAACCAAAAAGTGCCTAATCATTTTGGCCCCTCCTCTTATCTCCTGGGATTAGTCACGATTAACACGTGTTCCAAACTGGCAAAATTCACGGCAGGGCTGATCTCCACCTGCAGGCTGGCTTGATAGCTGATTAAGTTAATACTTTTAATGCGCCCAATGTAAATACCCTCTGGGTAGAGCAGGCGCCTGTCCTCGGCGGAAAGATCAACCCCGTCCATCCCATTGGTCACCACCAGGTCGTTAATCGCTAATTTGGGCAGATTGTTCACATTGATATAATTGAGAATGCCATAGCGTACGGGGTCTCCCGAGCCGCTGTACAGGCCCACAATGCCGTTTTTTTCCACCTTGGCGCCCACATGAAACTGTTCATCAAATGCCAGGCGCACATGGCTGGTATGCGTGTTCACTTCGCTGATGCGCCCCACCAGGCCGTAGAGCTCCTGCTTCAGATTATAGGCAATCACCACCATGCCCTTTTTAATGCTATCTTCAGAGCCGCGGCTGATGATCAATGTGCCGAAATAGTCATTCAAATCCCGGGCAATCACCTCGGCGTGCACCGCGCCATAACGCGCCTTCTGCGGCAGGTTCAGCTGCGTGCGCAGACGGTCATTTTCCTGCTGAAGATTTGTCACGCGACGTTCAAGGCCCAGAAGATCATTCATTTTAGACTTCAATTCTTTATTTTCTTCATGGGCGGCCAGCAGGGCTGTCATGTCCTGCATAGCCTCGGTCACGCGGCGTGTGGTATCGCTGGTGAATTTCTGCACATTTTGAAATGCGTCGATAATTTTTGCAAAAACGGCGACACTGCGATTTGTTTCAATAGAAATAACAATGACACAAATTGATAGAAGAACAAAAAAGACGATGTTTTCTATACCCAAAATACCCTTAACCTTCATTAATACAAGTCCTTAGGTATATTAATCGTCAAAATCCTTGTAAATCTTCTTAGCATCATTGGCCGAGAGATACTCAAAATATTTCCCTGCGCCCAAAACAACGCATAATAATGGGTTTTCAGCACAAATCACGGGCACGCCTGTCTCCTTGGCCAGCAGCTTGGCCAGGCCTTTCAGATTGGCACCCCCGCCTGTCATCACAATACCGCGCTCTAAAATATCGGCCGCCAATTCCGGCGGTGTCTGCGACAGTGTGCGCTTCACTTCTTCAATAATGGCCCACACAGGCCCCTGAATCGCTTCACGCACTTCCACACTGTCAATTTCCAAGCGTCTGGGCAGACCGGTAATGGCGTCTGTGCCCTTAATTTCCATGCTTTCAATTTTTTGATCCGGGCTAGCATTGCCAATGCGAATCTTCAGCTCTTCGGCTGTCTGTTCGCCAATGATCATATTGTGCACTGTGCGTGCATGCTTGATAATGGCTTCGTCCAGTTCGTCTCCACCCAGGCGAATAGCATTGGTTACCACGGTGCCGCCCAAGCTGATAACAGAAATCTCGGTGGTGCCCCCGCCAATGTCACAAATCATATGCCCCGCGGGGTCGAATATAGGGATATTGGCTCCCAAAGCCGCCGCCAAAGACTCGGTGATAATTTCCACTCTCTGCGCCCCGGCCATCATGGCGCTGTCGCGCACCGCGCGTCTTTCCACGCCGGTGATACAGCTGGGCACGCCCACCACCACACGCAGACGGGTGAAATAGCGGGACATGAGATTATTAGGAATCACTTTTTTAATGAAATAACTGATCATTTTCTGAGTCATTTCAATGTCGCTAATCACGCCATCGTGCAAAGGGCGAATCGCTGTGACAGCCCCAGGTGTGCGTGAGAGCATTTGTTTGGCTTCGGCGCCAATGGCGCGTATTTGTTTTGTTCCCCTTTCCGCCGCCACGACAGAGGGTTCATCTACAACAATACCTTTGCCGCGCAGATACACAAGGGTATTGCACGTGCCAAGGTCAATTCCTAAGTCAATATTAAAATTAAAAAGTCCCATATCTTGGCGTACTGTATACTATACAGGGGTTTTTTGTCAATGGGCTGATATAGATTTCGTTTAATTGCCGTACAGGCGTGTCAAGGCCTCTACATTCAAAGGATCCAGGCGCACCACGGCTTCCCATTGCCGCTTGGCTGCGCGCATATTTTTTTCCAGATAATAAATCTCGCCCAGGCCAAAATGAGCCTCGGTATTGTTGGGATATTTGCGCAGGAAATTGATAAAAATATCTTTCGCTTCTGTATGACGGTTAAGCTGATAATACACTTTGGCCATTTGTAGATAGGCCTGATCTTTTAAATTGTCATCAGCGCTGTTTTTATACACATTTTGATACAGTTTCAGTGCCTCTTCGTAATTTTCCGCCGATGTATAGGCCTTGGCCATATTATATTCCAGGGCATAATTATCTTTTCTATAGGGTGCTTTGTCCAGATATTCCACCCCGGTGACATAGTCTCCCGAGAGAATATGTGCCATGCCGATATACTCGGCAATATCCGTATTTTGATATCCCAGGTCGATGGCGCGCTGAAGATGCTGAATCACCAGATTCACATAGGCAGAGCCTTTGTTGTAATAGGCCTTGCCCAGAAGATAATGAGCCTCGGCGGCATAGGGGGGATTTCTCTTAAGTTCCAGATAAGTGCGCAGATTCAAAATGGCCTGATTCAGATAGCGCCCCTGATCTTCTGGCACGCTTCCAAAAGACAGAAGATAATAGCTGGCGGCCCCGGCAAAAAACAAGGCACGCGCATCGATGGGATTGCGCTCCAGCACGCTTTCGCTATAGGCCAGCACGCGAGCATAGTCGCCTGCTTCCCACAGGCCCACAATATTCGATCGCTGCGCAAAGCCGTCGGGATTTTGACCCACAGTTCTATACACCACAAATGTGGCCAAAAGCAAAAGCAACGCCAGCGCGATGCCCAGCAGAATGAGGCGGGATGTGATGCTGTTCAGGTTGACATTCACGTTATTACTCATGTTTCCCCAAAAAAGGCAGGCTTTTCATAAGCCGGATTCTGTTTTTATCGTCATTAATCTTGGCCTGTGATTGCTCACAGGCGTCTTTGCAGCCTACCCGCAGGCTTGGATTATGCAATCCGAACGGGCCATTCATCCCCTGCTGCTTGGCTTTGCTCCCGATGGGGTTTGCCGTGCCGCCTTTGTTGCCATTGGCGCGGTGGTCTCTTACACCGCCGTTTCACCCTTGCCCGTGCACACGGGCGGTTTATTTTCTGTTGCACTGTCCATCAGGGTCTGCTTTAATAAATAAAGAAAACCCTGTCCGGCTGTTAGCCGGCATCGCGCCCTATGGAGCCCGGACTTTCCTCTTGCGTGCCGATATTTCGCAGCAAAGCGAAATTGATTCGCCGCAAGCGACGACTGCAAAGCCTGCCCTGATGACAATATCATAAAACCACAAAATGAACAAGGGAAAAGCTGTTTAAAGCCGGAAATTGTAACTATTTTGCGTAATGAGACTTGACAAAGACATGTTGATTGTCTAGAATAATTTAAATACATATGCCCAGAATAGTTGATCATGACAGACGTAAAACAGCGATACTTTTCCATGCTTTGGGTCTTTTTGAAGAACAAGGCCTGGCGGACACCACATTGACACAAATTGCCCAAAAATGCAAAATTGGCCGGCCCACGCTGTATCAATATTTTCGCAACAAAGACGAAATTTTTCAATTTTCCATTAAATATTACACGGACAATATGTTCCAGCGCTATCAGAAGATTTCTACGCAGAAAATCCCTGTCATGCAGCGCCTGCAGGAGATTTTCTGCAGTTTGGCAAACACCATGGCCAGCGAGAGATTTTTCCTGCGTTCTCTGGTGAATTACTATGCGGCGCTGTGTGTGGCCGGGCGCGAAAAGGAATTTCTTGCCGGCATTCGCCGGCGCACGATTTTGTTTCGTCGCCTGTTGCTTGAACTGATGCAAAAGGCAGAACAAAACGGCGAAATCCCGCCCGGGCGCGCCAGGGATGTGGAGATTCTGATGGTGCTCAGCCAGAATATTTTCTTTCAGGTGGGTGTCTTTGAAAGACAGTATGATCGTATTATTGAGCAACTGATTCAGTCTACTTTGCTGGGAATGACACAGGCCTTTTCTCCTTTTTCTGCTAATTAAGAAAGTGTCAAGCAAAAAATATTGAAAAAATAAGACATTATACAGTAATATCAAAAGATGTATGTCCGATAGTCTTAAAGTATAATTTTCCATTGTGCAGGGAGATCCAGATGGCCAAGGTAAGGTTTTCATCAGCCGTTATTTCAACAGTTGTTATTGTCATCGTGCTTTTTATATCTCTGAGTATGCTCAGTACCTATGCGGTGATTCGCTATCGCGCTGTTACAGAAGAGCTGGTGGGCGAGCGTTTTAAAGTATCGATTGAGCAGGTTCGTTCAGAGCTTGATGTTTCCATAAGAGAGATGGCCTTGCCCTTGTATATTATGGAAGATATTGCCATAGCCAGTATTATAAGCGGTCGCCGCAGCCTCTCTACTGACTATAGACAGATTATTTCTATTATCACACGAAGAGATCCAGGCATTGTCGAGATTTATTATGGTTCTGATGTTCCATTCAACCGTGGGGGTGTTTTTTTAACTACTTTAGATGATTCGCTTCCAAATGATTATGATCAGACTATCCGATCTTGGTATTCCAGGGCCATGGCAGCCCGGGATGAGAGATTGGTTACTTCTCCTATGTACGCCACGGCATTGGTGGGCAATAATCAGGAAGTGTTCACTATTTCAAGACGCGTGATACAGCCGGGAACGGACGATATCATTGGTGTGGTGGGTATTGACTTCACCGCAGACAAAATGGCTAATTTGTTTGAGCGTTTTGCAAAAAGACTGGAAGGTGTAGGGTTTTTCCTGATAAATTCCCAGCTGGAATTTATCGTTGGCGATAAAAATGTTTATGATACCTTTATGGCGGGTGCCGATTTTCATAATCTTCGCAATTCTATCGTGGCCCAGAGCATTCAGGGTGTGAATCTGAATCGCACGCGCAATGGCAAGCAATTTGCCGCCGTGAGCGCCATGAATGCCAGCAATGACTATATGGTCTCGGCGGGAAGCTTTGCCATTCAGGGCATGAGGGATCTGTCTAAGGGTCTTTGGGCTTATATGGCCACCATGTCTGTGGCATCTTTGGTCATCCTTGGCGTGGCAGCTGTGCTCTCTTTCTATGTGTCTCATTTCCTCAATAAATCTTTGTATTATCTTTTGGCCGGGTTTGAAAGAATGTCTGGAGGCGATTTAACTTCTGCTTTGCATTTAGACACAGCCAATAAGGATACATCGACTTTTGTGGATGGTGTTAATCAGTTTAGAAAGAAACTGGTGTCTACCATTTATGCCATTAAGCAGAATGCCTTTGCTGTTAATCAAAGCAGCACGCAGTCGAATCAAGTGGGTGAGGTGGCTGTGAAGTCTATTCGTGCCATTGTGGAAAATATTAACACGATGATCACGGATATTTCAAAGAAGATTGAAAGCGAAGAAAGCACCACCAAGGAAGTGCAAGAGCTGACCCGTGAGGCGAGTGAGCTGGACCGCCTGATTCAGGAACAGGCCACCGGTTTGGTGGAATCGAGTGCAGCTGTTGAAGAAATGGTTGCCAGCGTGGCGGCGATTGACCAGCGCATGGGTGATGTGTCGACTGCGATTGGGATTTTTAATCAGATTTCAGAAGAATTTAGAAATACGCTCTCGGCCACATTGCAGAATATCCGCAGTGTATCGGATGCCTCTAAGATGCTGGATGAGACCAATATGACTATTGCCCAGACAGCCAGCCAGACCAACCTGTTGGCTATGAATGCGGCTATTGAAGCGGCGCATGCGGGCGAGGCCGGGCGTGGTTTTGCCGTTGTTGCCGATGAGATCCGTAACCTGGCCCTGAACACTGCTGGACAGTCTGAAGACAGTAAGCGCAACATCACCTCTATTTTGGAAGCTATTGACGGCGTTGTGCAGCAGGCTGAAGAAATGGATGTGGCGTTTGGAAATATGACAGAGCAGATTCAGGCCATTACACGTGCCTCTGAAATTACAAAAAATGCTTTGTATGAGCAGAACTCTGGCGGTAAAGAAGTGCTTCGCGCGTTGAATAATATCAACAGCATCACTCAACAAGTGCGTGACGCCAGTCATCGTATGAGCAACAGCAGCTCGTCAATTTCTAATGGTCTTCAGGTCTTCCTGGTGGCCAGCCGTCGCCTGGTCAGCTCTGCGAAGCAGATTCAAACAGAGTGTTCCACCATGGATAAGTCGATGGCAGAGATTACCACGACCAATGCCAAGAGCCTTGAGCTGGCTGACAGCTTGGTGAAAACAGTGGAGACATTTAAGATTCGCAATGCTGATCAAGAAGAAGTGGTCATGTCTTAGTTTATATTTCCTGCAAAGAGTCAAAGACGCAAGTTCAATGCAAAAGAAAAAAGCCGGGTAGAAACCTTGGCTTTTTTCTTTATTATCTAATTAATTTATTTTTAAGAGAGATCTTCTTCGCTGGGCAAAGAGAGCAGGATAGACATTTCTTCGGTGCTCACGGTGTCCACCTCGGTAATATTTTTATCATCTTCAGAAAGGCGATCAATGACCTGATCTAGATTATCCTGCATTTCCTGTTTCAGCACAGCAATGTCTTTATTATTATCCACAACAAACATACTATGGGAAAGGAAAGTTTCTAGCAAGCGAATAAACATGGTCTGTGAACTGCGCAGCAATTGCAGATAATCGTTCAGTTTGATCAGCTGGGGGTGTTCAAACAATTCTTTTTGAATTGAACGCAGCACATCTGCCAGAAAATTGAATTGCTTGATATAAAACCCTGAAAAAATAGGGCGATGCAAGGTCAGCCGCAGCCCATTCTGTAAATGCTTGGTCTGTGCCATAATAAAGAAAAGATTGTCGTCATAGGAAATAAAATCAGCCATAAAATCAAACCTCACTTGAAGATTATCGACGGATTTTTCATGGGTGTGTATAAGAGATTTTACAATTTCAAGATCTCATGCAGCCATTTTCCGGTGCGATAGCGGCGCCAAAGGAAAAGATTGCGGATATTTTCCTCCAGGAAAACGATTAACAGAATCACGATGAAAGGCCAATGGTATACCAGGCCGCCGACGAGGCTGATGGGAATGCCAAAGCTGATGAAACTGATGGCACTGACGATTGAGACAAATTTTCCATCGCCGCCCACGCGGAATATCCCGGTGGTCATCAGGAAATTGTAGCTTTTCAGGCTGAGAAAAAATGCACACATATACAGGCCATTGCGCAGCAAAACAGCTTCCTGAGCCTTCATATTGAACAGGCTGGGCAAATAAGTGCCCACACAGAAAAGCAGCAGGCTTAGAGGCAGAATAAGAATAAAATTGATGCGGATAAAGTAGCTGGCATAGGCCCTGGCCTTGGGCAAATCAGGGATACCCAGCTTGTATCCCATTAAAACACCGGCGGCATTGCCAAACCCAATGGCCACCGCGCTGAAGAGATTGAGCAATGTTTCCAGCACAGTATAGGCTGCCAGCTCGGGAACACCCATACGCCCAAAGATAAGCTTGTATACACCTTGTCCAATGGCCCACAGCATTTCGATAAGCATGATAGGAAAGGCCACATGCAAAAACGAAGCAAAGGCCTGGTGCCTGTGTTCTTTCTCTGCTCTCAGGATGGAGAAACACTCGTGCCAATGTGTAAAAGCAGGGTTATGATAGCGGAAAAAATACATCGTCAGCAGCATTTCGACAATGCGCGCAATGAGCGTGGCAATCGCCGCACCAGAGAGGCCCAAGGCGGGAAGATTCCAGTGCCCAAAAATCAGAAGATAATTAAGAAATGCATTGACCAAAAGGCTGATACCCCCAGAGACCATGGGCAAATGGCTGCGCCCCACGCAACGCAGCTGGACGCCCAGCACAATGGTGAAGGCTGTGCAGATGAAACTGATAGAGGTGATTTGCACATAGGCCTGGCCATATGTGCTCAAAAAGTCATTTGTGGAAAAGAAATAGAGAATATTATATGCTTCAAAGTAGCTTGTCAGGCCCAGGCTGATAGAAAAAATAAGACAAACCAGCAGGCTCATGCCGGTGATTTTTTGAAGCTGGGGAATGTCGCGGCTGCCCCATGCGCGCGAGATGAAAACAGCGCCGCCGCTGGCGATTCCGAAAATGGCAACACAGGCCATGAAAAAAACCTGATTGGCAATGCCCACAGTGGCCAGGCTTTCATTGTTAATCTGTCCCACCATCATCACGTCGATGACGCCGACCATCGACTGGATAAGATTGTGCAATGTGATAGGCGCGGCTAATACAGTTAATTCACGCCACAGGCTTTTTTCTTCATTTTTTGCCAGCCGATTCATAACAAATATTTAATCACCTCATTTTGATATCCTGCGCCATTTTTGTTCATTTCCTATGCGATGATCATCAGCAGTGTCTTTATTTTGCAGTGATATCAAATTTTCATCTCTGACAGTGATGAGAAAAGGCCCATAAGTTTTCACAGTGCTGATAATGCGACCGCTGGCTTCTTCTCTTGTAATGGTTGAGTTGAGATTATTAATTAAGATTGTGCCATCCTCGTTGATGCGAATCAGTTTCCATTTAATATCGCCAGGTTGATATCCAAAAATCTTGGAGTGATTGCTCACTTTTGTCAAGACACCGACAGTAAGGTTTTGTTCCTCGATATGTTCTATTTTGATCACATCTCCGGCCGAGGCATCTCCTTCTCTCAGCCAGACTCCTGTCAGTTTTTTGATATGATCAGCAGGTTCTTCTGCTTTTACAGAAGCCCAGCTTTGGCATGAAAGAAGGACAGCAGCGAGACAAAAGAAAAAAGGTAACTTTCTCATATTTTTGAATTTTATTATATTCACGACCATCAAAGCAAGAGAGTTTTCTAAAATATAAGTAAAAAAATTCAATGTAGACATATGTTTTATTTCGCATTATCATAGAAGGTATGATAAATTGGAAAGATTTTGATCTATATATATTTGATTTTGACGGCACCATCAGCGACACGGGGGTGGGAATTATACAAGCTCTGTCCAAGGCGCTCTCTGAACATAATATTCATGTGACAGCCGAGCAGCTGCAGCCCTTTATCGGGCCGCCTGTGGCCCAAAGCCTGCACAAGTATCTGGGCCTTACAGATCAGCATTTTATTGACCAAATTGTTGCACGCTATCGCCAGGTTTATTATGAAGACGGCTGTGCTGATATTTCGGCGATGTATCCGGGGATGAAAGAATTGCTGGAAGATCTGCATAAAAAAGGCAAGAAATTGGCCATTGCCAGCCTGAAGCCGATGCGCGGACTGAATTATTTAAGCGAAAAATATGGAATTAAGGATTTATTTTCTGCCATCTGCGGGCCCAATGAGCATGAAATACCCAATACAAAAGACGGTGTGCTGGATTTGGTTTTCCAAACCCTGCCCAAAGAAAGGTCTGTGATGATTGGTGATAGTTCTTTTGATGTGGACGGTGCGCATGTGCATGGCATTCCCTGCATTGCGGTGCATTATGGCTTTGGCCTTGCGCATGCGCTTTCTCATGCAGAGGGCCAGGCAAAAAGCGTGCAGGAGCTTAGACAGCTTATCCTATAGAACTTTGTATTTCTGCCGACCTGGTTAAGGTAGGAGTTCAAAAAGTAATGAAGCTGTTAAAGCAATTAATGATTTGCCTGATGCTTTTGCCTTCTTTGGCGGGGCTTTGGCTGTGGGCAAATGAGTTAATTCGTATAGATGTGCGTTCTGGGCAGGTGCGTGCTGAGTCTTTGCCTTTAGATTTTCCTTCTTATCCGCTGCCGCTTGTTCCCAATTTACGAGAGCCCAATGTGCGCGATATGCAGCTGGATATGAAAGAAATTCCGCAATATCAGTTTTTAAGCGACTTTGCCCAAGAAGAGCTGGAGGCCTTGAAAAATGAGAAATAGATTAAACATTATCTGTATGGGCGCCTTGCTGTGCGCCTTTGTGGCTGTCTCGTGCGCCAAGGTGGAAAAAATCAGCCAAACTGAACTGCAAAAGGCTGTCATCGAGCGCAAAGACGCCGAAACGGCCAAAAAACAAAAGGCGCTGATTAATTTTCATAATTTATCCTTTCGCAAAAAACTGGAAGCCGATGCACGTAAAAGCAGCGACTGGTGGACGCCTTTGGAAATTGGTGAAGAAGTAATTGTCCTCTCCTCTGTGGTGAAGGATTCCACAGGTGTGGAATATGTAGAGATTCAGCGTACAAATCTGAAAAAAGAGACAGGGTTCGCCAGATCGGCTTTTGTGGCCATTGGGGCCCGCCTGGCTGTGGTTTCCGGGCAGGAGGCCTTTCGCTACAGCAGCCAAAGCCTCACGCGTCTGACCAAAGAC
>JAHHUI010000034.1 GCA_020024055.1 Spirochaetaceae bacterium | reverse complement strand
GCCACTGTACTTGTAAAGAAAATATTCTCTATTTCATGAAGCAAAGCCCCCGGGCCGCAAAAAACAGGATTTTTCCCGCAATGCTGATGCACCAGATCCTGCATTTGGCCATGCTTTCTGGCCTGGCTGATTTGGCTTAAGTCCAATGTGCTGACAAATTCCCCTGCCTGATTCACCACTGCTGCGCTAGAGCTCTTCATATTTTCCAAATAAATGCTTGCATCATACAAGGTCCATGTATCCTCAATAATACATTCGGCTTTTCTCATAATATCCTTGGCACACACAGCAGGAATCATCACGCGGCGCAGATGCTCGGTCAATTCATCAATCATCTCTAAATTGTATGTTCCCTTTAAAGTGGCACTGGCCGAATGCATATGCCCGCCGCCGCCATAGGCAGCCAAAATATGATTCACATCAATACTGCCTGGCTTGCTGCGCGCGACAATAAGCATTTGATTTTTATCTTTAAAAGCAAAAACAGCAAAGATTGCCTCTAAGGATTCGATTTCAAAGATACGATCGACAATGGTGGCCAGTCCAGGAATATGTGGAATATCTAAAAGAAAAAAGCCAATCTGATGCCCTAATATCACCCGGCGGCTCAGGCTTTTTATGGCCAGCTGCAAACAGTCTTCCAGCACATTCAGGGGAGGCACCTTTAAAAAATGCTTCACTAAAGGAATACTGGCCCCTTGAGATAATAAATACGATGCGGCCTCGAAATCAGCCTCTCGGACACTGTCATACCCAAAAGACCCGGTGTCTGAATAAATGCCCAAAAGCCCTACCGCGGCAATTTCTGCACTGATATTGACTTTATTTCGCTTCAATTCCAACGCAAAATAAGTTGTATTGCTGCCATAATCATGGCTGATTAACTGTGCATCATCAATATTCATCTTTGCATTTACATGATGATCAATAACAGTAATTTTGCCTACATCATGGCCAATAGCATGAAAAATCTCTTTCACACGGTCTTTTTCACGCGTATCCACAATAATCAGTTCTTCAATTTCCTGACCTTTTATTTCTTTTATGCTTATCATATCAAGATGCTCCTGATAAGCATTGCAGACATTAATAGCCAATGGATGTGCCAATCTGTTCTTAATACACAAAAAATCCGGGTGAAGACAACCTGCCAGAATCACCGATCCCAGTGAATCTAAATCCATATAGTCGTGACCGGCAATAATTTTGATCATAAGATCCCCCAGTTTGGGGCGATTATAAAGTAAAAAATTGCCAGCAGTCAATTATTTACGATTTATTTCTTGCATCCCTATGCAATTTATGATATAGTACTCAGACCTGTTTTACAGCAAAAACAGGAGGTGAGAACTATGCGTTATATTTACATCCTGACGCCTACTATTGCTTGGCTTGTTTCTCAAATTTTAAAATTTATGTTTGAAAATATGCAACAAAAAAAACTGCGCTGGGATTTATTTGTCCGCTCTGGGGGCATGCCCAGTGCCCATTCGGCCAGCACAGCCAGCCTGGCCACTTTAATTGGCCTGAATGAAGGCTTCACATCACCCATCTTTGCCGTCGCGGCCTTGTTCTGTCTGGTGGTGATGTATGATGCCAGGGGCGTGCGTTATGCCAGCGGAAAACAGGCCACGTATCTTAATATCCTTGTCAGTGAATTAAAAGATGAATTGGAAAATTCAGAAGCAGAAAATCTGGAATTACTAAAAACCGAGATTGGGCATTCTGCTCTTCAGGTGCTTGCCGGCCTTGTCGTGGGCATCAGCATCGCTTTCATTATGAACAGCCTTTAATTTTCCTTTTGCACAATTTCAATAAACTGATTACCACGATCAAATTCATTTAAAAACAAACCAAAGCTGGTGCATCCAGGAGACATAAGAATAATATCACCCTCTTGTGCCTGTGCAGCGGCGCTGGCAACAATATCTTCCATGTTTCTAAATGGCCCAAAATAACTTTGCCCATATTCCTGAAAAATCTGCTGTATTTTAGGCAAAGCCGTGCCTTCAAAAACATGCCAGCTGGCTACCAGGGGAAAGGCATCTTTCATAGGCACAAAATCTAATTCTTTATCCGATCCGCCAAAAATCACATGCAGTTTTCCGGCCTTTGGCGCGAAATGCTGAATACTGGCCACAGCGGCAATGGGAATGGTCGCCCCGCTGTCATTATAATAACGCACGCCCTGTTTTTCCAACACCGGCTGCAGGCGATGGCGAATGCCCTTAAAAGTTCTAATTCCCTCTTCAATAGTAGAAATTTCCAAGCCATAAAGATAAAGAACCAAGGCCGCTGTCATCAAATTCTGCGGCAGCATACGATCATTATTCAGCTTCAGGCGCTGCTCTTTGCCATCTTTGCGCAAGACGACAATATCATCCTTGTCTAAATATGCCCCGCAAGAATATTTTTTATCCAAAACAGAACAAGAAAAATAAGCTATCTGTGCCTTGGTGTGCTCGCGGAAGAAAGGCATCCATTCATCATCCAGATTTAGCACTGTCCAGTCATCTTCTGTCTGTTCCAGGCACACAGCTGCCTTGTCCAGAGCATAAGCCGCCATGTCATTCTGATAATAATTCTGATGATCATTAAACAAATTGGTAATCAGGCTGACTTTGGGTTTTAATAGATCTAAATGTAGCAAATCTCCTGACTGCCAGCTCGATATTTCCAAAACAACTGTATCTGTATTTTCCACATCATCCACAAATGTCAGCGGCGAGACAGAAATATTGCCGCCCAAATGGCTGCGCCGCCCTGCTTGTTTCAAAACATGATAAATCAAAGAAGAAATACTGGATTTACCTTTGCTGCCGGTCACAGCAATCAGATTAGGCTGCTTTTCCTGAAGAAACAAACTGAGATCCGTCTCTATTTGTTTCACATTCTTCAAAAATTCAGAATCTTTATTAACACCCGGATTCTTCACCACAATATCAGCATTCTGAAAATCAGAAATATCATGATGCCCCAAAACCCAGCACACCTGAAAGCCATCTAAAATACCCATGGTGGGGGCTAAAATATCTGCTGTACGCAAATCAGTAATAGTTAAATCTGCACCCTTGCTGGCTAAATATCTTGCTGCCTGGGGGCCTGAACCACCTTTATTCAGGCCATAGCCCATAATCAATACTTTTTTGCCGGAATAATCAGGCATATTGTTCTTCCACACCCCGCACAAAGGGCAATTCTTTCACCACTGTGCAAAAATCCTCTTTGGCGTTGACACAAAATTTTCGCCCAGAGCGTATTCTCTTTGTCCCATTTTCACCACGAATCACAAAACACACAGGCGTATTGCCCGGATAGCCTAAAATAATATTTTTCAGCTGTAAAAGATTTTCTTCGCTGATTTCATCTTCATTCAACATAATATCAATCTGTGTCTGTATCGGCGCATCAGGCTGTTTTCTTTCCTGCTGTGTTTGCTGCATTCGGCCAACCCCCCTGGCCGAAGTATTTTTAGAGGAGACAACTTTATCCGCTGCGGGCGCTTCCTGAGGAGAATAAATCTCATCCACAATCATCTGGGTGCTGCCCTGGGTGAAATCCAAAGACCCCTTGAGCACGACAGGATTATTCTCTATTAAGCGATTTTTTTTCTCATCCAATATCCTTTGGAAAAAAACTAGCTTCAAGGTACCTGTATAATCCTCCAGCACCGCAGTCGCCATCGATGTGCCCTTTTTCGTGATGCGTACGGAAATACTGCGCAGAAGGCCCAAGATTTGAACATTAGCCACACGCTGCTGATCGGAAAATTGCTGCACTGTGCTGCATTGATATGGCTGTAAATAAGCCTTGAATGGATCTAAAGGGTGGCCGCTGACATAAAAGCCCAAATATTCTTTTTCAGATTTTAGCTTGTCTTCTGTGCTCATCGGCAGTACATTTTCAAAGACATATTCGGGAAATACCTGGCTGTCTTCAAAATCGAAGAGAGAATTACCCATATTCTGCTCATCACGTTTTTTTGTGGCCCAATCCACCAGGCCACCGGTATTGTGCAGCAGGTGATTTCTATCCACACCCGCCTCGCATTCGTCAAAAAGCCCCGCGCAGACCAGGGTTTCTATCACGCGTTTATTCACGCTTTGAAAAGACACGCGAGAGACAAAATCAACAAAATTCTTGAAAAGCCCATTTTTAGCTCTCTCCTCCAGAATTTCCTGCACGGCAGCCTCGCCCAGGCCCTTCACGCCCAAAAGCCCATAATAGATTTTTCCATCCATCACTTCAAAATAGCGCCCTGAACGATTAATATCAGGGGGCATAATTTTGATCGACAGACTCTGCACCTCATCCAATGTGGCATTAAAGTCATCATCAGAACTGTTAATCTGGCTGGTGAGCACAGCAGCCAGAAATTCCTGGGGGAAATGGGCTTTTAAATATGCTGTTTTATAGGCCAGCACACTATAAGCGGCGGCATGGCTTTTGTTGAAACCATAACCGGCAAAAGGCTCCAAAATATGGAAAAGTTTTTTGGCTTCATCTTCGTCATGGCCCAGTTTTTTCGCGCCTTCGATAAATACCTGCTGCTGCTGGGCCATTTCCTCGGGTTTCTTTTTTCCCATTGCTCTGCGCAGCAAGTCGGCAGCACCCAAGCTGTATCCAGCAAAGGTCTGCGCTACTTGCATAACCTGTTCCTGATACACAATTACACCATAGGTCGGCTTCAAAATTTCTTTCAATGTGGGGTGAAAATATTTCACCTTATGAGGATTTTTCTTGCCCTCAACAAAATTGGGGATAAACTGCATCGGCCCGGGGCGATACAGCGCATTGAGCGCGATCAGGTCTTCAATTGATGAAGGCTCGGCTTCTTTAAGAACTCTCTGCATACCAGTACTTTCAAACTGGAATATGCCATGCGTGCGCCCGGCAGAAAACAGCTTGAATGTTTCTGCATCATCCTCAGGGATTTTCTCCATATCAAAGTCAGGAAGCCGTTTTTTCAGCATTTCAATACAGCGATCGATGATAGAGAGCGTGGTGAGGCCCAAAAAGTCCATCTTCACCAGACCGCATTCTTCTATCAATTTGCTCTCAAATGCTGTGTTCACCGAAGCAGTCTTGGTATCATAAATCAGCGGTACATAATCTGAAACTGCTCCGCGGCCAATCACCTTGCCACAGGCATGCGTGCCCACATTGCGTGTCAGACCCTCCAGGCGAATGGCTGCATCAAAGAGATTTTTATACACTTCGCCCTTGTCTCGCACCTGGCGCAGCTCTTCGCTTTTTTGCAGGGCTTCTTCTATACTCTTGGCATCATCGGGAATCGCCTTGGTCAATTCATTGCTCTCTGAAAAGCTGATGCCCAGCACGCGTGCCACATCTTTCAGCACGGCCTTTGTGGCCAAGGTGCCATATGTGGCGATGCCTGCGACATTGTCTCGTCCGTATTTTTCCGTGATATAGTCCACCACTTCATCCCGGCGCTCATCGGAAAAGTCAATATCAAAATCAGGCATGCTGATGCGCTCTGGGTTCAAAAAACGCTCGAAAAGCAAATTATATTTCAGGGGGTCAATATCTGTAATCTTTAAAGCATAGGCCACCACAGAGCCCGCCCCCGAGCCACGCCCGGGGCCCACAGAAATTCCCTGCCGCTTGGCCCAGTCGATAAAATCCCAGACAATCAGGAAATAGCCGATAAAGCCCATATTCACAATCGTAGCAATCTCAAACTCAGCACGCTTCTGAATCTCTTTTGTCACATCACTATAGCGATCTTGCAGGCCTTTCTGCACCAAATAGCGAAAATATGCTTCATCATTCTCATAGCCCTGAGGGATTTGATAATCGGGCAAAAGCGGCCCCGGGCGAGGAATGGTGACATCACATTTAGAGGCCAGCTCCACCGTGTTGGACAGGGCCTCGGGCATATCGCTGAACAGCTCATACATTTCATCGGGGCTGCGGAAATAACATTGCGGGCTGGCATGCATACGATCTGTGTCTTCATATTTTTTCTGTGTACCGATGCAGATAAAAATATCATTGTAAAATTCATCTTCTTTGCGCAGATAATGCACATCATTCGTGGCAATCAGAGGGATGCCTGTTTCTTGCGAGAGTTTTTTCATATCACGGCGGATAATCTTATCCTGGGGCAGGCCATGATCCTGTACTTCCAGGTAATAATTGCCCTTGCCAAAGATTTCCTGATAGTATAAAGCACGCTGCTTTGCTTTTTCATAATTGCCATCCAGTAGATGCACAGAGATTTCCCCGGCAAGGCAGGCGCTGCTGCAAATGAGGCCATCGGCATATTTTGCCAAGACTTCGTCATCCACGCGCGGGCGATAATAATATCCTTCTGTATAGGCAATACTGGTCAGCTTGAGCAGATTCTGATAGCCTTGCTGATTTCTGCAATACAGACACAGATGATAATAGCGGCGCTCGTCACTGGCTGTGCCAGTTCGGTCAGCCCGGCTGCCAGGCGCTACATACACTTCGCAGCCCAAAATGGGCCTGATACCGTATTTCCTGCATGCGCTCTCAAAATATAATAATCCAAATAGATTTCCGTGATCTGTTAGACCAACAGCAGGCATGCCGTATTCTTTGGCTGTGCGGGCTAAATCTTCCACACGATTGTTACTGTCCAGCATGGAATATTCGCTGTGATTGTGCAAATGGACGAAGGGCTTCTCCACAGATTTAACAGGCTCCTTTATAATCAATCATCATGTTTATCTCATTGTGTTGTTGTTCCAGTATCGGCAGCAGGCTGCACATTCATTGAAGGCGCTGTAGGGGCGGAATTTTCCGCTGCAGGCGAGACTAAAGTCACAACCGGATCTTGATTTTCTGTCTCTTGCGTCATTTCTGTGGTGGGTAAAAAGCTGTGAATTAAATCCCTGGGCAACAGTTTATCTTCATCCACAGCAAAGAAAGACACCAAAATGGGATAACGTGTAAGCAGCTGGCCATATCTCTCCAGCAGACGCAGACGCCTTTCTTGCTGCAATGTCACTTCAATGTTTTTTTGTCCTTCCAATTTGCGCGCCTCAAGGCGAAGCTGATGCTCGACATTAATAAAATCCACACCACGACGATAGGCTGCAAGATTGGGCAATTCTTGCTTTTCAATATCCAAAGAGCTGAATTCCAAATGTGGAAAACTCTCACGCAGTTTCAATATTAATTCATCATTGGGGCTTTCTCCGGCTGTCCATGCCTCGGAAGAAGCTGAAAGTATCATGTTAATACGCGTTTGGACTTCTTTATCCATCTGCTCATAATAAGCAGCCAGGCCATCGGGCTTGAGATAATGATTCGTTAATGCCCATAGCAGACCCTCCAGGCTTAGACGATATTCCACACTGCCGGCCATGGCATAATGAAAATTTGCATAAGAAAATTGCGGCATGGCTGAAATAGCCGCAGCATCGGGCAAATCACCCGAAAATGTGAAAGAAATACGCCGAAAAGAATGATCAAAAGCATAAATATGCAGATTCATGGGAATTAGTTTTTCCCAGCTCCACATCATATTGACAGGGATCAGGCGATAGCCGTCTGTTGCCGTATAAACAACACCTACCATGCCTTGCGGAATAGCTGTATTCACCACCCCGGAAATAAAAACCCAATAGCCAGCCAAAACGAAAAGGAAAAGCAGGCTTAAGAGACGAATAAGAGCATTCACAGCACCGCTGATTTTCATATTGCTAATTATGGGCAAAGTTTTTCCTTGTGGCAAGTAATATTTTCCAGATTTTTTAAAAAGTCTCCTGTGTATGAAATTGATCGAAAATTAGCATTGACCAAATCATTCCAAAGTTGTAACCTGTTTTAAATGAGCAGCTTAATCTTAGGTGTCGGCGGGGTGGGCATCGCGCTGGCCCGGCCGCTTGTTGTGCAACAAAAACATGTCGCCCTGATAGAACGGGACTCGGATATCATCCGCAGCATCGGCAATGTTTTAGACTGTCCCATCTTTATTAACAACGGCAATATCGTAGACGCATTGGAAAATGCTGACCCTAAAGCTTTCACTTATTTCGTTGCCGTGACAGGTTCAGACGAAATGAATCTGCTAGCCTGCCAGCTGGTCTCGGGTATGAACCCCAATATTATCACCAGCGCCCGTGTGCGATCCGAGGCCTATACACAGTTGATTGGGCATGAGAAAAAATTACTGGGCATCGACTACCTTATCCACAGTCATCAGGCCGTTGCTGATGCAGTGATTTCGGGCATACGATACGGCGGTGCCGGCAGCGCGGTGTATTTTGGCAAGTCCAGTTTCCAGCTGCGGGCCTTGCGCCTGGAAGACGAAAACAGCCTGATTGGCAAAAATGTGATCGCCATGCGTGCTATGACGAGCAAGCCATTTCTTGTGCCGCTGGTCATTCGCGAAAATGAATATTTCGTTCCCCATGGAAATTTTGTCTTTGAAGAAGACGACATTGCCTATCTGCTTGGCAGTGAAGACAGCATCGCCCCCTTCCTGACGGCCCAGAACAATACAAACAAAAGCCGTGCCAAAGCCGTCAAGCGCATTGTGATTGTGGGCGGGGGGGAAATTGGCCAGTCCATTGCCACCACATTCTATCGCCGAAAAAATTCAGACTTCACGACAAAATTCAGCCGCTATGCACGCAATATGGCAGAAGTGGTGATTATTGAAGAATCACGCGATCTGTGCAAAATCCTGGCGGATAAATTCCCCAAGGCTATGGTTATCAATGCGAAAGTAGGCGAAGGTGAGACACTCAGCCACACTGTGCTTCAGGAATATGACCTGTTTATTGCATGTCTGCAAAATCAAGAGCGCAATATTCTGTTGGCTGCCGAGGCGAAATTCCTGGGCGCCCGATACACCCTGGCCATTGCCGGAAGCTATAGCTATGGCCGCCTGCTGCCCCAGTTGGGCCTGGATGGCCTTCTTTCCCAGCGCGAAAGCGTGGTGGATGCTTTGTTAAAAATTATTTTGGGCGGATCAGTACATCGTGTGCACAGTCTGTTGGGCGGCGATGTGGAAATATTTGAATTCTCTGTTAGCAAAGACAGCAAAGCATGCAATAAAAAGATTCTGGAATTGGAGTGGCCGCAAGACAGCCTGGCGCTTTTTGTTCAGCGCGGAGAAAATTATGTCATTCCCACAGGTGATTTTCAAATGTATGAAGATGATATTGTGGGCATGATGGCTGTCTCAGGGGCATCACTGGCAAAGATTCGGAGCCTGTTTGAATAATGATTAATCTGCGCGCGATATTACGGGTTTTGGCAGCATTACTAGCTATTATATCTGTTTTTATCATTTTCCCCATTGCCGCGGCTCTCACCTATAACGAAGCAGACGCATTTTTTGCATTTCTCATCACGCTTTTTGTTTTTGTCGGCTCTGCTGCCTTAATCAAATTATGCGTGGGAAAGCGGCGCGATGATGAAATTATGTCCACTAAAAGCGGCTTGATCTTTGTCAGCATCAGCTGGCTGATCATTTCTGTTATGGGCGCCCTCCCCTTCATGCTGGCCGGGCGAGTGGGTTTCATCGATGCCTTTTTTGAAACAGCCTCTGGCTTCACCACCACCGGGGCCACTATTTACAGCAATATTGAAAGCCTGCCCAAGGCCATTCTCCTATGGCGCGGGATGACAAATTGGCTGGGCGGCATGGGCATTGTCGTGCTCACTGTGGCCTTGATGCCATTTTTGAGTATCGGCGGCGTGCGCCTTGTCAAAGCCGAGGCCACCGGACATGACCCGGCGCATCTGTCTTTTCATATGACACGGACCGCCAAATATTTATGGTTTATCTATCTCTCGCTCACGCTTATTCAATTTGGACTTTTAATCGCCTTTGGCATGCCCATTTTCGAAGCCGCCTGTTATTCCCTGGCCACACTATCCACAGGAGGCCTGGCCCCCCGTACAGACAGCGTGGCCGGCTACAGCACGGCCATTCAGTTGATCATCACGATTTTTATGTTCCTGGGCGGGGTAAATTTTTCATTGTACTTCTGGCTGCTGAAAGGCCATCCCAAAGCCTTTTTAATCGACACGGAATTTAAGGCCTATACTCTGGTGTTCTTTGCATTAAGCCTCGGGTCCGCCTTGGTTCTATGGCTGAATAACACATATCATTCGTTTTTATATGCCCTGCATCACAGTAGCTTTCAAATCGCTTCTATTCTCACGACCACGGGCTTTGTCATCACCAATTATGAATTATGGCCCTCTTTATGCATCGCGCTTATTTTCATTGCCATGGCCTGTGGCGGCTGCATTGGTTCCACTTCAGGAGGCATTAAGATATCGCGCATTGTGGCCCTGACCAAACAAACCATTGCAGACTTGAAAACTTCTATTTATCCCAATGGATTTTTCCGCGCCCGCATGAACGGACATTTCATCAGTAATCCCTTCCTTGCGCATATTTCCGGCTTTGTTGCCTGCTATCTGATTATTCTTTTCATTCTTACCATCATTGTCTCTTCGGCCAATATCCCCTTGATGGATTCTCTTGCCACCAGTTTATCTGCCCTGGGTAATATTGGCCCGGGTCTGGGTGTCACGGGTCCTGCAGCTGATTACAGCGGCATGCCAGCCTATATTAAAATTGTTTTGGGTGTGGCCATGATTGTCGGCCGCCTGGAAATCTTCACCGTTCTTGCTATTTTCCTGCCTATTTTCTGGCGCAAATGGGGAGATTAACTTTTAACTTCTCTTTGTGAATAAATTAGAACAATGTATACAGGTTGTCTGTGGCCTGGCCGCGGCTGATATTAATCAGCTTTGTGCTCTCTAAATTATATGTTTCTGTATAAGGGGCATCAAACTGAGCCTGGGCCCTTTGCGCCCATTCCCCTGCTTGAGGGATCAGACGCAGCTTATTCAGCAATACTTTATATTGCGTATCATCGGGATTATAGCGATACATCGCCACAGCCAAGAGATAATAGGTGCGATACAAGCCGCCCTGCATGACATATTCACGAATTTCTCGATAGCTCTTGGCATCTTCAAAAAGCTTTTCCAGCGTGGTGAATGCATAATCGGGGCGATAATATTTCATTCTGTTGATAATAGTGGACACCTGGCTGTCCAGAGCATAAAGCAAAAGTTCAACCGATTCAGCCATATCCGGGCGTATATTGGACCCCGGCTGCTTTTCGTTATACACATGCCCGGGAAAAGGTTCAGGATCCAGCTCGAATAAAGGCCTCTCTAGCTTGGGTAAACGGCCTTCTTCCTTCAAAACAGAACGCTGATACATCAGCATAGCTAGGCTTTCAGCGGCAAAAATATCACGCCGGCCTGGCCAGCGATATAAATCTAAAACTCTGTCTAATCCGATTTTAAAAAGGATTTTTAACGCCTGCTGACGCTGATTTTTTAGTAATTCCTGTTGGGTGGGAGACAATCCTTCATTCATAATGCTGCGCATTACTGCGGCATAATCATCAATTTTGCCCTCGGCCACATGAATTGCCGCAGAAGCATAGAGAAAATATACACGTGACTTGGGATTGGGTTCTTCTGTCAGCGCGCGATTAAAATAACGCTGGGCTAATGTATAGTCGGCATTGGCATAATGCACCAGGCCAATGAGATAATTTGCCTCAGGAAAATTCTGTCCGCTTCTTCTCCAGGCAGCATTGGCATATAAATGGGCATCACCGATGCGGCGAAGGTCAAAACTGGCCCAGGCTTTGCTCAGCAATATTTGAGGAGGCAAATTATCAGGAAGATTGATCTCCTGATTTTCCACTATCCCCACAGATTTTTCTCTTCTTTGCCTTTGCTGCTGGGCCCAGGCTGTTTTAGGAAACAGCCCAAAAGACATAGCAATAACTGCCGTGAGAAGAGAAATTCTGCGGGTCTTCTCATTAAAAAAAATCATCTCTATTTTTCACAATCGACAAAAACTCTAATTAAGTGAACTTTAAGATCAATTATTCATAAAATTTCAGTTGAATAAAGCCCTCTCACATATTATCATGCCAATATGATATATTCACATTTCTGGAACACGCCTTTGGGCATTGCCCATGCGCGATGCAATGAAAATGGATTAACCTATTTAATGATCGATGACCAAGATGCTCACATGGAAAAAACAGACTTTATCCATCCCATTCTGAAACAGGCCCAGCAGGAACTAAATGAATATTTTGAAAAAAAATGCATGCAGTTCACAGTGCCCATAGACCCTGAAGGAACAAATTTCCAAAAGCAGGTATGGCAGGCATTGCGACGCATTCCCCATGGGCACACATGCAATTATCAAGATATTGCCAAAGAGATTGCAGACCAAAATGCCAGCCGCGCAGTGGGCTCTGCCTGTGGGGCAAATCCTATCCTTATCATAATTCCCTGTCATAGAGTGATACAAAAAAGCGGGAAAATCGGCAATTTCTCTGCCGGGCTAGGCAAAAAAACAACCCTTTTAAAATTGGAAGGGGTTTGCTCTGTCAAATAATTTCCAGAGCATGCAGGCTTTCTTTAGCCAGCTGAACTCTTTTGGGCAAATCCTGCTCTGCATGTGTCATATCAATATTCAAAGCAAAACTGTAAATGTGCCTGCCCTTGTTCACCCAGCCGACAAACCAGCCTATGCCGGGGTCTTTTTCTTTTGTGGCCCAGCCTGTTTTTCCATATAAAGCCCAGCCTTTCCCTTGTTCCAGCAGACAAATATCTCTCACTGTTTCCTGCACTTCTTCGGGATAGGGCAATGTGCCCTGGGCCAAGGCGGCCAAAAAATATACCTGCTGCACGGCACTGATTTTCAGCGGGCCTTCCAGCCAGAAATTCTCTACATTATTACCAACTTCGCGATTGCCATAATCCAATACATCTAATTGCTCGCGCATATTCTGCAATCCAATGCGGCGGGCCAATTCCTGAAATGCCGGAACATGAGACACCTTGATACCCGAACGCAGACTGGCATCATTTTCCCATTCTTCCATATCAAAGTCCTCATAGCCTTCATACTGATAAAAAACCTCATCCTCGTCATACACAGCTTTTGTTTTCAGGGCGATCAGGCTATTGGCTACTTTAAATGTGGAAGCCGGATAAAAAGCTTGATGGGCACGCGTTTCGTTAAACATCAGCAGATAGTCTGTTTTCGCATCATAGACAACAAATGTTCCTATTGCCTGGTTTTGCTCGAAAATAGCGGCTACTTTCTGAATGTCCCATTCGGGAAGCGGCCTTTTGAAGAAACAACTAAATAATAAAATACAGGATAATAAACAAGCGCTTCTGCG
Source organism: Spirochaetaceae bacterium (assembly GCA_020024055.1). Lineage (GTDB taxonomy): Bacteria > Spirochaetota > Spirochaetia > WRBN01 > WRBN01 > JAHHUI01. The sequence goes on along the minus strand of JAHHUI010000034.1, from coordinate 186 downwards.
CATTTCCCAAATTCCCCTTCATCAGAAATAATATATTATTTTAAAGATTTGGCAAAATTTTGTAAAGGTAAAGAGACTAATGACCATCTTATATCCTAACTTTTCTACTTTTTTAACAGAACAATTTTATATGAGCAAAAACCCAAGAAAAAGCTTGTATTTTTTGAATTTTATTGACATAAATTC
>JAHHUI010000033.1 GCA_020024055.1 Spirochaetaceae bacterium | reverse complement strand
GAGATAAGTGCGAGAAGCTTTGCGCAGCAAAGAATCAATGCGTGAAATAGATGTGCTCTTGCCCGAGCGGAATGTCAGGTCTACCACAGAAACAGTGGGAGTGGGCACGCGGAATGCCATACCATGTAACTTGCCCTTCACAGCGGGAACCACTTCGGCCACGGCCTTGGCAGCACCTGTTGTGCTGGGAATAATGTTAATCGCTGCGGCACGACCGCCACGCCAGTCTTTCTTGCTGGGGCCGTCCACCACTTTCTGAGTTGCTGTGTAAGAATGGATTGTGGTCATCAAACCGGTTTCAATACCAATATTTTCCTTCAGCAACACATGAACCAGCGGAGCCAGACAGTTTGTCGTACAGCTGGCATTGGAAACAATGTGATGCTCATTGCTGTTATATTCCTCGTGGTTCACACCCATCACAATAGTCTTCACGCCGCCCTTGCCAGGAGCAGAAATAATCACTTTCTTAGCACCGGCATCGATATGGCCTCTGGCTTTTTCCAGATCAGTGAAAATACCTGTAGACTCAATGACATAGTCCACACCCAGGCTGCGCCAAGGCAACTCTTTCAAATCCTTCACGGCGGCGACACAACGCACTTCATGGCCGTTAATCACCAAGATATCCGGGCTTTCCAGCTTGTCGCTACTTTTCTTAGTCTCAATCTTAGCCTTCATGCGTCCCTGCACGGAATCATACTTCAGCTGATAAGCAAAATAATCCGCATCTGGTGCCACATCCACCACAGCCACCACATTAATCTTCCCATTTGCGCTGCCCAGCAGCTTCTGAGAAACCAATGCCTGAAACACAAGACGCCCGATGCGTCCAAAACCATTAATTGCAACCTTCATATAGGTTCCTTCCCCCTTTTTCTAAAATCTTTTCAATTCAAACTTAATAATATAGTTGACTCATTTTCTTGTCAATGAATCAACAAAAAACCCTCAGGAATTCCTCTCAAAGGCGGGGTTCCCGGCGTCAATGCGCGCACATCTTTAATGAGGAACAATTCATCCTCACGGGCAATGGTATCGGGTTTCTCTTTGGGCACAATTTGTCCTTCGCTCACAAATTCATCAATTCGTGTCACTTTCAGGCGCCCTAAATTATCACTGCTCTTATATTCATAATAGGGAATCTTATTGTTAAATCGCGCGCGCTGGGAACGAATGACAATGAATTCATCGCCGGGCTTAATGCCATGAATCTTGCCCAGGCTGATCAGACCCAGATATTCCTTGCGCTCAAGCATTGTCGCCTTCATTGGCACAGTTTGATTAATTTGTGTACTTAAAGTATCAAAAATACTGTCCACACGGCTGGTGCTCACGCGTGTCATGCTGTATCGGCCCACAAGGGCACTGGTGGATGTGAGATATAAATCATAGCCGGCATAAAAATCACGCTCACCATTGATATATGTCAGCACAACAAAGAAATCACTGTTAATTTTTCGTGCCTCGCGCCAGGCAGTGCTGATATCGGCCACCTCGCCAATATTCACCACTTCAAAACGCGTAAAGCGATCTAAATAAGTTCTGAATGTTTCCTGCAAATGGCCCAAAGACCCAAAAGGCACACGATTTTGTCCTTTAATCGTTGTTATTAAAATGCGTATGGTTTGCCCCTGCTGGCCATAGGGGGTTTTCCATTCGCGGGCCACGCTGCCCACAGGGCGATACTCTTCCATTTCCAATTCATCCAGCATCGCCTGGGTGGCACGGCCAGTGCCCTTGATGATAGAAAGCTGATGCACATAGGCAAAATGATATCCCATCAGCTTTTGCAGGCGGGCATAGGCATAGCGAATGTCAATATTATCCGGAGACAAAAGCAGCGCCAGGCGATATTCCCGATGGGCCTGTTCATATAAAAAGCTATTCTGGAAATTTTTGCCGCGTTCAAAACGAATCATGGCATATTGATCACGCCCAGGGCTGGTTTCGGGAAATCTCTGGCGAACAAAGTCTTCGGCAGAGACACGGATAATCTCATTATTGGGGTCCAGGCGCAAAGCCTCGCTATAGCTGAAGCTGGCACTGTCATTATTTCCCTGAAGCACAAAAACTTCGGCCAGCATGGCCCACACATCCACATTATTGCGTGAATCTGTCTTCAGCAATGTCTCTAAAATAGCAGCCGATTCGCTGTATCGCCCAAGATTCAGCAACACCTCGGCCCGGCGAAAATTCACCTGGGGAAAATTTTTCTGCAACAAGACGACTAAATTATAATTCTGCAAAGCGCGTTCCCAGTCGCCATATTTATAATAATGCTCGCCCGCCATATACAGCACCAGGGGGTTCTGAGGATTGTAATACAAGACTTTTTTCAGTGTCTCTTCAGCATCCTGGCGGCGATTCACCTCATCATAAAGAATCAGCAAGCTGAGCAATGCGCGCCGATTGTCGGGCACACGTGCCAAAAGCCGCTCAAAATCATTAATAGCAGTGTCATAGCGCCCGCTCAGCAGCTGCACTTCTGCCATGCCAAACTGCGCATCTAAATTATTCGGCTGAACAGCTAGCACAGCAGAAAGCACCTGCCGAGCCTCATTTCTGCGTGTCAGGGCCGCCAGCGCACGCCCGCGCAGAATCTGGGCCTGCACGCTTTTAGCCAGGCGATCATACAGATTCAGTTGATCCAATGTTTCTTCATATTCACCAGTGAAGAAATATGCCTGGGCCAGGCCCAAAAGAGCATCGGCATATTTTTCATTCATGCGCAAAGCCGAACGATAGGCTTCAATAGCCTGATAATAATCTTGTGCATCCATAGCCTGGGAGCCCAAAGTGACATACTCTCGGGCACTTGTCTGGCTGTGCAGGGTATAGGAGAAGCCTATAAGAAAAATTAAACTAAGAATTGGTCTCACGGGGTTCCTCTCTTTGAAAGATTATTTTGATCTTCCGCATCTTATTTCCTTCCATTTGCTGAATAACAAACTGCACACCCTCGTGTTCCACTTTTTCATACAAAGCAGGCACTCTGCCAAAAAGATCAAAAACAAAGCCTCCCAGGGTGTCGAATTCCTCATCCGGGAAATCTAAAGAAAGCTTTTTGTTAATATATCCCAAATTTGCACGAGCATCACACAAGAATTGATCTTCTGCCAGCTGAACAATATCTTCAGATTCATTATCAAATTCATCTTGAATATCCCCGACAATATGTTCAATAATATCTTCCATACACAGCAAGCCAGAGACACCGCCATATTCATCCACCACCATGGCAATATGCAGACGTCTTCTCTTGAATTCTCGCAGCAATTCATCCAGTCTTTTTGTCTCGGGAACAAAATACGGCGGACGAACTATTTCTTCAATATTCAGCTCATTGCTGGAATACAGGGTTTTTATCAGATCTTTAACGTATAAAACCCCTATAACATTATCAATATTCTCTTTAAAAATCGGATAACGAGAGTAACCTGTTGAGAAAATACGCTCGACAACCTCCTCTTTTTTTGCTTCGCAGGAAAGAAATACTGCGTCTACACGAGGCACCATCACTTCTTTGGCTGTTTTTTCATCCAAAGTGATGACCCCGCGGATCATTTCTCTGGCTTCTTCTTCAAAGACCTGTTCCTGAATCCCCTGCGGCAGGGGAACCTCTTCTTTTTTCACATTATTTTTCTTTTTAAACACTTTGGAACCCCACTGCATGCCTGGCATCAAGAGCTTTATTCCCCTTGTTCAAGATTTTTCAGATTCAGATGAGCCAGCTGTTTTAAAATTTCCTCTTGTTTTCTGAGCATAGGTTCTTCTTCATTATTTGTCTGATGATCATGCCCCAAAACATGCAAAAACCCATGCACAATCAGGCGTTTGAGCTCTTCTTCTTCATCCACCTGAAAATAGGCGGCATTTTCACCAATCATTTGCGTGCTGATAAATACTTCACCCAGCAGGCCTTCATTCTGGTCTGCTGGCCAGTCTTCAGCTTCGCTGAAAGCAAAACTCAAAACGTCAGTGGGCTCAGCTTTATTACGATATTCTCCATTCAGCCGCGCGATCTGCTCATCTGTGGTGAAAACAAGAGATATTTCCTGCTTGGGCTGAAGGCCGCAGACATCAGCGGCTTCTTCGCAAAAATCTTTCACAGCCTGCGGATCATAAGGCCGCGGCAAAGAAGACTCCCAAAGAATCTCAATCATTGATTTCCTCACGGTTTTTATTGCGAACACCCGATGTTTGTCTGCCGGTCAAAAATTCACCGCCTCTGACTCTTGGAGAAACAGGCCCATGTTCATTCATATCTGCCGATTTATCATCGCTGGCATGAGGATAGACAATCCGGCCATGATATTGCCCGGATAATGTGAGAACAAAATCCTCTGAAATTTTATACAAGTCTTCCATGGTCAGATGGCTGCTGCTAAGCAGTCCCTCGCTAATTTTTCGCATAATCACCTGCCACACTTTTTCGCGAAGAATGGGAATGGTGGGGTCTTGAATAGTATGGCTGATGGCTTCAATGGTATCGGCCAGGGCAATAATGGCCGACTCGGTTGTCTGCGGCCATTGTCCAGAATACATAAAATCTTTTGCATCCGGGGGCGCCTCGCCATTTTCCTTATGCTCTGTTTTTGCCTTTTCATAAAAATAAGTGACATAACTGGAGCCATGATGCTCATCAATCACCTGGATAATTTCCACAGGCAGGCGCAGTTTTCTCGCCTTTTCCAGGCCGTTTTTCACATGATTGCGAATGATCAAGGCCGAGACTTCTGGCTTCAGGTCATCATGCTTATTCACCCCTTCCTGATTTTCAATGAAATATTCAGGATTGTCTATTTTACCAACATCGTGATAATAAGCGGCTACACGCGCCAAAAGGCCATTGGCCCCAATCGCCAAACAAGCATTTTCTGCCAATGTGGCAACATTCAGGCTGTGGCTGTATGTGCCAGGGGCCACAGCCTGCAATTTGCGCAGAATAGGCAGATTAAGATTCGAAAGCTCTAATAATGAATAATTTGTGGGAATGCGCGCAAAAAATTCGAACAAAGGCAAAATACCACTGGTGGCAATAATACTGAAAAACCCGCCGGCAAATGCGAAGGAAATTACGCCAAGATTATTTTCCGCATATAGCGGGAAAATAAGGAAAATAAATTCTAAAATGGCAATCTGGGCCAGACCTTGCAAAAGAGAACAAAATAACAATTTCAGGCGTGTCTTGCCGAATCGCACAATACCCACCGTGCTTAAACATGTTAAAACTAGATAAAAACATGTGGGCGGATCAAAACGGAAAACCATAAATAATATGCCACACATATATAAAATAAAACGCAGCGCAGCTGCCTGGCCATACAGCAACACCATCAATGAAGAAAAATAACTGATAGGCAAAACCAGCAGTTGCAAAGCTCCGGTGAGACTATTTCCAAAAAGCAGCCAAAAGCTGAAAGCCAAAAAAATGACCATCAAGCTTAATGCCAAATAATAACGTGAAGCAAGGATTTTTGTTTTTTCCCTGCGGCCATAACGATAAAATGTCCACAAAAACAGAAATGCAATCAGCGTGACATAAGTTGTGGCAGAAACAATATCATAAAAGCCCAATTTCTGCGAAGACAATGGCACCACATCGCGCACCATATAGTCATATTCCAAATTGGTCTCAATAAGACTTTGCACCAGGGGAACAATAATCTCCTGCCTGGCTTCTTCATTAAAATCACCTGCGATCATATCCACTTGAGACTGAATATCTGTTTTGGCAATCAAATCTGTAATAATAACACGTCTTTTAAAAAGCTCGCCCGATCCTGGATCTTCGATATAAATATAATTAGCCTCGCCTTTCATGCTTGAACGAGGATTTTCTATATACCCGCCGGACATCAGCTTTTCCAGGATAAATCGCACATATTCGAGAGAACGCTGTATATCAGACATCTGGATAGAGGCAAAAATATTATTATTTTGATTCTCTGAAGATAAAGATCCTACCTGGCCTCTTTGGGCCATCACGGTTAAATCCCCCATCAAATCCAGCCGATGCAGTACACGCGTCAGTTTTTCTTTGTCTAACGTATAAACTCCTACTGTTTTGGTTTTCACAACGCCTGAATTTTCAGGGCTGTAATGCCACCACACAGGCTGTCCATTGGCCGAAAACAGCAACATGAGAATAACAAGAACATTCATCAAAAAGAAAAAAAGAAGAGGATACCTGCCTTCTACAGGCAGCAGCCTGGACCAAACAGGTAATTTATCTCGAAAATGTTTTATGATTTTATCCATGGCTATTTATTTTTTTCTAGCTCAGTATGCTAATTTTTTTACACGAATCAGGAGAGCCATCTTCCAAGAGAAGACGGCTCTCCCGATTACCGTTTAAAACCTAACAAATTACCATGCATCAACAGGATCGTCACTGCCTGCCACTTCAAATGCGGCAAAGTCAATCCAGGCGCGCATATCATCAAAGTAAACGTAATATGTCCCGCGCGAGTCGTCCAGATCTGTATCAATCTCGAACCCAACCACAGACAAGCCCACTTTTGTCGGTCTGCTGCCTCTCTGCTCCACTTTGGAAGGAATGGCTACAGACATCTGCTTCCAGCCAGAGAAATTCAGCGTGCCTACAAACAGCTTGTGCAGTTTGTTATTTTGATCTCTGACAAGAATAGACAGCTTATGAGGCACATTGCGCCCAGCCACCCACACACTGATAACCTTCACCAGACCATCGATAGGGATGGGGTGGAAAGCTGTAACATTGATGGGTGTTAAACCACGACGAATAAAGGAAACCTTGACACCCAAGACACTGTTGTCGCTGCTTTCTCCGGGACTCACTTCTTCATTAGCAATAGGCTGCTTGTTCTGCGGGCCACCTTCCAGTTTTCTTCCTACGATATAACCAAAATCACCAGACATATGCGGTGTCCAGCCAGCGGGATCTTCAAATTTGTTGACAGAGACTTCTTGCAGTTTCTGATAAGCGGGGTTGTCCGATCCAACAATAGGCGGAGTGGCAGCCTGGCCCTGGGCCACCTGAGCAGGTGTGACGGGTGTAGTGGGCTCCACATTTGCATTGGCCTCATTTCCAGGGGCTGTGGTTGCGTTGCTCCACACTTCAGCCACTTTTTTGGGGTCAACCAAGTCACTACCGTCAAAGTCGAAGTAACGACGTACGACAGAAGATGTGGTCACATCAGAGAAATATACATAGAAATTCTCTGCACTTTCACGAGGATTGGTTGTGATGATAAAGCTTCTGAGTTTTAAATTCTGCCCGAAAGGATAAAGAGTTAAATTCTTCCCGAAAGGATAAATAGATTTTGGGGCAACAGACTTAGGAATCAGCACGCTCATGTTGCGCCAGCCCATGAAATTCAGCTTGCCCATACGCAGGCGATGTTCAATACCTTCTCTGTCCACCACAACAACATCCAAATCAAAATTGTAATTGCTTCCCCAAACCCAAACAGAAATACCTTTCACTTCAGGCGTTAATTCCAGGGGAACAATTTCCAACTTGCCGTTCACATTGCGGCCCGGACTGATTTCAACCCAGTTATATCCGCGATGCATGAAAGATGCGTTAATAGAAAATGCTTTTAATTCTTCCGCATTTTCAGGAGAAACACCATACTTATCCTCGGGCCAGGCATTTGCCATGACAATCTTAGGGTATGTGGACGCACTGCCCTTAGAGGTACGCACAACCCACTCAACAGTTTCTTTTGTATCCGGATAGACTGTTTGACCGTTAAATCTCTCTACTGTAATCGTTTCAGCAGAGAACAGCTGCTTTGATGTCTGCTGCGCATAAAGCAAATTCTGCATTGCCAATACCAGAGAAACAGCCAGAGTCAATACTCTCTTCATTTCTATTCTCCTTTCTACTTTCGCCTTTTCTTTCACCACGAAAATCTCTTTTCTGGCTTCCAGAGAAGGTTAAAATATGTTGCCAATTATATTGGCTTACTTTTGATTTGTCAAATCCGATTATCGGCCTGGCATAACATTGGCTTGATCATTGTCGGACAAACTTTAACATACTTTATTGAATTTTTTCTTATTTTTTCAGCTGGGCCTGCACATTAAGATCTTCGTCGGAAAGGATCGCATGAATCTGTGCGCTGACATTATCATTGAAAAGATAAAAATTATCATTTGGGGGGCGCACGCCGCCCGAATAAATCTTATCCACATGCTCAGCATATTCTTCCAGTTCCAGCCACAAGGCATAATTATAAGGCTCTGCCAGGATAAACATGGCCTTGATATCCCTGAGCGCCAGAATAGTCTGTGCCGTCTGCTCTATGCGCCGCAGATCTTCTTGATTGCCTACATAAATAGGAAATAAATTATTTTCATCTCGAATATTCTGTGTGAATGTATAAAAATCATCTGCAGAATTATAAAATAAAATCACCTGTGCATTTTCTGCATCCAGCGGTCGCAGCAGGCTTTCCAGCACCTGAGTACGCGAGACTTTTGCCTGGCGAATCCCCGAAATGGGCAAGACAGGAATGCCCTGCATATTCAGCAGGCCGATTTGGAAATGCTCTTTATTCAAATCAGAGATAAATTTTTCCATCCAAGGGCTTAAAATCACCCACTGGCCTTTTCTTTGCAGCCGTGTGATCAGCAGCAGCATATTGCGAATATCCTCTTCGGTGCGGCCAGAGAGCTTAAAATAAGACAGGCTGGCATTTTTGGCAATCACTTTTGGGTTTTCGCCCTGCATTTCCATTATGGCGGCCCAGTAAGGATCCACAATCAACGCTCCTCTGCCGCAGGAAGCAAGCAGAGGAAATACGCTGATCATATAAATAACATTGAGAAATCGATTCATACTTTTTGTATCTCAAGACCATGCGGTCCCTTGATAATCTTTACGGTATCTCCAGCTGTAAATTCACCTTTTAAAAGCATTTTGGCCAAAGGATTTTCCACCAAGTCTTGAATTGCTCTGCGCAAGGGGCGCGCACCAAAGGCCGGATCATAGCCTTCCTGGGCCAGATAGGCCTGTGCTTCGGGAGTCAATTCCAGCTTAATCTTATGTTCATGCAGGCGCTTTTGCAGGCGCGCCATTTGTCCGGCGACAATTTTGCCCAATTCTTCCTTGCCCAACCTATGGAACAAAATAGTATCATCAATACGATTGAGGAATTCCGGACGGAACAATTTCAGCAATTCCTGCTGAATCTGCGGCCACACACTTTGCGGATTTTCTGTTTCTAAAAGCAGAGAACTGCCCACATTGCTAGTCATCACAATAATAGTATTGGTAAAATCCACCATGCGGCCTTGGCTGTCGGTCAGGCGGCCATCGTCCAGCATCTGCAACATAATATTAAAGACATCGCCATGAGCCTTTTCAATTTCATCAAACAGCACGACACTGTAAGGCCGGCGTCGCACAACCTCAGTCAGCTGGCCACCCTCTTCAAAGCCCACATAGCCGGGGGGTGCACCCACCAGGCGGCTGACGGTGAATTTTTCCATATATTCGCTCATATCAATGCGCACCATGGCATGCTCATCATCAAACAAAAATTCTGCCAGGGCCTTGGCCAATTCTGTCTTGCCCACGCCGGTGGGCCCCAGGAACAGAAAGCTGCCCATGGGGCGATTTTCGTCCGAAAGCCCGCTGCGGCTGCGGCGAATGGCATCCGATACAGCCTCAATGGCAGACTTTTGGCCGATGACGCGCTTGGAAAGATGTTCTTCCAAATGCAGATATTTTTCTTTTTCGCCCGAGAGCATTTTCTGCACAGGGATGCCTGTCCACTGGGCCACAACATTGGCAATATCCTCTTCGCCCACCTCTTCACGCAGCAGGGGTTGTTCTTTCTGCAAACTCTGCAATTCAGAAGAATATTGTGACAATTTCTTCTCTGCCTCAGGAATGCTGCCATATTTAATTTCGCTTGCTTCATTCAGCTGGCCCAGGCGAATGGCCTGGGCCTCTTTAGCGCGCAGATCTTCAATTTCTCTTTTAATCTTTTGAATGGCTTGAATCTTATCGCGTTCATTCTGCCAGCGCAGGCGCAAGGCATCGCGTTCTGCACTCAGATTGGCCAGGTCTTTTTCCAAAATCTGTTTGCGCGAGACACTGCCAGTATCATCCTCTCGCGCAAGGCTCTGCTTTTCCATTTGCATCTGCAGAATACGCCGCTCCAATTTATCCAATTCCTCAGGCTGGCTTTCAATTTGAATTTTCAAGCGGCTGGCTGCCTCGTCCACCAGGTCAATGGCCTTATCGGGCAAAAATCTATTCGTAATGTAGCGATGACTCAGCCGGGCGGCCGCCAGCAGCGCATCGTCGCGGATACGCACACCATGATGCGCCTCATAGCGTTCGCGTAGCCCGCGCAGAATACTCACTGTATCCTCCACGCTGGGCTCATCTGCATACACAGGCTGGAAGCGTCGTTCCAGAGCGGCATCTTTTTCAATATATTTACGATATTCATCCAGCGTGGTGGCCCCAATCGCGCGCAATTCTCCGCGGGCCAAGGCGGGCTTCAGCAAATTGCTGGCATCAGTGGATCCTTCGCCCCCGCCGGCGCCCACCAAAGTGTGCAATTCGTCAATGAAGAGAATAATACGCCCCTCTGCGCGCACAATTTCCTGCACCACAGACTTCAGTCTCTCTTCAAATTCACCCCGATATTTTGCACCGGCTACCAAAGAGCCCATATCCAAAGCCAAAACCTCTTTATTCCTGAGGCTCTCAGGCACATCCCCAGAGACAATGCGCCGCGCCAAGCCCTCGACAATAGCCGTCTTGCCCACGCCCGGCTCGCCGATGATGACAGGATTATTTTTCGTGCGGCGAGAGAGCACCTGAAGCACGCGGCGAATCTGTTCGTCGCGGCCAATGACAGGATCCAGTTTTTCCTGCTTGGCCAAGTCGGTCAGGTTTTTACAGTATTTGCTCAACGCCTGATAGCGATTTTCGCTGTCGGGGCTGTCGGCGCGCTGATTGCCCCGCAAAGCCACAATCGCTTGCATCAATTCATTTTTATGCAGGCCATTGTGTTGCAGCGCCGGCACAGAGGCACAAGCCAACAGAATATGCTCAACACTGACAAATTGATCTTTCATCTTGGCGCGCTCTTGGTCTGCCTCTTGCAGGATCTTCTGCAGCGCAGGAGAAACAGTGAGCTGATTGCTTCCTGAGACACGCGGATATTTTTCAATGGCTGTGTGCAAATCTTGCTGTATTGCAACAACAGAAACGCCTACTCTCTGGCACAAAGCAGGAGCAAGGCCATCGTTCTGCTCGAACAGCACCATCAGTACATGTTCAGGCTCTATGGCTGATTGCTGGGCAGACTGGGCCAGCTGCGCGGCAGACTGCAAAGTCTCCTGTGCCTTAATTGTCCAATTTTCATTCATCATTCTTTATTTTTCCTTCCATTATTCAGGTCTGATGCAACCTTTAAAATACAGTTTTTTCTGTGTCTGTTAAAAAGGTATAGACACAAAAGGCGGATCGGCAAGCCGGGACATAATTTTTCTTTTCTTTTTTCCATCTCTTAGTATATTTGCAAAAAATATTTTCTCTTTAGAGGTGCTGCATGAAGACAAAAGATCTATGGGCATGGGTGGTCATGCTGATATTCACACTCTCCTGCTCTGCCGATTATTTTGCCGGCCGCTCCCGTTTCACCGATGCAGAGATAGAAGATTTGCTGCGGCAGACATATCGCTATGTCTCCACCTATATTTATATGAGCGAATTAGTACATGGAACAGGCATTTCCACACGCGGCTGGAATAAGCTGTATAAGCCGAAAAAGATTCGCGACGAAAGAGAAAAAATCTGGCTGTATCCCAATGATGATGCACTGTACCTTGTAGGGGCCCTGGATATGCGCAATCACCCTGTTGTGATCAGCTTTCCTGCTTTGTCCTGCGATTATGCTTCCATGCGTGTCTTTTCTTTCGACAGCTCTATGCAAGTACCCCTTTCCAGCAGGCATGGGCATTTTGCCAAAGACGAAACTGTACTGTTTTATAGTGATCGCACAAAAAATATGCCCAAAGACGATATGCCGTTTATCGATCATTTTGTCAAAGTCTCAGGCGATTTTGCCATTGCCGTGCTGATTGTTGTTCCTGATTTGATGGAAAAAAAGTCCCTGCCCCAAAGCGCCAAAGCCGTGCGCAAAACAGAATTGGATCTTCTTCCGCAATATCTGGAGATAGACTATCGAGAAGAAAAACTGCCCAAGTTTATCAAAGCAAAATCTTTTGAAGAGGATTTGCAGAAAAATTATCTGCAAATCCTGCAGTTCACATTTAATTTTCTTTCTTTTGATGAAAATCTTTCCCTGGATCAAAGCGCCCTGGATGCAGCGCACAAATTTGGTGTGGTGCCCAAGCAAAGCCCCTATTCGCGTAGAATTTTTAAAATTAAGAGAGAACAGATCAGCAAAGCATTAGAAAAAATTAAAACTCAGCAATTTATCAAATTTAATGGAATGACTCATCAGGATATGTCCAAGCTTTATCTGCCTAAAGAAAATATGACATCAGAACTGATGCTGATGCAAGCTATCTGCGCGCCCTTAAGCTTGCCGGCCAATGAATATTTAAATATTAAAATTAAAACAAAAGACGAACAATCCATGGACGGGCGCTTTGAATACACGCTCTCGATGCCTACATCATCTCTGCCGCCGGCGATCGGGCCCTGGTCATTCATGAGCTATCACAGTGAATCGGGCAAATTAGTTTTCAGCCACGATAAAAAATACAGCGTGGGCACAAATACCGGAATGCAGCTAGATGCTCTGGGCAATTTAACAATCTACCTCTCTGGAACAAAGACTGCATCTGTGCCCCAGGCAAATTGGCTGCCCTTGAAAGCAGAAGACCGTGATGTGGAAATGGTGCTGCGTATTTATGAACCTGATTTACAGGCCTTTGAAAATTGGAATGCACCGCAGATTGAAAAAATTTTAAAGGCACCAAATAATCCATAAAAGATTGACACTAAAAAAATTGTATGATATAATGATGCTAATATTTAGTAACGTTATTAAATATCCTTAATATATCTCACAAAAGACGAAGACTTTTAACGTCTTGCCTAATAAAGGAGTTTAATAATGTTTAAATCTCAATTTAGATCTAAGATTCTCTTAGTTTCTATCATACTATCCTGCTTAGCAATTATTTCACTTTCCAGTCTGGAATGGAGCTATCGCAATCAAGGTGAATGGATCATCGGAGGCGTCGGCGAACGTCAGTCGCCCATCGATATTATCACCAATGAAGTCTCTGCAAATAAAGATCTTGGGCCGCTTGTTTTTCACTATAAAGACATCATCACTTCTGTAGAAGACACCGGGCATGCCGTGCAGGCCAATCTCAGCGGCAGGGCTTCGATTAACAATCGCCCGTTTAAACTTGTACAAGTACATTTCCATACACCATCTGAGCATAAAGTCAATACTGCACAATATCCCATGGAAGCCCATTTCGTACATTCCGCAGATGACGGGCGCATCGCTGTTATTGGTGTTTTCTTCAATATCGGGACTGAAAATCCTTTCTTTGCAAGCATAATGAAAAATTTTAAGCAGAACAAGAAAAACATTGTAAATATTACAGCACCCGTGCAAGAGTTTTTTCCTAAAAATCTCTCATATTATCATTATCTGGGCTCGCTGACCACTCCGCCTTTGGTGGAAAATGTGGAATGGTATATCCTGACCACTCCTGTCACAATTTCTGAATCTCAATTGCAGCAGCTGAAACAATTTTATGATAATAATGTTCATATGATTCAACCCCTGGCGGGCAGACCAATATTGATGAAAACCAGCAGTACAGGTGTAAATTTTTAATTTAATATAAAAG
>JAHHUI010000032.1 GCA_020024055.1 Spirochaetaceae bacterium | reverse complement strand
CGGCAATTTTCAGGATATGAATCTCTCTATGGCAAAATGGGAAGCAAAGAAATTTTACACCGAAATTTTAGAAAAAATAACAGATGCCAATTTAAACTATCCCTCATAAATTTCTTTTTTCCTTCATCATGAAACAAAAATCGAAACTCAGCGGTGAGCAAGCTTTCCATCAATTTTATCAACAGCGTTTTGGGCAAAGATGGCCTGCCTTGCAGCAGGCCCTGTTAAGCCAGCATGGCTACACTCAGCTTGATGAGGGCCTGCACAGTCCCTATCATCTAGACACCGCCTCTATTCTTGCGGCCGAAGCTTTAGATGTTCAGCCGGGGATGGATGTGCTGGATATGTGCGCGGCTCCAGGGGGCAAAGCCCTGGTGCTGGCCTTGGCCTTGCAGGGCAAAGGATCATTGACAGCCAATGAATTCTCACGCGATCGATTCTTCCGGCTCAGACGTAATTTACAGCTTTTAAAAAATCCCCCTGATAAAGGAATATTCTGCACACAAAGCGATGCCAGGCGCTATGGAATGGATCATCGGCATGTACATTTCGACTGCATTCTGCTTGATGCACCGTGTTCCAGCGAAGCGTATGTCTTAAAAAATCCTCATTATCTTCAGCAATGGGGACCGCGCAGGGCAAAGCGTCTGGCCATTGAACAGCTGGCTATGTTGTGCCAGGCTGTGCAGCTGTGTAAAGAAGGCGGAAAAATCCTCTACAGCACATGCAGCCTGAACGAAGATGAAAATGATGCAGTCATTGAGCGCCTGATGAAAAAAAGAGCCGGGCATTTCTCTATTTACCCTTTGCATCTTTCTTTGGGACAGCGCACGCAATACGGATGGCAGATTTGGCCCGATATTCATCATCAGGGGCCCATGTATATTGCCTGCCTGCAAAAAGAGAAATCCCCCGAAGGTCTAGAAAAAAATTGAAAAAAATCATAAAATAAACCTTATGATGAATGATCAGCAGCAAGAATTCCATCATTTGGCCCATACGCTTGTCAATGAAATGGACAAAATAATCAAAGATAAACTTTTATTTCTACGATTTTTGGTGCTTTCATTTTTGGTGCGCGGCCATATCTTAGTAGAAGATGTGCCGGGCGTGGGCAAGACCACAGCCATTAAGGCCCTGGCCCGCCTGATTAAAGATGCCTCGTATGGGCGCATTCAATGTACACCCGACTTGTTGCCCTATGATATCACCGGGGTGGAGATTTACGATGCGCAAAGTGCGCAGTTTCATTTTTCCAAGGGCCCTCTTTTTCATGATATTGTCCTGGTGGATGAAATTAACAGAGCCACTCCAAAAACGCAAAGCGCCCTGCTGGAGGCTATGGCCGAAAGACAGGTCACTGTTTCAAGCAAAAGTTATGACTTGTCTGAGCTCTTTTGGGTGGCCGCCACACAAAACCCCCTGGAGCAAAATTCCACCTATCCCCTGCCGGCAGCAGAGCTGGATCGTTTCCTCATAAAATTAAGCCCCGGCTATCCCGAATTTGAAACAGAATGCCAGATCACCGGCGATGACCCCGGCACGCATTTGCTGTCCAAGCTGGAAGCAGCAGTGAATAAACAAACTCTGCTGCGTGCACAGCAATGTATCGATCAGGTATTTTGTGATGAAAAACATATCAAACTGGCTGTGCGCATTGCCTCGCTCACACGCAAAGACCCGGCCATCACAATGGGGGTCTCGCCCCGCGGGCCCATCGGATTATTAAAATTAGCCAAAGCCCATGCTTTGTTTTCCAATCGTGAATTTGTGACCGATGAAGATATTATCCCCTTAGTCATTCCTGTTTACCAGCACAGAATCATTGCCGCCGAGGCCCATTTGGACACACAGGGATTTCTACAGCAGGCCATTAAATCTGCCTGCGAGGAATTCTATCAGTGAGATCGATCCTCAGCCGCAGCGCACTGGGCATCTATGTCACCTGTACAGGCCTGATTTTGGTGTGCTATGCTGTCTTTCGTAAAGACTTTGTCTCTTTATTCTGGAGCCTCTTCTTTCTAGGGTTAATTGTTCTCATCCTCATTGCCCATGCCGTCCATCATCTGTGTGTGCATGCGCATATATCAAAATATAAAATTGATATTCCCCGCATAGCAGAACTGAATGAGGGAATCACTATCTCAATGAACTCTATCCCAAAGACTTTTTTTTCCCCCTTTTTTTATCAAATTGAATTTGTTGCCCATTTCCCCTCGCGGCCAAAGCAAAGCCTGAGCATCCCCCTGGAAAAAACAGATATACCACAGCAAATTCGTTGGCAAATCCCCTGGCGCGGCTATTATCAGGTTCAGGTCTATCTTGGTGCCTGGGATATTTTTGGATTTTTTTATGAACGCATCCTTATTCCTGCACATCGCACATTAATCCTGCCACCGGCTGTGCCGTCCAAAAATCTTCATCTCATCAGCAGAATTCAGGAAAATATCAATGGCCTGGCCCATGGCAAAGCGTATGCCTGTTCGCCCGAAGCCGCCGACACGCGCGAATATTATCCCGGCGATGACCCCCGGCGTATCAACTGGAAACAGTCTGTGCGTTTTCAAAAGCTCTTCATCCGCCAGGAAGATCCCCATCAGAGAATGCTGCATCATGTTCGCTTTATTCTCTTTCCTCCGCCAATGACACAGCAAGGCGCCGATTTGCTTGACCCTCTCATTCATGTCATGCTTCAGTTGATTTTCTCTTATTCTCCCGAAGAAGTGGAAACCAGCATCGTCATCGGCTCCAGACTGATTGAAAATTTCAATATCAGCTCTATTTCCGACAGAGGGCAGCTGAGCATATGCCATGCGGGCATGGTGTATGAAAGTGATAAACATTTTTTCCAGTATGACGGGCCTTTAGTTTTTTTGGGTTGCGCCAGCGACCCCTTGCTGCTGGAGGCTTTGCGTAAATATCATCATCAGTCTCCTCTCTTGTTTGTAACAGACAGCCCACAGCATGATCAAATCATTAAGAATGTTATATTCTTGGCAAAAAGCCTGAAAATGGATGTTTATGATGTCTAAAAAACAGCAAATCTTCCGCCTGTTATTATGGGGCTATGTTTTCACTCATGCCTGGCTATCGTGGCACGATGTCATCTGGGGCCCGATTGCCCTCTTATTCCTCATTGCTACAGATTCTCTCTCTACCTGGTTTGTTCGTTTATGCAGCAAAAAAAGATATGTGCTCTGCATAGCAGTAACTGCTTTTGTTTTATTATTGCCTTTGCTGCTGGGGGTTTTAACATGGCTGGCTGACACATTCATATTGTCTATTCCTCTGGCCGAGATTTACAACGGGCTGATGCTCTCTCCGTTGTGGCTGCCCGGCTGGATTTTTGTCATTCTGGGTGTGACTGTGCGTCTGCACCCTGCTTTATATCGATATGATTTGCTGCCCAGACTTTGTGTGCTCATTCTCTCTTTCTGGGCGGGCAAAGATTATCAGATTCTTTTTTACTCACATCCAGGCACTTTGCTTCTCAGCCTTTTGACATACCTGAGCGCAGAAGCTTTGTTCCTGATGTGGCAAAACCCTGCCTTGAAAAATGCCAAGCTCTCTGCGCGTGCAGCCATCTCTTTCATCGCCTTTATTCTGCCGCTCACTCTCGCCTGTCTGGCCACATATCATTTCATCAGCAATACAATGACAAAAAACACAGGCGGTGTGCTGAAACCCACGATGAACAGCTTCGATTTTAATGATTCTTTGAACCTGGAAAATGAAATCCAACTGGGGCAAAATTTGCTGCTTTTTGTACATCTGGATCAACAAGCCACAGAAAAAATGCTCTTCAAACGGCATGACCTAGCCGGTTACCACCCGGATAAAGGATTTTTTGCTATCAAGGAACTAGGCTCATCTTTACAAGTACCCAAAGAACCCTTGCGCATTCTCTCTCCCAAATATCAGGGAAGATATACTATACAGCAAGAATTTTTCCTTATCGATGTAGAAAAAGATGCCTTTTTCAGTTTAGACTATCCCAAGGAAATCATCCCCCTGCAGCCACAGTCAGGACAAAAAAGCAAATTCCGCTCTTCCTATATTGTCACAGCCAATGCCATTTTAGATCGCGAAACATTAGAGCTGAATGACAGCTTGCTCTCCGCCGGCAGCACACAATTAAGTACACAGGAAAAAAATATCTATCTTGATTATGCCGATATGACTGAAATTGCCGATCTGGCGCGCCAGGTGGTGGGCGATGAAAGCTCTGGCTATAATCAAGCCAAAATGCTCGAAACATATTTCAAGCTGCATTATCTTTACAGCCTGAAACCAGGGGCAGGAAATAAAAATCAAAGCCATAAAGAAGCCTTGTACAATTTCCTTTTTGCCAGTCGCAAGGGCTATTGTACATATTTTGCATTTTCTATGGCCCTGATGGCCAGAAGCCTGGGCCTGCCGGCTCGTGTAGCCACAGGGTTTTTCATTAATCCCCAGGATAATCTGATGGGGTACTATCCCGTAAAAGGCCAGCAGGCTCATGCCTGGGTAGAAGTGTTTTTCGATGATTTTGGCTGGATTTCTTTCGACCCCACTAGCGATCAGCTCTCTGTCGACTCTTTAGACAGCATGAATAATACATATGAACCAGATGATTTATTTCCTTTTGTGGAAGAAATGCTGCAAACACGCATTCCCTCTGCTGCCTCGCAAGAACAGGTATCAAAATTCAAAACTGTCTCTCTCAAAGATATTCTTAGGCACAAATTATTCTCCTGGCAAAATCTCATCCTCGTCTTTGTACTGCTTGTTCTTATTTACTTGGCTCTCTTGCTGTGGGCCCATTGGCCTCTTTTAAATATACACACCCTCTCGCCCAGAAAAATGGTGCAGCTGTATGCCAGGCAGCTTGTTTTTGAATACAATCATTTTCGCAAACAGTCACTGACAGCTTTGGAATATCTCTCACACGAGCAGGAATTATTAACAATTTACCGCGCTGCGCTGTTTTCTCCGGATTTTACACAGCAACAAGCACAGAGCTTTCTTAAGAGCGCCCACCAGTCGGCATATTTGCCGCGCGCAAATCGCTTTAAGCGATTCTGCTTCATATTCAGTCCATCTTGGATCATGTTTAGGATAAATTATGCAGCGCTGTTTTAATATTATTTTCTTTTTATTTTTATTCTCTTTCTTCTTATCCTTCGATGCTGCATTTGCACAGATGTCTTCCGAGGATTATCTGAATTTGGTGCACCAGGAACAGCAGCAGAATAATGATCAGATTGTCCTTTCTCTTTTGAATGAAGCCGAACATCTGTATCCCAAAGATCCCAATATTTTCTTTGAAAGAGGTTCTTTTTATTTCAATCAGCGTATTTACAAAAAAGCCCTGCAAGACTTTCTGTTGGCTGAAAAATACTCTTATGACAACACGTATACCTTATATACCAATATCGCAGAGATTTACGGCATACAGGGAAAATATGAAAAGGCCAAAGAATATTATGACATTCTGATTAAAGACTATCCCGAAAATGAACATGCCCTGGCCAATGCCCTGTGGTATTATTATAAAACCCTGCAAATCAAAGAAGGCATTGCCATCGGCGAGCAGGCCATTCAAACATGGCCCTCTTCCAGCTCGATTAATTCTATGCTGGCCCTGCTGTATGCCAGCCTGCATAATTATGAAAAAGCACAAGGATATTATCAGCGCGCCGTGGACATCAGCATCCAGGAAGGGCGCTATCGCGAAGCCAGTCAAACTCTGTACAATCAGGCCATTTTTGAAGGCGAATTTTATCAATTCGCGCTCTCTGAAAATCTGCTTCAAAAAGCTATTGGCCTGGACAATAATCCTTCCAGCTATCGCCTGATGGGTGAATTGTATCTGAAAAAACTGCTGTATTGGTCAGCCAAAGATATGATAGAAATCAGCGAAGATTTAGAAATTAATGAGACAGAAACTATCAAACGCGATCGCACCCCGCTGGGCCGCCTGGTGCTGGCCCAGCTTTATCTCACATTCAATCAGCTACATATGGCAGAGAAGATCCTCTCTCAAGTGGATAAATTGAACAATCAGGAATGGATCACCAGCTTTGGCACAAATAAAGATGCGTACCTCTCATGGCAATACAGCCTGCAGGCCATGCTTTGGCAAAAGCATTATCTCATCCTCAGGCGCAGCATCCATGAGTCATGGGCAGAATGGATCAAACAGAAACTGCAAATGCTACGTGCCACTTTCTTTTATTTTTATTATAAAAGCCTGCAAAATGCTTTCACCCTGAAAGGCGCCAACAATATGCGGCATGAACAGCTGCTTTTGCCCGCCTATCAAGATTACCTGACTCTCTCGGAAGGATATCCCAATGCTCAAAGGCGATTTTTAGACCTCAGCTCGGCCCTAGAGTTGCCCTTTGCCCCCAAAGCAAAGCCCACATACCTGGCCCAGAAAGCCCTGCTGGAAAAAAACGCCGCCTGGCGCGATGAGGCTTTGCAGGAATTTGATCCTGTTTATGAGCGCTATAAAAAACAAGTCGTGTTGGAGAAATGGCTGATTCAGCAGCCGCACTCAAAAGATCGCATTTCTCTTATTGCCCAGCTATATGACCTTAATCGCGCAGCCGTTGCCCCTTTTGGCCTGCCGGTGCAGCTTTATATTCAGGGCGATAAATTTTACACAAAGCCCTTGCACAAATTTTTGAAACAAAATCTGCTTCTCATAAATACCTCGCCCTATATCTTGAAAATTACCCTAGCTCAAGGCACCGCAGAAATCATCTTAGAAAAAGACGCACATGAGTTAATACAGCGCAGCATTGAATTCACAGCCTCGGCCAAGGGGATTGCTGAACTTGCCAATAGAGTTTTATTTTATTTATACTTTCCCACAGAATGACAAAAAATGACTGCCGGCAGACTTTGCTGCAAAAACTGCACACATTGCCGCCCAATAAATTGCAGCATATTGCTCAGCAGATATGGCCTTTATTATTCACCCACAGCCTTTGGCAAAATGCCGATGCCCTGCTGGCTTATTCTTCCTTAAAAGATGAGATCGATTCTTCTTTGCTGATTAAACACAGCCTGACCATGGGAAAGAGCGTATTCCTGCCTTGTGTGCATGAAGAAAACATGGTCTTTCGGCAAATCTTCGATGCACAGCCACCTGATCGGCATGCTTGGGGATTTTGCCAGCCTAATGAAAATGCACCCTTATTCATGCGCGACAAATTTCAGTCTGTCTTGTTGACAGCCCCGGCGGTGGCTGCCAGAGAAACTGGCCACAGACTTGGGCGCGGCGGGGGTTTTTATGACAGATGGCTGGCTGCTTGCCAGCAAGGAGTCAATACCATTGTGGTGATTGCACATGATTTTCTGACTGATTTTCCTACAGGCCCCCTAGATATTCCTTTTCAATATATCCTGTGCGAAAAAGGCCTGATAAAATCTGTTTAAAGTTTATCCAAAAACATGCTGCATCGTCCGCTGGGAATAGGTAATGTCTTTTTCTTCACACCCAAAAGATGCCCGGTGAAATAGTACAATTTCTCGCTTTCCATGCGAAGTTCCCATGCGCCGCGCTGGGTCTTTGTGGCAATAATAGAAATCGTATTCCTTTTCAGGGAAAGTGATTCAATGCCCATCAGCTCTAAAGTAGGCACAATCCAGTCCACAGTCTTCCTGGGCAGGCTGATAATCATGCCCACCACATTTTCCACCATCAAGGTAATGGTGGCCAAAGAAGTGTAGACAATATAATCCGACTTATTTTCGGGCACATCAGTCTGCTCGGGTGCCTGGGCAGCCCCGTCTTTCATAGGCAGATATGCCTGCCAAAAAGAACCCTTTATGCCTGATTCGGGATGAAATGTATCCAAAATAAAATACAAATGACTGATAGCCTTTTCACGCGCTAAATCCCACACATCATATTTTTCCAAGGCCTTAATCACCATAAATGTCAGCTCGGGATACACAGCACCGTTGAACCCCAGGCCGCCCTCGTCAAAAGAGGCTTCACTGACAGCCACTGTGGGAAATGGATTAGGCGTGCCAAAAAATTGGGGGTTTTTTAAATAGCCCAAAAGCGGCTCTAGATTTTCCTGGTTGACAATTTCGGCCAGAATAGACCAATAGGCAGCCAAAGTCTTGACAGTAAGACGAGTGCAGCTTTTATCCAAATCATAATAAAAATGTGTCTCTTCATCCCACATCAGGCTGTTAATCTTTGTTTTCAGCATGAAATAACGCCTTTTATATTGATACGCAATTTCCTTATCATTAAGAATATCACCCAAAAATGAGAGATAAAGTGCGCTGAGCGCCTGCTGGCAATTAAAATCAACAGGATAATAAGCTTTCTCGCGGGCTATGCTGGGCATGCCTGTGGCGGCCAGGGGAACATGATACAGCCCCACCTCTTCATCAAAGGCAACCTTATCTAGCCAGCTATGATATTTTTGAAGAACAGGAAGTATATCCTTAATCCTTTTCTTCATGCCCACCTTATGATACAGCGTGTATTCAGCCCAGGCAAAAAGTGGCGGCAAAATACCTTCAGAATTATTGGGGCCAAGCACAGCCTCGCCTGTCTTAATATCATATTCACCACGGATGGCACCATTTTGTTCCTGTTTGCGGTAAAAATTATCTAAGCCTGTATGTGCGGGATATTGTCGATTGGAATAGACGAGATAAAAGGTAGAATAACAGGCTTCCAACTGATTGATTTTTTCTGCTGCGGGCCAGGAAAAATATTGAGGTTCCAGATTATTTACCTCTGTCCCTTTCATCCAATAATCATCAAGCATATTCCAGCTGCGCACGTAAATATCTACAAAATCTTGATTGTAATAATGCACTTTTGGAACCATTTTTTTCAGCTGGATCATGTGCTGTATGCCCCCCTTTCACCACCAAAGACATATCCGATCTCTAGGCGGGAAATATCTGAATTTCAAACCTGCTGAGGGCAGGATCACCTAAATCTTATGAAGGTCTGCTACAGACAACGGCATTGACCACGCAAAAAGTTTAATAAATTTCAATTTTTCTTTATCGACCCTTTTGACAGAAGACATAAAGATCTTTATACTGTGGGTGGGAGATTGGGGGAAATCGTGGGAGAATATGGGTTAAATATCCATTCACTAAATACCATAGACGATAAAGGCCGAATTCTCCTGCCGATCAAGCTGCGTGAAGCCTTGGCCGACTGTCCCCTGACTCTGACACGGGGGGTGGAAGAATGTCTGTGGCTTTTTCCCACCAGTGAATGGGAGAAATTTGCCCAGCAGGCCTCGGTAGGGCTGTCGATCTTTGATCCCGACAGCCGCATGATTCAGCGCAGAATATTGGCCCCGGCCCAGGAAATTCCCGTAGATGCCGCCGGGCGTATCAAGCTGAGCCCCAGCCTGATGCAGATGGCACATTTACAAAAAGATTGCTATTTGATCGGCTTGGGCACATATATTGAGATTTGGGATGCGGCATTGTATGAAGAATATGACCGTGCAACAAATGACCGCCTAGAAGATGCCTTCAAACGCGCGGGAAAAATTTTGAATGACAAATGCAACTGAGAAATATCAGGGGCATTATTCCGTTTTAAAAGCGGAAACTGTAGAATTGCTGGCTCCGGAAAATACCGAGGCAAGCTTTGTTTTTATAGATGGCACCCTAGGAGAAGGAGGCCATACGGCCGCCATGCTGCAGGCCTGGCCAAATGCCATTGCTGCGGTGAATGATGCCGATAATCAAATGATCGGCCGCGCAAGGCAAAAACTTGATGTCTTTGGCAAAAGAGTCTCCTATCATTTAGGATGGTTCGACGACTTTTTAGAAAATTATAAGGGGGAAAGACCACAGGTCATTTTTTTAGATTTAGGGCTCTCTATGTTCCATTTCCTTGCCAGCGCACGCGGTTTCTCTTTTCAGGATGACACCCCGCTGGATATGCGCTTATCGCATCAGGGCATCAGCGCACAGGAAATTGTAAACTCATGGAGCGAAAAAGACCTGGCGGGCTTGTTTAGAAAATATGCAGACGAAAAGGAGGGATATCGTATGGCTTGTGCTATTGTGAATAACAGACCCATTCACACAGCCCGACAGCTGGGTGACTTGATCTATGCCAACTCTAAAAAGCAGTATTATCGTATTCATCCGGCCACAAAGATATTCCAGGCCTTGCGCATTTTTGTGAACCAAGAGCTTTCCCATTTGGAAAGGGCATTGCCCTTGGCTTTCAATTTGCTCGCCGGCAGCGGCAAACTGGGCATCATCAGCTTTCACAGTCTGGAAGATCGCCTGGTGAAAAATTATTTCAGAGACCTGAGCAAAAGCTGTCACTGCCTGCCGACACAGATGCGATGCACCTGCCAGGGGCCGCTGGGCACCTTGGTGAACCCGCGAGGCACAGCCCCCACACAAACAGAGATTGAAGAAAACCCGGCGTCGCGTTCGGCCAGGCTGCGCGTGATACAAAAAAAGGAGGACCGGCATGTATAATCAAGGCAAAACACTGATTATTGGCACATTGCTTATCCTCTCTCTTTTCATTGTGGCCTGGGTGAATGTGCATCAAAGCTGGATGTATCATCAGCAGCGCGGCGCCATTTTGAAACTGGAAGAACGCCAAAACGAAATTTATCAGGAAAATAAACGCCTCTTTGTGCGCATTAATGAATTGGAATCGCCACCGCATATCCTTTCGCTGATTCGCAAGCATCCCGAATGGCAGCTCAGCTATATCGCCCCTTCTCATGTAGTGCTGATTTATCCTTCTGTCCCGGAGGGTAATTAATGCTATTCCACGTTGATCAAGTTGCAAGCATTTTGAAAGAGCAAAATGTAGGGACTCATATGGACCAGGAAACAGATCGTGTGGCCCTGGACAGCCGTGCCTGCAGCTATAGAACACTGTTCATCGGCATTTTGGGCGAGAGAGTGAACGGGGCAGATTTCCTGGAGCAAGCCCTGCAGAAAGGGGCAAATATTGCTATTCTTCAAACACCTGAACAGTCTTATAAAGCAATAGAATATAAAGAATTAGCCAATATTTACAAGGCGGCCCTGTTTCTGGTGCCCAATGCTGTTCATGCTTTGCAGAAATTGGCACAAAGCTACGTGCAGAGATTTCCACATCTTGTCAAAATTGCCATTACAGGATCGGCGGGAAAAACCACATTGAAAGAACTGCTGTACTCTATTCTCAGCGAAAAAGGCGAGACAGTAGCCACCATTGGCAATTTGAACAGCGAGACGGGTCTGCCCCTTTCCTGCTTCAATATCAAGGCGCATCATAAGTATGCTGTCTTGGAAATGGGCACAAATCGCGCCGGTGAGATTGAAGAGCTGGTGCAGGTTTTCCCGCCCAATTATGCCGTGATCACCAATATTGGCACGGCGCATGTGGGGCGCCTGGGCTCTAAGGAAGCGATTGCCCTGGAAAAACGGCATATCTTTGATCTTTTGGGTCCTCGCGATGTGGCATTTATCCCACAGAAAGACCAATTTGCTTCGCTTTTGGCCGAGAATGTACGCTCTCGGGTGGTGTTTTGCTCGGCCAGCACGCTCAAGCGATTTGAGCATGCGCAGGACATGGGCCTGGATGGCTGGATTATTTATTATCACAACTGCAAAATTCGTTTCACCTTGGCCGGGCGGCATAATTTGAACAATGCCCTGCTGGCGATTGAAGTGGCATATCAAATTGGCATCAAGCCCTATGTTATCAAAGCGGGGCTGGAACAAATTCGGCCTCTGAGCAGCCGTAGCGAGGTGATTCACGGGCGCATCACGGTGTTCAACGATTGTTATAATGCCAGCCCCGAGAGTATGCGTGCGGCCTTGGCTTTGATGGCGCCTTTGCGCTATGCCAGGAAAATTGCCATGCTGGGCGAAATGAGAGAGCTTGGGCCTGAATCGAATGAGATTCATGCCAGTCTAGCCTCGTCTATCATCGAAGCAGGGCTGGATGCTGTCTTTCTTTTGGGCGTGCGTATGAAAAGCCTGGAAATGCGCCTGAGAGAAATAGGCTATCTTGGACAGATTTTCCCTTGTTCCACATATGAACAGGCAGAAATGGCATTGATTAATTTTCTTAAAGACGATGATTTGCTTCTGATTAAGGGCAGTCACAGCATGGGCCTGGAACGACTGATACAGTCTTTGGAAAATTGTGGGTTTTTGTGGCCGGGCGGGAAAAGGGAGGTGTCTGTTGTTTAATTGGTTTTTATATCCGCTTGTGGAGTATGATTCAGTTTTTAACATATTTCAATATATTACATTCCGTGCAATTTATGCAGCGGTGACGGCCTTGCTCATCAGCTATTTTGCCGGGCCACATATCATCAGGCTGCTCACGCGTATGAAATTCGGCCAAAGCGTGCGTGAAGATGGGCCCAGCACTCATTTATCCAAGCAGGGCACACCCACCATGGGCGGGCTTTTAATGATTATCAGCGTTGTCATCTCCACACTGTTGTGGCAGAATTTCACCAGCTATTACACATGGGTGCTGCTTTTTGCCCTGCTGGCATTTGGCGCTTTGGGCTTCACCGATGATTATTTAAAAATTAAAAAACGCAATTCTGATGGTGTCTCGGCGCGCATTAAAAGCGGCGGCCAGATTATTATTTCCACCATTTTAACTTTTCTGCTGTTCATGCGCAGCTCTGAATTTTATAAAGTGCTGAAATTAGACGGCCCGGTGGAATTCGGCGTGCAGGAAATCAGTCTGATCTACATCCCCATGCTCAAGTCTTTGGCTGTGGATTTAGGATGGTTTTACATTCCTTTCGGCATCATTCTTTTGGTGGGCACCAGCAATGCCGCCAATTTAACCGACGGACTGGACGGACTGCTCACGGGCCTGCTTATCTGGGCTTTTGGCACATTTGCCATTATTGCCTATGTCAGCGGACATTCCTTCTTTGCCAGCTATCTGCATATTCCCTATATTCCCGAGGCCAGCGAGCTGACTGTGCCTATCATGGCTATCTTGGGCTCATGCATCGGCTTTCTTTGGTACAATTCCCATCCGGCGGAAGTTTTTATGGGCGATACGGGCAGTTTGTCCTTTGGCGGGGTGCTGGGCCTTTTGGCCATGATGCTTAAACGTGAGCTGCTGCTTATTATCATTGGCGGCGTCTTTGTGATGGAAACATTGTCTGTCATCATACAGGTACTGTATTTCCGCTATCCAAAGAAAAAATACGGAGAAGGCCGCAGAGTTTTCCTGATGGCACCGCTGCATCATCATTATGAGCAAAAAGGCTGGGCCGAGACAAAGGTGGTGACCAGATTTTGGATTTTAGGCAGTTTATTCTCATTAATTGCGCTGAGCACGCTGAAAATTAATTAAGGGGCAAAGGTTACAAAGTGGCGACACGCATTATTAAAGGCGACAATACAATACCTCATGCATTCAATCAGCAACGCCGGCATATGCCTTTGTCAGAAAGCATGGCCTTAGATTCCACACGTTCGATGTTCGACCCCGCTTTGTTCTTTATCATTCTTTCTTTGCTGGGGGCGGGGCTGGTGTTCTGCTTCAGCGCATATTATCAGTTTTCCAGCCAAAATTTCTCGCAGGATGTGCCTTTATATTATTTCATCGGGCGACAGCTGCTGTGGGCTATGGTGGGCCTGTCCATCATGTTCCTGGCGGCGGGCATGCATCTGGAATTTTTCTATAATATCACGCCCTGGCTCTGGGTGCTGACTGTGGGCCTGAATATTCTGCCTTTAACAGGCATTTTCGGAAGCATCCGCGGAGGAAGCCGCTGGATACATATTGGCTCGGTGACATTCCAGCCCAGTGAATTGGCTAAATTAACATTGGCTTTATACCTGGCCCGTGTGCTGTATCGCTGGAAAAATCGCCAGCACAGCAGCTGGCTCTTTTTCCTTCGTCCGCTGATTATGACATTGGGCCTGTGCCTGCCTATTTATTTAC
>JAHHUI010000031.1 GCA_020024055.1 Spirochaetaceae bacterium | reverse complement strand
CAAATTGGAAGAGATTTCGGGCAATTTCATTGGCCGCGGCATTCAGGCCAGCGCCATCGATCAGGAAAAAAAATGGACATTCATGCCCGTGATGAAGCAAGGTGATGGAGTGCAGGCGGGTATGGTGATTGGCACTGTGCAGGAAACTTTGCATATTGAACATCGTATCATGCTTGCGCCAGACAGCCAGGCAGGCACAATAGAAAGTATTGCCCCCAAGGGGGACTATACCGTGCAGGATGTGATTGCCAAAGTGAAGACCCCTGCGGGAGATTCATATGAAGTGCGGATGGCGCAGCGCTGGTCTATTCGCCATCCGCGCCCGACAAAGGCACGCCTGGCGCCCGATATTCCGCTGATCACCGGCCAAAGAGTCATTGATACTCTTTTTCCCCTGGCCAAGGGAGGCACTGTGGCTTTGCCGGGGCCTTTTGGCGCGGGAAAAACCATGACGCAGCATGCCATTGCCAAATGGTGTGATGCAGACTTGATTGTGTATATTGGTTGCGGCGAGCGCGGCAATGAGATGACAGATGTTTTGAATGAATTTCCGCATCTGATTGACCCGTACACAGGGCGCAGCCTGATGGAGCGCACCATTTTGGTGGCCAATACATCGAATATGCCCGTCTCGGCGCGCGAGGCGAGCGTGTATACAGGCGCGACATTGGCGGAATATTATCGCGACATGGGCTACCATGTGGCTATCATGGCCGACTCGACCAGCCGCTGGGCCGAGGCGATGCGCGAGCTGAGCGGCCGCATGGAAGAAATGCCGGCTGAAGAAGGATTTCCTGCTTATCTGCCTTCGCGCATTGCGGGGTTTTATGAACGCGCAGGCTATTGCAAAACGCTGAGCGATGCCGACGGCTCGGTCACTATTATTGGGGCTGTCTCGCCTCCGGGGGGTGACTTTTCCGAACCGGTGACACAAAATACCAAGCGTTTTGTGCGTGCATTCTGGGCTTTGGATCGTCAATTGGCCTATGCGCGGCATTTCCCCTCCATCAGCTGGCTGGAAAGCTACAGCGAATATCGCAGCGAATTGCAGGCCTGGTGGGAAACAAAAGTGGGCGCCGACTGGACAGTGAATATTAAAATTATGACTGATTTGCTGCAAAGAGAGACCAAGCTGCAGCAGATTGCCAAATTGGTGGGCCCTGATGCCCTGCCCGAAAGTCAGCGCTTTGTGCTGGAAGTGTGTACATTGTTTAAAAATGCTTTTCTGCAACAAAATGCTTTTGACAAAATTGATGCTTTTTCGCCCCCGGAAAAACAGGCTAAGATGCTCTCTTTAATCACATTCTATTGGCAGCGAGGCACACAAGCTATCAAGGGCAACGTGCCTTTGACCCAGATTAAGCGCCTGGAAGCTGTGCAAGACATTGCGCGTGCGCGGCTGCGCGTGGCGAATGACAACCTTGGTGCATTGGATGATATTGCGACCAAGCTAGACACAAGCATTGCCAAATTGGAGGCGAGAAATGGCTAAAATTGCACAGCGTGAAATATTGCACAAAAATCTTCTCTCAGGAAGGGAATATGTCGGCGTCCAGGCCATCAACGGCCCGCTGGTGATGGTGGAAAAAACACATCCGGTGGGGGCAGATGAATTGGTGGAATGCCTGGATCGCCAGGGCAATCTGCGTCTGGGCAAGGTGCTTGATTCTTCTGAAGATGCCGTGGTGATTCAGATGTTTGAACAGACAGACGGCCTGAATCTGCCCGATACGCGGGTACGCTTTATGGGCAAGCCGCTGACATTGCCGGTGAGCAAAGAAATGCTTGGGCGTGTGTTCAACGGCCTGGGCAAACCCATTGATGGCGGCCCTCAGCCGGCAGGCGAGGATTATTTAAACGTGAATGGCTTGCCCATCAATCCGGTCAGCCGCAAATATCCGCGTGATTTTATCCAAACCGGTATTTCGCTGATCGACGGCATGAATACTCTTATTCGCGGGCAAAAGTTGCCCATTTTTTCGATGAACGGCCTGGCTCATAATGAATTAGCGGCACAGATTGCACGCCAGGCAAAAATTCGCGGCAATACCGAGGATAAAGGCGAATTCTGTGTGGTGTTTGCAGCCATGGGCGTGAAATATGATGTGGCCCAATTTTTTGTGCGCAGCTTCGAAGAAAGCGGCGTATTGAACAATGTTGCGCTGTTCCTCAGCCTGGCCGATGATCCTTCCATTGAAAGAACAGTCACGCCGCGCTGCGCGCTGACTTTGGCCGAGCATTTGGCCTATACATGCGGCATGCATGTGCTGGTGATTATGACAGACATGAGCAACTACTGCGAAAGCCTGCGTGAGATTTCGACCCTGCGCAATGAGATTCCCAGCCGCAAGGGCTATCCCGGCTATATGTATTCCGACCTGGCCGAGCTGTATGAGCGCGCGGGCATATTGAACAATGCGCCCGGCTCGATCACCCAGCTGCCCATTCTCACCATGCCCAATGACGATATCACCCATCCGATTGCCGACCTGACAGGCTATATCACCGAAGGACAGATTGTCTTCGACCGAGGATTGAACAGCCAGAATTACTATCCGCCCATCCAGGCCTTGGCCAGCCTTTCGCGCCTGATGAAAGATGGCATTGGCGAAGGCATGACACGTGAAGATCATCCGCATCTGGCCAGCCAGCTCTTTGCCAGCTACAGCTATGTCAAAGAAATCCGCAATCTTGCTGGTGTCATTGGCGAAGAAGAAATGTCTGAACTGGATCGCAAGTATCTGGAATTCGGCAACAGTTTTGAAAAAGAATTTGTCAATCAAGGCATGCAGGAAAATCGCTCTATTGAAGAGACTTTAGACCTGGGCTGGAAATTGCTGCGGATTCTTCCAAAAGAAGAACTCACCCGCGTATTCGTAGAGGAATTGGACAAATATTATGGCTGACCAAAATCTTCCCCCGACAAAAAATAATCTGCGCATTGTCAAAGACGAGCTGGCCTTTGCCTCTTTGGGATATAATCTGCTGGATCAAAAACGCAATATTCTTGTGATGGAATTGATGAATCTGATCAATCAGGCCACAGGATTTGAAAATAAAACCCAGCAGGCGCTCAATATTGCTTATCGGGCCCTGCGGCAGACCATCCTGGAAAGCGGGCGCCTGCACACCCTGCAGCTGGCTTTGTGCGTGAATACGGAAAATCAAATCAATATCCGCTCAAGAAAAGTCATGGGCGTCAGTATTCCCGTTGTGGAGACTCATTTCGAGAGCCACAAGCCGCATTACAGCTCTGTGGGCGCCACATATAACACAGACCTGGCTATTGAAGCATTACAGAATGCTTTAAACTTGACAGGAAAGCTGGCAGAGCTCAAAATAAGTATTATGCGCCTGGCGGCAGAGATTAAAAAAACCATCCGCAGGGTCAATGCTTTGGAAAAGATCAGCATCCCTACGGCCAAGAGACTTATCACCAATATTGAAAGCCGCCTGGAAGAAAGCGAACGGGACATGTTGATCTTAATGAAAAACGTGAAAAAATTCTTAGAATCTAAGGAGGGCAAATCATGGTAGAATCCCTCAAAGTCTTGGTTTACCTGGACGGAAGCGACAATTCTTACACTGCCTCGCAATATGCTATTTATCTGGCCAAAAAATATCATATGGAAGTCATAGGCGTATGTGTGGTAAAAGATGCTACCCTGGATGAATTGATGCATCATCATATTCTTTTGCCCCAGGAAAAAGAAGAATATCTTAAAGATCTGCAAAAAGACGCGCAAAAACACGAAAGGCAGTTTCAGCGCCTGGCCCAGGAAAAAAATGTGCTGGCCCAGACAATGGTCTTCTCTGGGCAGGCAGACACAAAAAAATCAATTATTGATCTCATAACAAGAGAAAATATTATGTATTTTATTGTTGGTGAGTTGCCTCATTTCCGCAGCCGTGCCGATGCTTTTTACAGCGAGACAGAACATCTTGTGTACACGGTTCCCTGCTCTGTGATGATTGTAAAAGATCCTTTTAGAGTTGAGAAATTGTTTGATTCTGTCTAAAATAGAATAAAAAGGAGTTTTATAAATTATGTCTATATTAGAAAAAATCAACGCTTCTACCGTATGCACACCTCTTAAATCGACGGAAAAACCGGCTGTTGTCCGCGAGCTTGTGATGATTTTGAAAGAAGCCGGCCTGGTCAGAAATCTGGACGCAGCATGTCTGGCTGTGAATAATCGTGAACAGCTGGGCAGCACTGGCCTGGGCGACGAGATCGCCATTCCCCATGCAAAAACAGACACCGTAGACAGCGTGGCCATTGCTGTGGGCATTGCCCCTTCGGGAATCAACTTCGACAGCCTGGACGGCAAGCCGGTGAAGATTTTCTTCCTTATCCTGGCCAATCCCGAATATGCCTCGGCCCATATTGAAGCCCTGAGTGAAATTGCTAAATTAACCAGAAATAAATCTTTTTGCCAAAGCCTCATCGCGGCAAAAAATAATGCTGAATTAGTTAAATTATTTTCTGTAGAAAAGAATTAATTTTATCTGGCTTTTTTATGTTGAATACTGACTCCTGGAAAAAGAAAGCGGCAGTCTTTGAAGTTTCCGCTGATATTCTTTTTATCACGGAGCATACTTTTTATGCCATAAAAACCCCCTTTGCCCATGAAGATGCCGCACAGGCGGCTGTATGGCTGCTGATCCATTTGCTGCAAATGGAAAAGGCGGGATCTATGCTGTGTGATTTGGCCTTGCTGCCTTCGTCATTGCGTCTGTGGCTTCCCCCAGAACAGCCGGGCGAAGAATTAATTGAATCTATTCTTTGCCATTATCCTGCCGTATTGGACAATGCAGACTTTATCAGCCACGACCCCCTGGATGCGGTGCCCGTCATTCGCGTGGGTGAACGCTTTTTATACCTGCGCAGGAATTATCTTCTCGAGCATCAATTCTGGCAATTATTTTCCACACAGTTTCTTCCCAATATGGGTGCTGATCATCTGGGGCTTTCTTTATCCGCATCGGAAATAGAAAAACAGCTCACAGAAGAAAATCCTGCCCTCGCGCGCGCGCTGGGCATTATTCACAATAGCAATTTTCTGCTTTTGACAGGGGGACCTGGGTCGGGAAAAACATTTACATTGGCGGCTATTTTAAAATCACTTATCTCTAAAGCCCGACAAATGCGTCCAAATCAGTCCTTGAAAATCATCCTGGCGGCCCCCACGGGCAGAGCCCAGGCGCGCATGATAGAAAGCCTGCATAAAAATGAAAACCTGAAAGGTCTGGAAGAAATACCGCAAGAAGGACAGACTTTGCACAGCCTGCTGCATTATCACATGGACACATTGCACAGCAGGCCCCCCCAGCTGCTGTATGCAGATATTGTGGCTGTGGATGAAGCGAGCATGATTGATTTAAATCTATTCCACCGTCTGCTTCAGGCATTGCCGGTAAAAACAAAATTGATTTTAATTGGCGATCCGAATCAGCTGCCTAGCGTGGAATTGGGTGCAGTGCTGGCTGATATGCTGCGCATGCGCAGCGCCGGCGGGCATCTTCTCAAAGATCATATTGTGGAATTGCAAGGCTCCAGGCGATCTTTGAATCAGGACATTGACGAGCTGGCCCGCTTGGCCCAAAGCGGCCGCAGTGCGGATTTTCATCGTTTTCTGCTTCCCTCTCTGCCGCCTGCGGCAGGGCATAATGTCACCGGAATTATCAACACCCAGCCTCTCTCTGTGGGACAGATCATCGCATGGCTGAAGAAACAATATGCCCAGGCCTCTTCCCTCTTGACCCAAAGCTTTGCCCTCAGGCCCGATGAGATGACCAAGGACAGCAGCGAAAGAGAGCTGTTGGAAAAATTCTTTCAATTTTTTGATTCCTTATGTATTCTTTGTGCACGCAAAGACAATCACCCCTTGAGCGTCGAGGCCCTCAATCATGCGCTCTCGCCCAAACATGCGCCGGGCACATTTTCGCATGGCATGCCCATCATGGTGCGCAAAAATATGGACGAGTATCAGCTGACCAATGGCGAGCGAGGCATTTTGCTGCAAATTCAAAATCAGCTTTTATGTTGTTTTCGCCGTACCGGCGGCAGCGGATACAGAACAATTCCTTTGAACATTCTTTTCAACTGCATTGAACCCTGCTATGCCATGACAATCCATAAAAGCCAGGGCTCTGAATTTGACCATGTCATCATTATCTTGCCTGATCATTGCGAGATGCTGATGAGCCGCGCGCTGCTTTTCACAGCGATCACCAGGGCAAAATATTCATTGATGATTCTCAGTGATTTAAAGACACTCGATCTGAGCTTGAGAGAAGATATAGGTCATATTTCATGTTTATCTTATTTATTTGCCGGGCAAGACCCCGCTGCACAGAAAATACCCCAGAAGAATGTGATTAAAGACGAAGAAACCGGACAATTAGCCTTGTTTTAAAATTTCATTTGCCCAGGCAAAACCCAGAAAACATAGCCGCATTGACTTCATCATGAAGGTTTTTGCCCAGCAGATCGGCCAAAGCAGTGCCTGCCTGCTGCATATGAAATGCCATGGCATCCAGGTCGCCTTGCTCTTGAATATCCATAAAAGCACACAAATACTCCAGGGCATCTGCGCATAATTTCTTTTGCCGAACTGAACCAAGCATCAATGCTTCATTGCCTTGGCCCACAGCCTGGAAATCCAACATAGCTAATATATGCTGCCTCAGCTCTTCAATGCCCTGATGACGCAGCACGGAAATGGCCAAATACCCTGCCGGGGCATCACCCAAATCAGTCTTGTTCATCACGCGCAGCACCTTTTCCTGATGCGCAGCCAATTCAGGCAAATTGCCCTCTCCACGAATATCCGTCACATGAATGATTAAATCTGCTTTGTGCAGTAAATCTACACTTTTCTGTATGCCCAAAGCCTCAATTTTATCCTCGCTGGCATGCAGCCCTGCCGTATCGATCAGGCGAATGGGAAATCCACCCAGCTGAATATCGGCCTCTAAATAATCACGCGTGGTTCCTGCGACATCAGAAACCAGGGCACGATCCTGCTGCAAAAGCAAATTGAACAGCGAGCTTTTGCCCACATTGGGGCTGCCGGCAATCACCACAACGGCCCCATCAGTCCAGCGTTCTAAATTGCGTGAATGATGCAGCAAATTTTCCAGTCGCTCTTTCTCAAGAGAGAGATCAAAATATGGCAAAGCCTCAATTTCATCTTCGGGATAATCCAAATGCATACGTAAAAAAGAAGAAATTTCCAGCAGACGCTGATAGATTGGCTGAAGAAGATGGGATAAATCACCCCGCAGACGAGAAAGCGCATGATCCATGCCGGCGCTGCTGTGCGCACAGATGAGCTCATGCACAGCTTCGGCCTTAATCATATCCATCTTACCCAGAAGCACCGCCCGATAGGTAAATTCCCCCGGCAATGCAGCACGATAGCCCAGACGAAACAGGCGATCGAGCAAACTGCGGGCCAGATACATATTGCCATGGGCATAGATTTCCAGTACATCCTCGCCTGTATAGCTGCGCGGGCAAGGAAAAGACGCCACCATCACCTCATCCATCGCTCGGCCTTCTTCATCCAGAAAATATCCATATGTCATGCCCTGGGGAGACAAGCGCGAAGCGGCGGAAAAAAACTGATGCGCAGATGCGCAGATACCTTCTCCTGAAAGCCTTAAAATACATAAAGCCGACTGCCCATGCGGCGTGGCCAGCGCGGCAATCGGCTCGCCCAGGCTATAGCGCGCGCTCACTGCACAACACGCTGCGCAATAATATCAATTTGATCATCCTTGCCCTGGAAAACAAGATAGGGTTTCTCATTCATGAACCATAATTGCTTACCCACATAAATACTGGCAATCAGGCCATATTTCTTTGAGCCGGGGGTCACGGCCTTGGGGCTGTATCGCATCATAAAAGGAACAGGGATCACACGTGTGGGCTTTTCTGTCATGGCCCGGGCCAAAATAGAACCGGCACTGCCGTCAGGCTTCATTTCCACCAGCTGAACTTCCAGCCAAAAATCGCCGGGCAAAGCAATACGTTCTAAATAGCGCACATTGCCGCGCAGCACCCCGTTCAGCTCCGCAGTTGAGGGAGCTGTTTTACAGGAAAATAATAAGAATATTATGATGCTAAAAATAGAGAAAGCTTTTGTTATATTCTTCATTTTTAACACTCCCGATGTACTAAATTCACGCAAATATAATCATATGCGCCAAGAAAATCTTATGAATAATTTAGTGTGATATTTAAATTTTTACCAATTTGCAGCAATTCATTCAAGACTTGAGGCAAAACAGGCACGCCATTTTTATTTGCCTGCTGTTCTAATTCATAGGCCTGCAGTCCGGCATAGATCACTTTTTCCACGCCTTTTTGGGGTTTGGTTTTCTTCAATGTGGATAATAACAAATCCATATCACGGCAAAATTCATTCACAGGGCGAAAAGCTTCAATATTCAACGCCAGGAAAAAATGGCTCACGCTGGCAGCCGTTTCTTTTGTGTCGCGCACTTGGATTCCAAATTTTCCCCCCGAAAGCACGGCGCACAGAATATCCACCATGACCGCCAGGCCATATCCCTTATGCCCACCATGCGAGACGCCCTCTCCCCCCAGGGGCAACAATCCTCCTTCAAGATTGAGCAGATCATTCAGAAATTCCAGCGGCGACTGGGGAGAATTGCCATCCTTGTCCACAGCCCAGCCTTCCAGAATAGGCTGGGAAGTTTTATGGCAAATCTCGATCGCTCCGCGCGTCACCACTGTGGTGGACATATCCAAAACAAATGGAATCTCTGTAGAAGAAGGCGCAGCAAAAGCAATGGGATTTGTTCCAAATCTGGCTTCAAGGCCAAATGTCGGCACACCCAAGGCCGCGGTGTTTGTCAAAGCCAGGCCTATCATATTATTTTGCATCGCCATCATCGCATAATAAGCACTGATGCCGTGATGACAGCTGTTTTTCACAGAAATGACACCCACGCCGCATTGGCGGGCTTTGTCCATCGCTTTTTGCATGGCAAATTGCGAACTGGCCGCACCAAGGCCAAAATGCGCATCATACAGCGCAACAGCAGGCAAATCAGACAAACATTCCATTTGCGCATTTGCATGCGTCAATGAAGCTTGAATATCAGCAATATGTCGGCTTAAATGCGAGACGCCATGGCTTGGCACCCCGCGTGCATCGGCAGATACCAGCACCTCTGCCGTACTTCGTGCAGAATCGCGGCTAATATCAAATTTTTGCAACACTTGCTGACAGAAATCCGTCAGATGCTGCCTTTCTACAACAGGTAAATCCTGCATCCGCTGCCTCGCAGAATATTCAAATTTCTTAAAAATAAGTCTCTATTCTTGATCTTATTTTTACACCAATGATAGTATTAACCACTTTGTAGTTTTTTTCAAGACTTTTACAGTTAATTCTTCACCATGAAAAGAGTATAACAACCATGGATCAAATATCCGCGAAAATAAAAAAAGAATGGGAATACGACGCAGGCATTTGCCTGAACTCTATTGACTCAGGCACCCATTATGGCGGCTCGGTGAATCCACCGATCGTGATGTCCAGCTTTTTTTCTTTTGACTCGCATGAATCCTTCAGCCAGGCATTGCGCAATGAATGCGACAATGTGGTGTATTCTCGGGGAAATAATCCCACTGTGGCGGCTTTGGAAAAAAAACTGGCCCAGCTGGAACGCGGAGAAAAAGCTCGCTGTTTCGCCTCGGGCATGGGCGCCATCACCGCAGCGCTGTTTGCTATTTTAAACGCAGGTGATCATGTCATTGCAGTGAACAATATTTATGACCGCACCATTGAATATTTAGAGCATGCAGCCAGCCATCAAATCTCACTGACCTATCTGCGCGAAAACTTCACCATTGATGCCATTCGTGAGGCCATTCGTTCGAATACCAAGCTCATCTATTTTGAAAGCCCCGCTTCCACTTTGTTCACCCAGGTGGACATCACAGCTATCACTGCACTGGCCAGAGAGCATGGCATTTTAACCATGATGGACAATACCTGGGCCACACCTTTATTTCAGAAACCGCTGCTGATGGGCGTAGATATTGTCGCACATTCATTGACAAAATATGTCAGCGGACACAGCGACTTTCTAGCCGGGGCTCTGGTCTGTTCGGCCGAAATGATGCGCAAAATATTTTCCACAGGATATATGCTGCAAGGGGCCGTGCTGTCTCCTTTTGTGGCCTATTTGGCCCTGCGCGGGCTGCGCACTTTGCCCGTGCGTCTGAAAGAACATGAAAAAAACGCCTTGCAGATTGCACAGTTTCTGCATGAACACTCCAAAGTACGCTGTGTGCATCACCCTGCGCTCAACAACGCCGAAGAAGCTTTTTTCGGCAAACAGTTGACAGGCTATGCGGGTGTTTTTAGCTTTGTTTTAGATACAAAAAAATGCCTGTATGTCAAAGGATTTATTGACAGGCTTAAATATTTCCATCGGGGCCTGAGCTGGGGCGGCTTTGAAAGCATGGTGATTGCACCCTATCTGTGCAAACAGAATAAGCAATGCCCCTGTGATCAGTCAGCCTCACCAAATAAACACCTGGTGCGCGTTTCCATCGGCCTGGAACCCTTGGATATGCTGATTCAAGATCTCAGCCAAGCATTGGAATTTGTGGAAAAAGACTAAATAAGTGAGGTATTTGTATTGATTTACACCGTGACTTTGAATCCTGCCATAGATTATCACATATGGCTGCCATCACCCCCACAGGCAGGGAAAATGTCGCCTTTAAAAACACTGTGCACAGCCGGCGGAAAAGGGATTAATGTCAGTATCATTTTAAAAAATCTGGGGCATCATTCCTTGGCCACGGGCTTTTTTGGCGGGTTCACCGGTTCTTATCTGCATGATTTTCTGCAATCATCAAATATTGAAAATAATTTCATTTCCATTGAAGAATCCAGCCGCATTAATGCCAAGCTGCACTGGCAAGAGGGAGAATGTGAAATCCCAGGCACAGCACCCAAGATTCCACAGCAGGCCTGGCACACTCTGCTGGATAAAATGGCAGCCCTGAAAAAGGGTGATTTTCTGGTGCTTTCGGGAAGCCTGCCCGGCGGCCTGGCCGCCGATGCCTATGCACAGATTCTCTCCCTTTTGCAGCCCAAGGGTATTGATGTTTTTGTGGACACCAGCGGCAGCGCCCTGGAGCAGATTATTGATAAAAAACCTTTTGCAATAAAGCCCAATCATCATGAATTGGCAGAATTGGTTGGGCAAAAAGAATCGCAGGATATTCAGACAAATCTGGGCTTTGCGCGTGCTCTCTTTGAAAAAGGCATTCAAAATGTGATTGTTTCCCTGGGTGAGGCAGGGGCTATCCTGGTGAATAAAGAAGGAGCATTTCACGCCCAAACACCTAAAGGTGAAGTGCAAAACACCATCGGCGCAGGAGATTCACTGGTGGCGGGCTTTATTGCCGCGCATATGGAAAAAAATGTATCCTCTTCTGATGCTTTAGGCCTGGCGGCCGCATGCGGCACGGCAACAGCCTTCAGCGGCCATTTGGCAGAAAAAGAAATGATTGAATCAGTGAGAAAAAAAGTAAAAATAACAAATCTGTAATTAAAATGAGGAGAGTCTACTATGAAAATCACTGAATTGCTCACAGCATCTACCATCAAAGTAGGATTGGACGCAAAAGACAAAGACGGTGTTATCGATGAATTAGTTGGCATGCTGGATAAAGCAGGCAAATTGAATGACCGCGAAAAACTCAAAGAAGCGATCTGGGCCAGAGAAAAACAGGTTTCTACAGGATCGGAAAATGGCCTGGCCGTGCCGCATGCAAAAACTTCTGCCGTGAAAGAGCCAGCCCTGGCCTTTGGCCTGAGCACAAGCGGAATAGATTATCAGGCTATTGACGGAAAACCTTCACGTCTGTTCTTTATGATCGCTGTCACAGAAGACGCCTCGAATTTTCATTTAGATGTCCTTTCCAGACTCACCACTATGCTGATGAACGCAGAATTGAAAATGGCCCTGCTGCGCGCCAAAAATGCTGAAGATGTGCTGAAAGCTATCAGTCAATACGAAGATGCCTATTTAGAAAAAGAAAACAAAACAGTGGCCGAAGGCAGCGCCCAGGTGCTGGCCGTGACCGCTTGTCCCACAGGTATTGCCCATACATACATGGCCGCCGACAGCCTGAACAGCAAAGCCGCCGAAATGGGCATCAATATCAAGGTGGAAACCAATGGCAGTACAGGGATTAAAAATGCATTGACCAAGAAAGATATCGAGGCTGCGCAGACTATTATCGTGGCAGCAGACAAAAACGTGGAAATGAAGCGCTTTGAAGGCAAAAAACTGATTCAAGCGCCTGTCTCTTCAGCCATTAAAAACCCCGAGGCTTTGCTGAAACAGGCTGTCAGCGGCGACGCCAAAGTGTATCATCACAGCGGAGGCAGCGAAAACACTGAATCTGTCCAGGTGAAAGGTTCATTCTATCGTCACTTGATGAGTGGTGTGTCCAATATGCTGCCTTTCGTCATCGCCGGCGGTATTCTCATCGCTGTTTCATTTATGTTTGGCATCAACTCGGCCAATCCCGATGATCCCTCATTCAATCCTTTTGCAAAATTACTGATGGACCTGGGCGGCGGAAGCGGTGCCTTTGCCCTGCTGGTGCCTGTTTTGGCTGGTTTCATCGGCATGAGTATCGGCGATCGCCCCGGCTTCATGCCTGCTATGGTTGGCGGCCTGATGGCCAATAACAGCGGCGCAGGTTTTTTGGGCGGCCTGATTGCAGGGTTCCTGGGTGGCTATGTCGCTGTTTTCCTGAAAAAGATAACATCTAAATTGCCTGAAGTTTTAGAAGGTGTAAAACCCATTTTGATTTTCCCTGTTTTGGGCCTGCTCATCACCGGCTCTATCATGGCGGGGATTTTAGACTGGGTGGTGGCCTTGAATAATTGGCTGACCGGGCATTTAAACAGCCTTTCGGGAGGCAATCTGATCGTGATGGGCATTATCCTGGCTGCGATGATGGCCGTGGACATGGGCGGCCCCGTGAATAAAGTGGCCTATACATTTGGCATCGCGGCAATTCAGGCCGGCAACTTGGCCCCGCATGCAGCCATTATGGCCGGCGGCATGGTGCCTCCTTTGGGAATTGCTTTAGCCACGACATTTTTCAAGAAAAAATTTACAGAGCCAGAACGCAAATCAGGCGCTGTGAATTATATTATGGGCGCCAGCTTCATCACCGAAGGCGCCATTCCATTCGCGGCGGCAGACCCCTTGCGCATCCTGCCCGCATGTATCATAGGAGCAGCCGTTGCCGGTGGCTTGTCTATGGCATTTGGGTGCCAATTGCCTGCGCCCCATGGCGGCATTTTTATTTTGCCCTTGATTAAAAATTGGCCCGGATATCTGGTTTCAGTTTTGGCGGGAAGCACCGTGGCAGGTACCTTGATTGGATTATTCAAGAAAGATTTATAATACAAAAGCCCCGGGATTCCGGGGCTTTTTTTCAGGCCAAAATTTCATTCAACAGCCGCAATTCATGTCCACAGAAAATCGTATTTATCCAAAAGCTTTCAGTTATCACGCAGCTGACCTGTGCCGGCGCCTTATCCGTGTAAATAGAATAAACAATGCCCTTAAACGAGCACGAGAATTTATGGAAAACGATTAAGTGATTTCTTCATCAAGATTAAAGCTGCGGCTGGAAATAGAATAAAATTTTTCAAAAAAATCCAGCAAGTCGCCGGCCACCTGATTTTTTATATCTTGACTATTGTCGTCGGCACCGCCAAAAAATGACCGACAGTTGTCGGGTAAAATTTCACGAAGCTCTTCCCCTTTAAAATCCATATTGCCATTTTCAAAAGCATTTTTCATAAAATTATATGCCTTTGACTCGTTAAGCTGAAATCTTTCGACAAGATCCTTAAATTCTTTTTTTCTTATCTTATTCACATATTCTTTAAAAT
>JAHHUI010000030.1 GCA_020024055.1 Spirochaetaceae bacterium | reverse complement strand
TCTGAAGAAACAGGGGAAAAGCCCAAACCCGAAGAAAAACCCCAGGCTCAAAAAGCCTAAAAAAGAGAAGAAAGAAAAGCAGAAAGCTAAAGATAAAAAAACTGATGGAGTGAAGGAAAAACGCTGATGGCAGATTTAACAGAAATGCTGCTACGCCGCCGGCGTGCGGCGATGGTCTTCATTTTTATTTTCCTTGCCATGGGTATTGTCAGCTTTTTCAATATCCCTGTAAGTTTTTATCCCCAGGTGAATAAGCCGCGCATTGGGGTGCGCGTCAAGAGCTCGGGCCAGACAGCTGTCGATTTATACACGCGCTATAGCACGGACATAGACAATATTATGGACAGCATAGAGGATGTGGAAAAAATCACAGCCCGCTATTCCATCAATCAAATTTATTACAGCATAGAATTCCCTTGGAATTATGATATACAAGATGCCAAGGACAAGGTTTATGCTATTTCTCCTCGTCTCGAGGCTGTGTTTCCCGATGACAATATTAATAATTTCAGAACGCCTGAAATCTGGGCGGAAACAGAAAGCAGCAGTAATTTCACCGCAGCTTTATATTCAGACACATTGACCAGTGAGCAGCTGTATCAAGAGGCAAAAAACCTGCTTCAGGGCACATTGAACCGTAATGTGCGTTTTGCAGATAGTATTTGGTTTGTGCCTATACAGCGTGTTGCCGGCGAAGTGCATTTCGATGTGGCGCAGATGCTGAAAATGAATCTGACGCCCAAGGAAGTGATCGACGCTGTTAGTGATCGCTATTTAGACACCACGGTAGGAAATTTCCGTGATGGCAATACATCATATTCCATGCGTTATTTGTCTGATATGAAAGACATTTATGAATTGGAAAATGTGATTGTCACCACCGTGGGCAGTCAGACGATTCGCCTGAAAGATGTGGCCAATGTCAGCATAGAAAAAAGTCTGCCAAAACGTGTTTATCGCGTGAATGGAGAAACAGCAGTCATCATCGGGGCCACATCTCAGCCCGATGGCAATATCCGCACAATGTCAGAAGATATGCGCCGTGAGATCTCGGCGGCTCTGCCTTCTTTCAGCGGCAAAGTTTCACTGGAAGTGGTGGAAGATCCTGCGCAGTTTATCAATCAGTCTTTGGCAGGGCTGGTGAATTCTATTTTACAGGGTTCCATTTTGGCTGTGGCAGTGACATTGCTCTTTTTAGGTGTTTTTAAAAATGCCGTCATTGTCATTGTTTCGCTGCCGCTGTCGCTGATTTATTCATTTGTGCTGATGCGGGTCTTTGGGGTTTCCATCAATTTAATCTCTCTTTCGGGTATGGCTTTGGCTGTGGGCATGACAGTGGATGCGGCGGTTGTTATTGTGGAGAATATTCATCGCCACCGCACAGAGCAAAATGCGAAGGGCAAAAAAGTACCTTTGTTCCAGCTGATTACAGAAAGCGTGAAAGAGGTGCGGCTGTCGATCATTGCCAGCCTGCTGACCAGTGTGTGTGTCTTTTTGCCATTGACTTTCACGGCGGCCCTGGCCAATGCACTGCTGGGCGATTTGGCAAAAGTAGTGGTATTTGCGCTGATTACCAGTCTCATTGTATCTTTGACGATGATTCCTCTGCTGTATTATTATCTGTTCCGTGAAAATGAGAAACCCATTGGACAAAATCATCCCTGGATGAAAAAATGGCATGAAATCACTAGCCAAATTGAGCAGTACTCGGCCATTGTCACCGGCTTTGTCAAGCATTATTACGGAAAAATACTCTTTTGGCTGCTTTTTCGAAAGCAAGCCCGCAAAAGGCAGATTTGGGTTCTTGCCGGCATCACCGGGCTGTTTTTTTTCAGTCTGCTGCTTTTTTCCACATTGAAAGTAGAATTAGTGTCTTCCCCGCAAAGTGCCTTGATCAGCCTTTCCGCGCGCAATACGGATTATACCGAAATGGTTGACTTTTTAGAGGCATTAGACCCTATCACAGAGCAAATTCAGGAAATCTTAGGCAAGCATCTGCGCAGTATGTTTATGGGCACATCCAGCAGCTCGCGCGCTGATTATGTGCTGACCATAGACAAAAGAAAGCATACGCCCGAGATGATAGAACGTCTGGAGTCTCAGCTTGGTGCCGATGGCTGGAGCTTTTCCGTGGCTCAATACGACCCTGCCACTTTGCCCCTGCCCCAGATTTATGCCCTGCATCTGCGTATCACCGGGCCCGACAGATTCAAAGTGCTTGAATATATGGAACAGCTGCAGGATCAAATTATGCGCCTGACCAATGAAAAAAGAATTAATAAAAATACTAAAATGCCAGAAAGTTTATATTTATATGTCATCACAGATCCTTCCACAATGGTAAGCAATGAATTGGGCCTGAAGCTCAGACCCGAGACATTAAGCTATTTGAACCTGAAAGAAAATGTGGTGGTGAACACTGCACGTGTGGCATTAACGCGCATCCGTTTATATATGGATCATCAAGGAGATGAGATCCGCATCAATTTCCGCTATCCGCCCATCACAAATCGCGAAGAGGCCATGAATATTCTTATACCTTATAAGAACACAGGTATTCCGCTGAGTC
Organism: Spirochaetaceae bacterium; assembly: GCA_020024055.1. Lineage (GTDB taxonomy): Bacteria > Spirochaetota > Spirochaetia > WRBN01 > WRBN01 > JAHHUI01. The sequence continues at coordinate 11,481 of JAHHUI010000030.1, read as the reverse complement.
ATTTCTTTGAACCGGAACCCCAGGTAGGCATTGCCAGCATTCTGGTGGAAGATCAGCAAGAAGTGTATAACTTAAAAGCCATGGTGCGCCAAGACGAGTTCAACCCCGTGGCCATGAATGCCTATGCCAAGCGTGTGCAGAAAGAGGTGTTGGATAATTTCCAGATGGAGCCCGGCTATGCCATTGTCCATGTCGATGCTCAGAAAGATCTGCGTGTGGCTATTAACAGCCTGAATGTGGCCTTGCTGTTGTCGGTTTTGTTTATTTTCCTGATTCTGGCTGTACAGTTCAACAGCTATCGCCTGCCCATCATCATCTCCAGCACCTTGCCCCTGGGTGTGGCCGGGGCGGCCATTGCGCTGTTTGTCGGGCGCTCCACATTGTCTATTAATTCTGTCTTAGGCATTATTCTCTTAGGCGGTATTGCGGTGAATAACTCGATCATGATCGTTGATTTTTATCTGCATATGCCTAAATCTGTGTCGAAAGAGCAGGCTATTTATGATGCCTGTCTTCTGCGCATCACGCCGATTCTCACTTCTGTGCTCACCACGGTTTTGGGCATGTTGCCGCTGGCTTTGGCCATTGGCGATGGAAGCAATGTGATTCAGCCTTTGGGCATTGCGGTGTCTGGCGGCCTGACGATCTCCACGTTGCTGACCATGATTTCTATTCCAGCCATTCTCTCTTTGACAAAGAGACCCGAACTGGACAATGTTGTGGAATAAAATTCAGTGCCTTTATTCTTTCAGGGGCTTGTGTTACAATAATTTGTATGAGTTTGTTTAAAATAATGCCCCATCCCATGATTGGTACATTATATCATGATGACTATATCAAGGTGGTGAAGCTGAGATTAAAGAAAGGCAAGCGCCTGCCCAAGCATCAGCAGGAGGGCTATAATATATTTATTATCACCACAGACGGCCGATTGACTGCCGAGGTGAATGAAACACAAAAAGAACCTATTGGCCCGGGCGATTTTTTTCAGCTTTCCGACAGCCACAGCTTTTCTCTGGCCGGCGAAGAGGAAGAAAATCCATTTCTTTATTTTATCGTGCCCAAAACTCAAGACCTGGAAACAAAGGTCTCACCAGGCAAATATCTTGGATGCTGTTACAGTGATGACTTGGTGAAATTCACGCGCTATCAGCTCAGCAATGAAGAGCCGGAATTAATTTTAAACAGCCCCGGCGATGAATTGATTGTGCTGTGCTATGCCGGCGAGGCCGGTGCCACTTTGGAAAATTCACAGAAGAAATATCAATATCGTTTTATGAGCGGTGACGTATTGCATTTTGATGCGCATCAAAATGTTAAGATTTCGAGAAAGGAAGATGATGCCTTGTTATTGGTGGCGCATCTGCGCCTGGCCTAGAACTTCTCTTGATTCACTGTGATAATTTGTGCTAAATTAGCCCGATGAAGTGTATTATACTGGCGGGGGGCCTGGGCAGCCGGCTTGGCCCATGCACGCTTTCGCTTTCAAAACAGATTTTGCCTGTCTATGATAAGCCAATGATTTATTATTCATTGTCTTTGGCTTTGCTGGCGGGCTTGCGGGAAATTTTGATTATTTCCTCCCCAGATCATCTTCCTTTTTATCAGAAACTTTTTGGCAATGGCCAAGAATTCGGCCTTTCTCTTTCCTATGTCCAGCAAAATGCCCCTCGCGGCATTGCCGAAGCCTTTATTTTGGGTGAAGATTTTCTTGCCGGGCAGCGCGCATGTCTGATTTTGGGTGATAATATTTTTTATGGACATGGCCTGACAGATATTCTTCAACAAGCAGTGCAGGAAGTGCATAATGGAGCCAGAGTGTTCGGCTATGCTGTGCCTTCTCCCCGGGAATATGGAGTTTTGGTCTTTGATAAACAAGGCAGAGCCGTGGGTATTGAAGAAAAACCCAAACAGCCAAAATCAAAATATGCAGTGCCGGGACTTTATTTTTTTGATAAAACGGTCGTTGAAAGAGCTAAGAGATTGCAGCCTTCCGCCCGCGGCGAGCTGGAAATTACGGAATTGAACAATAGCTATATCCGCGAAGGCAAGCTATCGGTGCATCTGCTTGGCAGGGGATTTGCGTGGTTTGATACGGGAAATCCTGATAATTTGCTCGATGCAGCAAACTTTATTGCTTCTGTGGAAAGAAATCAGGGCATAAAGATTTCTTGTATTGAGGAAATTGCCTTTAAAAATGGATGGATGAGCAAGGAAATGCTGGAAAAGCGCTGTGATAAATTAAAAAATAGCCAATATGGACAGTATTTGCTGAGTGTATTATCTGAAAGTATTGCATCAGTGTAAATAAGAATTATTCACAGGGGTGAAGAAGTGGATTATTTTATCAATCCCTATTTATGGATGTTTGGAGCCAGTTTCAGTTGCGCAAAATTTTTTTCCTGGCTGCTCAGCAGTATTGAAAATAATATTCTTAAGAGAATGAGAGAGAAGCGCAAGGCTAAAAAGATTTTGTTATGGCTGGCGCTGATGATCATTTCTTTTGTCCTTGTGGCCGTGGTCTCTTTCCAGAATCCATTTCCTGTGAAAACAGCGACAATATTTTTTTTATGTACTTTTTTCCCTTTATTTTTAGTTTTTCTCTACCCCAAGCTTTTTGTCACTCCGATGGTCATTGTCTTGCTGATAGTCAGTGCTATTTTTGCTGATTTACGCACGTCATGGATTTATGCCGATGGAGATGTATTGCGCGGTTCGCCTTTGTTTGAAGGCTCATTCTCTGAGGAGGATCCGGGAAAATATCATTTTTATGCCGGCCCGCAGTCTATCCGCCAGCAGCTGGATTTAACCCTGGGTGTTTCGCGTTCGGCAAAGTATTTGGATATTGAAATTATTGAAATACATTCATTGCCTATTTGGTTCCTGTGGTGGACAAGGAATTATTTCTGTGTACAGAGAATCAGCGACAATCTGGGCAATATCTTATGGGAAAAGCCAATGGAATCACCTGTTTTTCGATATTTAGTGCATAATCGATGGGGATGGGTGTCTAAAAAAGATACAGTGAGAGTCGAGCTGGCCGCCCCGGCCTCTATCTATTGGCGGGCTTATGACTGGGCGGTGGAATATCCCATGAAAGCCATACCCGTGGAAGAAGGGACAGCAGAAAAAAATACGCCCTCTATAGTGAATGAAAATGAGCCGACCATCGCAGAAAAAGCCTGATCCGCGTGAAGTTTTAAATATCATTATCTCTTTAAACCTGGATTTTAAAGGTGAAGGATTTGGCGGCTATTATCCTCAAAATGCCTGGGGCTGGTTGGTTTTTTGTGTGCTTTCGCTTCGAACAAAAGACGAAACCAGCCAGGCTGCCTATCAGCGCCTGGCCGCTGAGATCTCAACCCCTCAAGAAATGATGAATGCACCAGTTGAGCGCATTGCCCAGCTGATTTTCCCTTGTGGATTTTATCAAAGAAAAGCCCAGCAGCTGAAAAAAATTGCCCAGATTGTGCATGATGAATATTATGATGAGCCCCCGCGCACGCAGGAAGAATTGTTCAAGCTGCCCGGTGTGGGCCTGAAGACAGCGAATTTCGTGCTCAGCCGAGCCTATGGGCTTCCGGCGATTTGTGTGGATATTCATGTGCATCGCATCAGCAATCGTCTTGGCTGGGTGCAAACACAAACACCCGAAGAAACAGAAAAAGAATTGATGCAGATTGTGCCGCAAGATTTATGGGCACCCATGAATGATTTAGTCGTACGATTTGGCCAGCATATCTGCCGCCCAATTTCGCCGCATTGCCAGAGCTGTCCGCTGAACGAAATGTGCCCTAAGATTCCTTTTAAAAACTCCAGCCGTTAATCTGCCATCGGCGGTGTTTCCGATTCAGCCTCTTTACTTTGATTTTTTTCAGAAGACTGGCGCAGTTTTTCTTTCACTTCTCGATTCAGGTCCTGCCAATAAGTTTTTCTGGCCAATGCTGTCAGAAGAATGCCGCCCAGGATGATTGTGCCGAAAATGAAGATAACCCTATTGCCCGATGTGCCAAAAGAAACAGCAATGCCTGATCCAATAAACGGTCCAAATGCCGAACCCATAAAACTGACCGAGCTGGAAATGCCAAAAATTGCACCGCGCTGTTTTTCAGGGGCCAATATATTCAGTATCGCATTAAAAACAGGTATAATGCCGCCAATGAAGAAACTGTCGATAAGTTTAATCATCAGCAGGAAATGCCAGCTTGTGCTGAATGCTTGGGGAAAATATCCCACCGCAGCGCCAGCCAGGCTGGTAATAAAACATACTTGCAAGGGTACTTTTTTGCTGAGATAACCAAAAAATAGAGCCCCGGCAGAGGCACTGACCGCCCCGCTGGCAAAGACCATTCCTGTCACAGAACCAATCGTCGATGGATTAGCATTCAGTTCGGCCACAAAAAGTCCTAATTGTGTATTCACCAATGCAATGGCCATTTGGCTGAAAAACATCGCACAGATGAGAAATGTAATGGAATGATGTTTTTTTAATATGGAAAAATCTGGAATCCAGCGGATTTTTTTGATATGCCCTGCGGCATCTTTATTGTCAAGCGGCGGTTCTTTAATGGTCAACAACACGGTAATACATCCGGTGAGAATAAGTGTTGCGCTGACCAGGAAATTGGTTTGTCCGCCCCAGTTGTCAAAACTCCATCCGCCAAAAAGAGGACCCAATGCCGTGCCAATGAAAATACCTATTTGCAAAATGGCCAAAGAAATAGCTGAATGTCGGAAGGGAACAATACTTAATACCAAGACATTGGCCGCGGCGATGCTGCCGGTGGTGGCCCCTTGTATCATGCGCAGAATAAAAAGCTGATAAATATTCTGGGCAAAAAACATCAAGCCGATGGAAAATCCCCCGCCGATCAAAGCGCGCACCAGCATGGCCTTGCGCCCGCGACTGTCGGCCAAAGCGCCCCAAATAGGAGCGAAAAACGCCAGGATTAATGTAGGCACGGCATTTAATAAACCGTCCCAGATTTTCACTTCATTAGGATTTGTGATCCCGAATTTCGTTTGAATATAAAATGGGATGATGGGCATACTGGACGTAAAGCCGACAATAGCCAATGTCTCGGCCATTAAGATAATAATTAAAGCGGCGAGCCATTGTTGATTGTCAATTTTTCCCAGTTTTTTTGCGATAATCATAGAGAATATATAGTACCCTAATTAGAGGGGAGATTTCAAGACTTCTTTGAATTCCCTTAAAAATTAAAGAGTATAGCCAAAACAAAAATCTGCACAAAAAGAGGTATCATTATGCCGCGTTCTTATGCAAAAATATGTCTGTTATTACAATTTATTCTTTTCACGCATTTGTCTTTTGCGCAAAGCCGGGAATTAACCGTTTCATTGGGAGAAAGCCTCTCCGCCATTGAAATCAATGTGGGCACCGTGGGCGCTGCAATCAGGATGCATAATGACGATATTGCCATCATCACCAATCTGCGTGCAAAGGTCAATGGCACCTCGCCTTCACAGCTTTTGCTTTCATTAGACAAGCAAAAACGCGTGATGATTATTGGCTACTTTTTTTCTTCTGTCGCAAAACAGGAAGAGGCTATTTTAAAGCTTTCTCCTTTTCCAATTCCTTTTAAGGACGGCTATGGTGCCGGATATGATAATCAAATAATTGTTAATGCCAGCCCTCAGTCTGGCTCATTTTTGCTGAGTATTATTGACAGAAAATTATTTGCCCAATTTTCTTCATTAGAAGAGAAAGGCCTGATTGAAAGTATTGATAAAAGCTATTTTTCGGGCACACGACCCAAGGAAAATACAGATTTATTAATCATGCCGGGCCAAAGCAAGAAGGAAGTTGTCAAGGTTTTGCAAAATTATGGCGCTCAATACAACAATGAGCCCGGGGGCAATATTCGTATTAATTCTGTGGGCAAAACGGTGCTGGGCGCCTGGGTGTCTGAGGGTTATGTCATTATGACAGCCGATGGCCGTGCCATGCAGGTATTTTATCAATTCCGCTCTGATTCAGAGGGCGTCAATTTCGCGGGGAAGCTCTCTGCCGTTCGTGCCAATGCCGCCCAGGCAAAGCTGCTGCGCACAAAAAGCCAATTTGCTGCCGTAAGGCAGGATAATCTTTTTATTTTGGCTTCGCCTCAAGATGGGCAATATCGCGTGGTGCTGATGGATGTGCGCGCCGTGAAAGAGACTTCGCCCAGGAGTTATCAGGAAATTTTGAAAACCCTGGAAAGCGCCAAAGACCTGGAAAAATTTGCCAAATAATCGCTTCTTTATTAAAAAAATCCTGACGCGCCTTATCTTTTCCCCCTGCCTCTCTCCCCGGTTGCGGTGATGATCATTGATCGGTTTTTATCGTTTAACCTTGCAGTAGGGGGGGGGGTAATATGGTATACTCTTTGACAATCTGTAATTTTTGAAAAAGGAGTATTTCGTATGAGTTTTGAAGGAAATCTGGGGAAAAAGAATGTCAAAGAATTATTAAACGGTTATAAATTAATTATTCCCCCTTATCAAAGAGTTTATTCCTGGGAAGAAAAACAATATGAGCAGTTTTGGCTGGATATTAAGGATTTCTCTGAACAGAAAAGTTCCCGGTATTTTATCGGGCATATTTTATTAGAGAAAGAAAATGAGAAATATAGTATTGTTGACGGCCAGCAGCGTATCACCACCATGGTGATTATTTTAAATATTCTGCAAAAATTATTAGACGGAAAGGATGTTGATCTGAATAATTTTTCCACGGGAGAGAATGAGCAAGACGCTTTTCAAAATGATATCATCGAGGCTGATTTGTCCCGGAAGAAAGATCCGGATGAGGCGGAGACGGCCTCAATGCGCCGCTGCCTGCAGGCGCATCAATATTTTGTTAAGAAAATCGAAAGTAAAGAAGTTGAGCCTGAAACCGTCTATACAATGCTTTTAGAAACCGAATGCACCATACAGATCATGGAAAATAAAATGGACACGGTCAGACGTTTCATTTTTGAAAATGACCGAGGAAAACCGGTTAATAATTTTGAGAAATTCAAGACACTGTGTATGTATGAGCTCTATCTGCAGGGCAAAGAGGATCAAATCGAGAAGTTAACGCGCAGAATTACAAAAATTTACCAAATTTTGGAAAGAATACATTATCATTATGACGAGGAAAGCCTGCTGCGTGATACGGCGCGTATTTATTTCAACAATCTCGGATATGATAAGTCTGCAAACGATTTGAAAAACGATCTGAAAAAGGACGATATTGTCAAGAATATTGAGAAATTTTCAAATTTGCTTGTCCAATCCGTCGAGGCTTACGAGCGATGTATTAAGGATGGAACAGAGAATAAAAATAAAGACTTGTCGCATACCATCCGGGCTCTGCATTACCTGGGTATCACAGACTTATTCCGGCCATTTATTATTCGGGATTATTTAAACAGCACTCTTGATGATCAGAAAGTTAAGCTGTTCCGGAATTTGGAACATTTACTTTTTCGCCATAAGCTGATTTCCACCAGGGCTGAATTACTCACAAGAATTAACTGGATGTTCGAGCATGATGGGATTGATATTGCCCGGGCAATTAAAGACCACCTGTTTATCAACAATGATGACTGGTGGAAACATTGGAATGATGAAAACTATAAGCGCGCTGTCAAGGATGAATTTATTAAAAATGCCTATCACAGAAGAAGTGTAACCCGCTATGTTTTGTATAAATACGAATATCATTTATGGAAGACGGAAACAAAACAAGCTTTGCCGGATCTCAGTTTTTGTGATATGAAAACGCCGTCACTTGAGCATATTGCCCCTCAAAAACCCCCCGCGGGTAAAGAATATGATGAAAAATTTAAGCAAAATTGTTTACAGGCGCTGGGCAATTTAATTCTTATTCCCCAGTCTAGCAACAGCAGCGTGTCTAATAAACCTATTAAAGAAAAGCTGAAAGAATATAAAAATGAATTAATCGTCCTGCGTCATGTGAAGGACATTTGTGATAAGGTAGAACAAGGCACTTGGGGTAAGGATGATATTGAGGAGCGGACAAAGAAATTAGAAAACTTTATGCTCGAGACGCTGCGCTCTGATATCGGCTGAAAAATAATTTTATCCGAGGGCTGTGAAACAGGCGCCAATGGGATTCGAACCCATGCATAAAGGTTTTGCAGACCTCTCCCTTACCACTTGGGTATGACGCCGAATTGTCAGATTATTCTAACAAAAAAATGTTACCCTTGTAAAGAACTTTAACAAAAGAGAAAGACCGTGTTAAACACGGTCTTTCTTTCTGTGATGAAGGAAATTTAAGAAATAATCGCGATAATATCTTTAAATTCCAGAATAAGATGCTCAACGGAATCAATTTTCACCGGGGAACCGGCATATTTGTTAAACATTACCTTGTCATTGGGAGACACCTTGATGTCATCATCGTCACCGATAGAAACAACAATCCCCGTCTGTGTTTTTTCCTGTGCTGTGTCGGGGATGAAAATGCCGCCGGCGGTTTTCTTTTCAGCCAGTTCAACTCTCACCAAAACACGATCAGCCAATGGCTTTATGGTCATGATTATACCTCTCTGATTGTTTTTTCCATGCCGCTCTGCGGCTATTTTTCATAATATAAAACAATTTGTTTCACAGGGTCAAGTTTGTTGTTTTATTTCACCCTTTCCAGATACTCACCATTGCGTGTATCAATCTTGATTTTTGTGCCGTTTTCACAGAATAAAGGCACCATAAGCTCGTATCCTGTTTCAATTTTGGCGCGCTTGAGGGTGCGCCCGGTAGTGTCGCCTTTCAGGCCGGGCTCTGTTTCTGTGATCACGCGCTCGACAGTGATAGGCAGGCGCACATCCACGGCGCGGCCTTCATAAAAGCCGATTTCAAATTCCATATTGTCCACGATATAATTCACGGCTGTACCCAGGTCTTCCTTGGACACTTCCACCTGGTCAAATGTCTCATTATCCATGAAAATATAATTATTTCCTTCCTGATAAGAGAATTGCATGGGGCGCAGGTCCAGCACAATTTCTTCCACTTTGTCTGCGGCTTTATACACGCTTTCAATAATTTGCCCATTAAACAGATTGCGGATTTTTAATTTCATCACGGCGGCATTTCGGCCGGATTTTGAAAATTCACTTTTTAATGCAATGAATGGCTGGCCATCCAAAATGAATGATACACCCGGTTTAATTTCCTGCATAACAATAATACCCATATAAGCTCCCCAATCTGAAAAAATCTGCTGTAAACAGCCATTGTGTATGGTAGCAAAATCACCACTAAATGTCTAGTGCCTTAAGATTTTAAGGCACAAAATTCTAGTATTCTGTGAGGAAAGTGAGGAAATTTTCCATTAAAACAAAGGCACGTTTTTCCAAAAGTTCTATTCTGTCGGCGGGGGAATGCCAGGTTTTCCATGTCTGGGGCAGCATGGCGTGAATCACCTTTTGAAAATTAGGATTTAAATAGCCCTTTTTCAGGCTCATCATGGCACTTTCATTTTTCATCACTTCCTGCCAGTTTTGATGCGCCAGGGCTGCTTCGGCTGTGGGCAGCACGGAAATACATGCAGCCGGATATCCCCCCAGGAGCAAACCTAAATCATCCGAAAATGAACTGTAAATCCAGTCAGCCGGTCGCCCTTGGAATTCACGAATCTGCGCCGCAGTCTGCTGAAGCTCGCCAATGGCAAAATTATAGAAAGCGGCGGGAATCAGGCCATCCCGGCGGGCTTGCTGCAAGAGCAAACTACCGGCCCCGCCAATGGCAACAGTGTCTCCAATGCCGCACATGTCAAATACATAAAAACGACAATTCTTCACACCCTGTTCGCGCAGCAGCATAGATAAAAGATACGATCCTTGTTTATTTGGATGTGCACCTTCCAGCAATTCTTCGCCGTCAGTAAAAAGAATTTGTAAATTATTATGCGTGGGTGCCTGTGATGTGCGCCCGGCATGGCACAAAAGCTGGAACACTGCTGCGCTGTTGTCATTGGCGCCCGGAGTGCCGGGCACACGGTCGTAATGGGCCACGAAAACTTTTGTTTTTTCATAAGGGGAATAATTGTGCTGATTGAAGCGCACTAAAAGATGCCGATGGCCATGCAGTTCTATTTTTCGGCCCGTGATGCCACAGCGCAGCAGCCAGTCTCGCAGAAATTCAAACCGATCTTTCGTTTCAATGAAAGCTTGCAAATCTTGGAACAGGTCTGGCGGTAAATCATTCATATCAAGGGATCTGCAAATGGAATTCCATTGTCTTCTGCGGATAATAAATAAAAAGGGCAGCGCTTTTCGGCAGATTACCCCATAATTATTATAGATTAAACAAAAGAATTTAGCAAATACCCGAAAAATAAACCCTGCCCGGAAAAAGCAGGGAGAAAAGAAAGGCGGTTTTATTTTTAGTCTTTATTCAGCAATGTCATTAAAGCATGACCGCCGGAATTTTTCATAATTTCTAGCTTTTTATAGTCAGATTGTATGTTTGTTTTTTTGTAAACAGGCATATTTGTATGTGCAAAGGTACGAATCATAATAGGATCATCGGCACCATGGCCATTATATTTTGCCTCCATCATCAAGCCGCTGAACGGCTCCGGCAGGTCATAGAATTCAATGGCGTCACCCAGAGGCGCGATGCGCCACTTGAAAAGCTTTTCATTGTCTTCTTCTTGCCATAAGATCTGTAAATCCTGGGCTGTTCCTTCTACAATACCGGCAAATTTTAATGTGCCCCGGGGCAGAAATTGCATACCGTATATGGTCATCACTTTGGCTCTGTTTCGTGTATATACAAAATTTTGATAGATATTTTCTGTGCTTTCTAGATTGCTGATGTATTTTCCCAGGATATTAGCCGTGGTATAGTCTGCCGATCCGCGTATCAGCTGCATCTCTTGAAAATGAATTTTTCCATCCCAGCTGCCGTCGTTTTGAGTACCCACTTTTAAATTCTCATCTGCACCCAAAGAAGTGAAAATACGCTGATATGTGGGGTCATAAGTCCATGTGCCCACGGGCTTCAGGCGTTCACCTTGTGTTTCTCGTGCATAGATGCGTCCATCAGTGAAAAAGACAACTGCCTTGGGGCTGTTGCCATGCTGAAAATCTTGCTGCACCCACCAGATGGGAAATTGAATATCTTCTTTAAGTACATTGGTCGCTGTAGATTCACCTTCTTCCATTATGCGTGTATCCAGGCTTTGCTTGGTCAAGTTTTCATTCGACTTTGTGATGGCCTTGCAGGTAGTGGTGGATAGATCGCATGCGGCTAAAAAGAACAAGACACATAAAATACAGAGTTTTTTCATAAAACTGCTCCAAAGCCCAATTTCCTTTCTGGCAAAAGATAATTTGCTTAAGCCTATGTACTTAATTTCGGCGCATGCCCTGTATAATATTGAAAACTTTACCCCATAAATTCAGTCAAGATTTTTCAGATATAGATATGAAAAAATAATTGCTCATGAATTTTCATAAATTA
>JAHHUI010000003.1 GCA_020024055.1 Spirochaetaceae bacterium | reverse complement strand
ACAAAATGCTAGGTTCGTAATTACCTGTCTCCTTCGTCTAGAGGTCTAGGACATCGGGTTTTCATCCCGAGAACACGGGTTCGATTCCCGTAGGAGATGATCCATGAAATATAAACTAAAGTTTTTTTGCCTGATCTTATGTTTCTCATCCTGGAATCACATATCCGCCCTCACTTTGGCGGATCTATTTCCCACCCTGGATGAGCAACAGATTGCGCGCCTGAAACAAGAAGGAGTACTGCGCAGCAATGACGCGATGCCCGAAGAACTTCCCTATCTGCCTCGCATCGAGCCTTTTCTTTCCATGCAGAAAAAATTATCAGAAAAAAATCCAAAATCTAATCTCGAAGCTGTGTATTATGTGCGCAATCTTCCTGCTGCCCCGGTTTTAAAATTGCAAAATTCCTTTTTAAAAGTCAGCACATTAACAGGTCTGGAATTTTATTCGCGCAGCGAAAAAGCCGTGAAAACATTGATTTATGAACTCTATGCCATTGATGAAAAAACCTCTGAAAAAATTCCTGATCTTTCCATTTCAAAACCCACCCCTGAAATCAGTTTTCCCATCTTTCAAGACGACGAGACTTTTGGCAAAGTGCATTATCAAATGACAATGAGATATCATGCCGGCCCGGTGCTCAGCGTGCATATTGAAAATATACAGCCGCTGAAAAAAGGCATTTTCACCATGGCCAAAGAAAGAGAATCCGAATTATATATGAGCATCATCCCCGTGGGCAATGATCTTGTCATCTATGCTTTGTCTTCCATTCGCCAGGCACCGCCCAGCTTTGTGAAAAAGAATGCTGACGAATCATTATTCAATCGTATGGATGCCTATAAAAACTGGACTGTTTCACGATTCAAGGCTGCCCGGGCAGGCTAAGATTCATTCTTCTTTGAACTTTTGACAAGCCTGTACTGCCAGCTGATCACAGCGCTCGTTATATTCATGCCCGTTATGCCCTTTCACCCATTGCCACTGCGGTCTGAGCATAACATTCAGCTCATCCAGCTGCTGCCAAAGATCTACATTTTTCACCGGGTCTTTTTTCGCTGTTTTCCAGCCGTTTTTTTTCCAGTTTTCTATCCATGCCGTAATGCCGTTTTTCACATATTGACTGTCTGTATAGATGATGATTTTTTGAGATGCCTGATGTGACAAATGCCGCAAAGAAGCGATAGCGGCCATTAATTCCATACGATTATTTGTGGTTTGCTTTTCTCCGTCAGACAACACCACCTCGCCAGCGGCAAGGCCTGTGATGATCGCGGCCCAGCCGCCAGCGCCAGGGTTTCCCGAACAGGCCCCGTCAGTATACACAATCACAGCATTTTCACTCACCGGCCATCTCCCTTATTTACCCTCTTATTGTATTGGCGAAGAGAGAAAAAGACAACCATACCCTGAGCAAATATTTTTAAACAGGAAAGAAGAAATCTCCGAATGCTTAAATTGATTTATGTCTGTTGCCTATCGCCTGATTCTCTTTTTTCCCACTTTGCTGTGCATCTCTGTTCTATGTTTTGTGTTGACAGATATACAGCCGGGAGATTTTCTAAGCACGATGAGCGATTCCGTGCTTTCGGCGGGGCAAATGAAAAATCTGAGGGCTGCGCAAGGCCGGGAAGGCAGCCTGGGACAGAGATATTTTTTCTGGCTGGGCAATGCCCTGCGCGGCGACTGGGGCATGTCTTTAGCCTATGGGCAAAAGGTAGATGCTTTATTAAAAGAACGCCTGATGCCCACGCTGACGCTTAGTGTGGTGATTGCTCTGTTGAAATGGCTGACCGCAGTGCCTGCGGCCCTGTATGTTTCACACAAAGACAAAACATTGGCAAGCAAACTGATCACTTTTCTGGGCCGCATCTCTTTAGCCCTGCCCGATTTCTTTTTGGCGGCGCTGATACTTTGGCTCTCTGTTTATATTCCCTTTTTATCTTCTCATTTCTTCCTTTGCGCGGCTGTGGTGGGCATGTACAGCGGCTTTGGGCAATTATTCCAGGTACTGAAATCTCATTTCACCCAATTGCAATCGCAGGCATTCATGCGCACCCTGGCTATACAGGGATTTTCCCGGCGGCAGAGATTTCTGTGCCTGTTGCGCCATGCTTTCCCTGTGTGCATCAGCATTCTGATGCAGGACTTGCCCGGCTTTTTTTCGGGGGCCATTGTCATTTCTATTGTCTTCAATCTGGCTACACTGGGCCCGTTTTTTCAAACAGCGATCATGCAGCAGGACACAAATCTTATTATGGCGATTATTGTCATTCTTTCTTGCCTGGTGCAAATTGGCCAGCTGATAGCAGATTTTATTCTTTTTCGCACAACAACAAGGCATCATAAAATCCTATGAAAAAATCACTCATCATCTTCTTAACCCTGATTTTCCTATTTATCTTCATTGAATTCCTCTCGCCATATTCGCCGGCCAGGCAGAAAGAACAATATACCGCCATGCCTCCCTCGCGCATACATTTTTGGCATGAAGGCAAATGGACAGGCCCCTTTGTCTACAATCACAAACAGCAGCCGGACCCATTGGGGCTGTTCACATGGGGAGATCAATATAAAATCCTGGGCATATTTCCTTGCAATCTTCATCTGTTTGGAACGAAGGAAGACACGGGTATGATTGCCATTCTGGGCACAGATGCCTTTGGCCGTGATGTGTTCAGCCGCCTGCTGTGGGGCGGCCGCCTGTCTTTACTGATTGCCGCCTGTGCTGCACTGCTGTCTATGCTTTTATCTTTTCATATGGGCATCATTTCGGCTATGAACAGCAGGGCAGACAAAGTTGTCCAGTTTGTCGCTGAGCTGCTGAAAACAATACCGCGTATTTTGCTGATTTTGGTGCTGGCCAGACTGATTCCCCCCACGGCGTCTGCAGGGCACAGAGCATTGTCATTAATCTTCATTCTTTCCTCTCTGGGCTGGATGTATTGGGCAAAAATTGTGCGCACACTGGCCTATAAAGCCATGGAAAAAGAATATATCCTGTGTGCATGGACACAGGGAGCCAAAAGCAGAAATATTATGGTCATGCATATCTGGCCTTTGCTGCGCAATTATTTCAGCACAGCTTTTATGAACAGCCTGCCCCTCATGCTTATCAGCGAAGCCATGCTCAGTTTTCTGGGTGTGGGGATTCAAGAACCCTTTGTCAGCTGGGGCCTGATGCTGAATCAACTGGACTCGGCTTCGAATCTGATGCAGATGCCCTGGCTTGTCTCATCAGCTGTGGCCTTAATGTGCACCGTGCTGCTTGTGCATCATTGGGGCAGATTTTTACACACAGAGGCCCCCAGCGATGCCTGAAGAAATATTATCGATACGCAATTTGTCTGTGCGCCTCGGCCGGGGAAAAAGGGATTTTGTATCTGTCCTTGACCATATTTCTCTCTCTTTGAAGCGCGGGCATATCCTGGCCCTCACAGGCAATTCAGGGGCGGGAAAAAGTATGCTGTGTCATACTATTTTGGGATTAAAATATTTCTGTGCAGCGCGATATGAACACACAGGAGAAATTGTATTTCAAGGCATAGATTTGCTGAAAACAAGCGATGAAGACATGCTGCATATTTATCGCAAAGACATCGCCTTTATCCCCCAGAATCCCCTAATGATATTCGACCCCCTGCGCACTGTAGAGCAACATATGATGCAAGTTCTGCGTATTTGCCTGAATCTTGACCATGATGCGGCCGCACGGCGCCTGGGCAATGCCCTGGAAAAAGCAGGCCTGGTGCATCAGGTATATATGCTCTCTTGCCGTCCCTCTATGCTCAGCCGCGGCACATTGCAAAGACTGGCCCTGGCTCTATGTCTGGCAAAAAATCCGAAAATCATTATTGCCGACGAGGCCACCAGCGCTCTGGACAGCATATCGAGCGCACAGCTTCTGCATTTTCTGCGTGCCTTTTGCACCAATGAAAATACATCCTGCCTGCTGGTCACTCATCATTTGGGCATCGCCACGCAATTTGCCGATCGCATCGCTATTATTGATCACGGAAATATCTGCGAAGAAAATTCCATCCAAGAATTTCTGGACCATCCTCGCCATGAAAAAAGCCAGACATTGCTGAAACAGATGCGCCTATTATATCCCTGTGATGACATTGACATAAAAAGCAAATCTTACTAGCATGGTGCAAAGATATGTATGCCTTCATCTGTCTCTTTCTCTCTCTTCTTTTTTCTTGCGGCGGGGGGGCCAAATCGGATACATCCTCTATTTCCTGGGTGATGCGTGAAAATATTGCCAGCGAAACAGAAGATGCACGATTGCTGCCAAGCCCGCATGCGGCCCCGGGAGGCACCCTGCGTATGGCCCTTTCAAGGGCGCCGACAGGATTTTTATCCTATTCCAATAATTTCTCACCTTCCAATGAATTCATCACACAGCAGATGCTGCTTCCCCTGCTGGAGAGGCATCCTATCGATGAGAGCATTCGAGGCGCGCTGGCGGAAAACTGGGCTTGGCAAAACAATGGCCATACGTTCAAATTAACTCTTAGAGAGCATTTATATTGGTCAGACGGAACACCCCTAAGCGCAAAAGATGTGCTGTTCACTTTCAAAAACATCATTCTCAATCCTGCCTCACCGGCTAATTATCTGGAGGTTTTTTCTTATAATGGCATTGTCTCAGAAATCATTGCTACAGACGACAGGCATATAGAATTTCGCCTGCCTGCCCCGCTGACCGCGATTCCTTATACATTAACTTATTTGCCTATTCTTCCGGCGCATAAAATCTCGCCCCAGCAAGCTAGTCCCGACAATCTGCATGCATTATGGAATACATCCACATTGCCTGCGGATATGCCTGCCAGCGGGCCTTTTATACTGAAAAAATACCAGCCGGGCGTGAAAATTACATTGCAGCGCAATCCTTACTTCTTCCGCACAGATAGCAAGGGCCATCGCCTGCCCTATGCTCATGAATTGGAATTGTATGTGGTGCCCCATACATCAGCGCGCATGGCGATGTTTGCCGCAGGGCAGCTGGACTATTTTGAACCCTCGCCACAGGATTTCCTTCTTTTGCAAAAGCAAAAAAACAGTCAAGGGAAATATCAGCTGTTTCACGGCCGGCCAGCTAAAAATCATCCCTCTGTCACCCATATTGCCTTCAATTTCGACGCCCCCAATGCGGCTAAAGCTGCTTTATTTCGCAGCTTGGATTTTCGCATTGCGATGGAATATTTGCTCAATCGCCTGCTGATTATCTCTCAGGTGTATCAAGGCCTGGCACGCGTGCAGGGCACCTTTATCACAGAGCAAAATCAGCAATTTTACGATGCGCAAAGCGATGCTATGCGCCGTGGATATCATCCAGGCAAAGCCAAAGATATTTTGCATCAACTAGGCCTGATTGACCGCAACGGAGACGGCTGGCGAGATTTTCCCGACGGCAGCCCCCTTGTTCTTTCTATCGTCGCGCCCACAGGCACATTGACGCAGAAAGAGGCCGACATCGCCTTGCTCTACAGCATGTCTTTGAATGAAGCAGGGATTCAAACTATTCTGCAAAAACTTGATGGCGCCGCTATGATGGACAAAATTAAGCGTACAGACTTTGACATTGTGCTGCGCAGCATTGCCAACAGCCCAGACCCCCTGGTGCGCGTGCGCGTGATTTGGCAGCCGGGGCAATTTCTTTATTATTTCCACCCAAGTACTTATGATAAAGAGAATAATAAGCCCAATGCACAGGCCATGATGGATTGGGAAAAACTATTAATGAATTTATACGAGCAGGCTAATATCACTCATGATGAGAAAATACGCAAAGAATATTATGCTCAAATTCAGCGCATTTACGCAGAATATCTGCCTGTCATCTTCACAGTGCGGCAAGATAATTTGTATGCGGCCCAAAAAGACATTGCCAATGTAGCCCTGACACAAGAGGGCCTGCTGGCATTCAGCACATGGACAGCAGCGAAAAATATTATTCGGCCATAAAGCGAAAATATTTTTTCTTGCCCATTTTCAGCAGCAAGCTATTATCACGCAAATCGCTCATTGTCAGCATCGCTTTTTCATCGCTGATTTTCTGGTCGTTCACGCTCACGGCGCCCTGAGTAATCATGCGGCGGGCATCGCTTTTGCTTTTGCACAGCTTGCAGCGAGAGAGCAATTCAGCCACTTCAATCCCTGAATCCTGCAGCTCTGCAACAGCGATGATATCCTGGGGAATATCATTCAGATTTCCCGAGCCGGCAAACAGCGCATGCGCCGCCGAGAGGGCCTTCTCCGCTTCCTCTTCGCCGTGAATCTGCCTGGTGACCTCATAGGCCAGGCGCTCTTTGCTTTTGTTAATACCGGCCCCCCGCACCCTGCCCAGAGAATGACATTCTTCTGTGGAAAGAAAGGTAAATAATAACAAAAATCTCTCTACATCGCGGTCGTCCACATTGCGCCAATACTGGAAAAATTCATAGGGGCTGGTCAGATCGGCCGACAGGAACACGGCTCCCTTTTCACTTTTGCCCATTTTTTTGCCGTCGCTGCTGGTGATCAAGGGGCAGGTCAGTCCATAGCACTGGGGCCCGCCCATGCGGCGGATCAAGTCGATTCCGGCCACAATATTGCCCCATTGATCGTCTCCGCCAATTTGAAGGCGACAGTCATATTTCTGATTCAGCATATAATAATCATAGCTTTGCAGCAGCTGATAATTGAATTCCAGGAAAGACAGGCCTGTTTCCATGCGCTTTTTATAGGCCTCGAAAGAGAGCATCTTATTCACCGAAAAATGCCGCCCGATGTCACGCAGAAAATCAATATAATTCAGATCGGCCAGCCAGTCGGCATTATTGGCAATGATAGCATTTTCGCTGGAAAAATCGAAAAAACCGCTCAGCTGAGATTTAATGCCCAGAATATTGCGATCAATTTCTTCATAGGTCAGCATTTTGCGCATTTTTGTTTTGCCCGAAGGATCTCCGATGCGCCCGGTGCCCCCACCCATCAGGTTAATCGCCGTGTGCCTGGCACGATACAGATGTGAGAGGGCATAAAAAGGAACAGTGTGCCCGATATGCAGGCTGGAAGATGTGGGGTCCACACCCAGATAAATGGCGATTTTCCCATTGTTCAATAAATCTTTCAGCGCCTCTTCATCTGTACATTGGCTGATAAAACCCCGCTCGCGCAGCACTTCAAATACACCCATGATTTTCTTCCTTTTCAATAAAAACTGAGTGTGATGATAACAGATTTCTGTGGAAAAAACAGCACCCTAAAGCATGGCATATTGCAAAAAATGCGCCATGCGACTGTCTGATGCAGGCTGCTTAATATCCTCAGCGGCATAATAATTCACTGCCCCATCATCCACAAAAAGAAAATTCGCGCCGCATTGCAAGGCAAAACGAATATTATGTGTCACTAAAAGAATATGTGTGCCTGTCTGCTGAATTTCAGCCACCATTTGCAGCACTTCATATGTCATCTCCGGGTCAAGCGCGGCGGTGGGTTCATCCAGAAAAAGAATATGCGGCTGCACCACAAGGCCGCGCGCAATGGCAATGCGCTGGCTTTGGCCCCCCGAAAGCTGATGCGGATACTTTCTGCTGTGCTCTGTCAGCTTGAAGCGCTCTAGCAATTCCATGGCCATCGCTTCAGCTTTTTTTGCATTCATGCGCGCAATATGCCGCAAAGGAAATGTGATGTTATTCAAAACATTCAAATGCGGCAGCAGATTGTGCTGTTGAAATACCACGGCATTTTCTCGCCGATATTGACGCAGCGCATGTTTATCATCAAAGAGTATTTCTTTGTCATTGACAATAGCCCGGCCGCTGACTTGATTATCCAGCCCAGAAAGAATACGCAGCAGGGTGCTTTTGCCCGCGCCCGAAGGGCCAATCATACTGATCAGACTGCCCTCCACTTCGCTCAGATTCACATGATCAAGCACGATATTGGCGCCAAATTGCTTGCATAAATTATTCAGCTGCACTTTCATCAGGCCATATCCTCGTCTTTCTTTTCCAATGCCTTGCTGATGAGACTGATGGGCAAAGTGATCACCAGATAGCCCAGAGTCAAAATCAGGAAAAACTCTAATGTCGCATAGCTTTGATTGGCAGCATTAGTACTGGTTTGATAAAATTCGGCAATCCCGATGACAGATAACAATGAAGTATCTTTGATAATGATGCCCACTTGATTTGTCAGCGCCGGCAGAATTCGCTGCACCAGCTGGGGCACAATGATATAAAGATAAGTCTGCCTGGTTGTCAGGCCAAAGCTTTGCGCCACTTCAAATTGTGTTTGGGGAATAGACTTAAAGCCCCCGCGCAGAATCTCGCTGATCGCTGTGGAAAAATATAGCGATAAAATCAGCACGCCAGAGAGCATGCGATTTTGAATGCCCACAGCCTGGGCCACAATATAATAACAAAACACAATGAAGACAATCAGCGGCGTGCCGCGGCAAATTTGCAAAAGCCAATAGGAAAATATACGCAGCAGATACCAGCGTGATCGTTCGAACAGCGTGAGCACACTGCCCAAAAGTACAGAACCGGCCAACACAAAAAAAGAGAGCACAAGAGTGTATAAATAGCCCCCGCGCAATGCCTGGGCATAGCGGCGTACGCTATCAAAATGCCATTGGCCAAGGATTTTCGCACTGCGCATCAGAAAAAGAACAGCAAAAACCAATAAGATAATACTGTAGGCAACAAAGGCAGGCCAGGGAATATTTCTGCGTGGCCCGCCGACAAACAGCCATGAAAAACGCTTGAATATAGATTGAGACTTCACCAGTGCATTCCCCATTCCATAGCCGTATTATACATCAAATTTAATAAATGAAGAAAGGCTGATTCTGCTTGGCAAATTCTTCTTTGACATCAGAGAGATATTTATCCGTCACAGCTTTCAGCTTGCCATCAGTCACATATTTCTTCACAAATTCATTCACTTTGTTCAAAAATTCTTTATCATCAGTTTTCTTCACGGCAATGGCCAAAGGCACCACGCTCATAGAGCGATAATATGCAGCCAGCTGCGCGGAATATTTTTTCTGATATTCATACACAGTCAAGGGGTCGGCCAAGGCTACATCGGCTTTATTCTGCAAGACTTCCAGCACAGCGCTTTCAAAATCATTTAGGCTGACAATTCTTGCCTTGGGAAACTGATCCATGGCCAAGGTCTCGCCAATGGTGCCTTTACGTACGGCGATGCGCACATCAGGAGTGTTCAGGGCCGAAGGCTCTGTGAAGACAAAATCCTTTCTGGCAAGAAAATCAATACCCATCTCGCCATAGGGGTCAGAAAAATCCACCACAGCCTGTCTTTCTGGTGTGACAGACATAGAAGAAATGACTGCATCATACTGACCGCTGCGCAGCCCGGGAATCAGGCCATCCCATTTCACGTTCACAATTTCCACATCACGACCCAGGCTGGCAGCCAGATCTTTTGCCATATCCACGGAAATACCATAAGGCTTACCTTCCGGATCAATTCCTTCAAAAGGCGGAAAGCTTAAATCCATCGCCACAACCAAAGGCTTCTCCTTGGCGGCCTGGGCAGATTTATCATCACCTGCCTTGCAGGAAAACAAAATTGACAAACATAAACCAGCAATAAGCAAATTTCTCATCATTCATTCCTCCAAAGTTTTTTAATTTTCTTAAATTATAGCTTTTTATGCGCCGATCGATAAACACTGACAATCGAATTTATTTCAGAATTCTATCCATATTTCAGTATCTTGCCAATAGAGGACAAAAATAGCTACAATGTACTTCCTGGCAGAAACTCTGCTATATAAAAATATTGCATTTGTAAAACAGAGAAAAGGAGCAATGAAGATTCATGCTGCAAATGGGTCTCTTATTTGAAAAGATTTTCTTCAAAAACGAAGAATCCACAAAGCTCTATGAGCAACTGGCCCCCATGTTCAAGGCAGACTTTGAAGAAGTGACCCCCGAGACAGTGTATAAAGAGGGCAAGCCTGAAGCCAGAAAAATCTTCAATCAGCTCTTGCGTCCTTTTGTCCTTGAAAAAAGTCGTATTATCCGCCCTGAACACCTGAAAGAATTGTATGACCTATCTCAGCAGGGCAAAGCCTGTTTGTTGCTGCCCGAACATTATGGGAATTTTGATCTTTCCAATATTTGCTATCTGACAGACAATGATCCGCAGATTGGCGAGGGGTTTGCCAATTCCCTTGTTGCTGTGGCCGGCGCCAAGCTGAGCCTGGACAATGCCAATATCGCCACATTCGCCCAGATTTACAATCGTGTGGTGATTTTTCCATCGCGCGGAATCGAATCTATCACAGATGAGAAAAAACGCGAGGAAGAACGCAAAAAAACTCTGCCCATTAATCTGGCCAGCATTAAAGAAATCACCCGCAGAAAATATCAAAATCAAATGTTCCTGGTCTTCCCTTCGGGAACACGCATACGTCCCTGGAAAGAGGAAACCAAAACAGGTGTGCCTGAAATTTACAACTATCTGCGCATTTTTGAATATTGCTGCCTGATGAGCGTGAATGGCAATAATCTGCCTATTAATCCCGATGAGTCAACCATGACAGAAGATATTCCCACCCCCGAACATATTTATCTGGGTGTCAGTCCTGTGATGCGCACTGAAGACCTGATTCGCAAGTGCAGCGAAAATATGCCTGCCGATATTGACCCCAAAGCCTATATCGTGACCAATATGATGAAGCGCCTGTTTGTCCTTCATGAAGAAACAGAAACCATACGCAGCAAGGAAATCTCATGAGCTGTGCCTCGGTTCAGGAGCTTTCTCCCCGGGCTAATCGTCTGCACATCGGCATATTTGGCCGCCGCAATGCAGGAAAATCCAGCCTGATGAATGCTCTGACCGGCCAAAATGCTGCCCTTGTCTCCCAGACTCCCGGTTCCACCACAGACCCTGTGTATAAAGCCATGGAATTGCACCCCCTGGGCCCTGTTGTTTTTGTCGATACTGCCGGCCTGGACGATACAGAAGATGATTTGGGCCGCCTGCGTATTGAAAAAAGCCGGGAAATCTTTGACAAAGCCGATATTGCCCTGCTGATGATCCCCGCCGGGGCACAGAATATTGACCAGGAAATACAATGGTATGACAGCCTGAAAAAGAATGAAATTGTACTGCTGATTCTCCTCAGTCGTGCTGACGAACTTTCTCCAGAGGAGCTTGAACGCCAGAAGGCCCGGCTGGAACAACAATTTGCACAGGAGATTTTTCCCATCAGCAGCATGACCAAAGACGGCATAGAATATATGCGCAATTCTTTGTGCCAGCGGGCAAAAGGTCTGGAAGAACCGCCGATTGTGACACATTTGCTGCCAGAGGAAGCCTTGGTGCTTTTGGTGATGCCTCAGGACAAGCAGGCCCCCAAAGGGCGCCTGATCCTGCCCCAGGTGCAGGTGCTGCGCGAATTGCTGGATGCGCGCTGCCATGCGATTTGCACCACATTGGAAAATATGCCTTTGGCCCTTTCTCGCCTGGGCGAAAAACCGCATCTTGTCATCACAGATTCACAGGTGTTCCATGCCGTGAATCAAATATTGCCCTGCGATCAGGCTCTGACATCATTCTCGGTGTTGATGGCCGCGCGCAAGGGCGAATTTGCCTATTATTTCAACAGCGCGCAGAAAATTGACTCTTTAAAAGACAATGATCATATTCTCATTGTGGAAGCCTGTACACATGTGGCCCTCAAGAATGACATCGGGCGAGAACAGATTCCAGGTGCGCTGCGCAAAAAAACCGGCCTGAACCTGGAGATAGATATTCATGTGGGCGCGGACTTGCCCAAGAATATTCAAGACTATCAGCTAGTGATCCAATGTGGCAGCTGCATGATAACACGACGGCAGAATATGAATCGCCTGAGGAAAATGAAAGAGATGGGCTTGGCGGTGACTAATTATGGCCTGGCACTGGCCAAGCTCAGCGGCATGCTCGATCGCATCAGCACGCCGCTGAATATGCCTCAATTTAAATAATATTCCTGATTTTCTCTGGTCAGGCCGCTTTTAATTGTAGTATCCACCCTCTGAAGCAGCTGAACTTGTTCATCTTTTGTGCAATGCTCTGTAGAAATGGGCGGATGCACAACAATATCTACATGCTTGGGCATTAAGAGCTTATGCCCATACATCAGTTTCCAGCTTCCGCTGATGCTGATGGGCACAATAGGGCAATGCGCCATCAAGGGCAGGCGCATGCTTCCCGGCTTCAGGGGCAGCATCTCTGCCCTGCGGCTGCGTGTGCCTTCGGGATAAATAAGCACGGAATAATTTTCTTCCTTTAAAATCCGTACAGCTTTTTGAAACAATTTCATCGCCTGCGCAGGGTCTTTAGTGTCAATCAGGTAGCAGCCCAGGCTTTTCATCCATGAACCCACCAGAATGACATGGGCCAGGGCCTTTTTGGCAATCATCGCCATGGGCGTTTTCAAATAGCCGTAAATCAGCAGAATATCCAACGAGCTTTGATGATTGGCCATAAAGACACAGCCTTCTTTGGGTATATTTTCCAGGCCCTTCACATGCACCTTTGTGCCAGACACCCAAAAAAGATAGCGCGCCACCGTGCCCAGCGTCCAGCTGCTCATCGTGCGTATCTGCCGGCGGAAAAACGGTCGAAGAAGGGCTTGAATCACCAAAACAACAATGATATAGGGCATGATTAACTGGCCCAATAACAGCATTCTTAAAAAATAGCTCATATATCCCTCCTTTATTTTTCAGCTTATTAAATTTTGCGCAAAATTGATAGCACCTTGCTGCGGGAAATTTTCCGGGCCGGCCAATAATTCACCAGCAGCGACCACACAGTGACAAAAAGCGCCAAAAGCAGCAATCTGCCGCTTTGCACATGAATGCGTGTCTTTTCCAGATAAAAACTCTCACGCCCCAGCACTTTCATCTGCCCATGTACCATAGCATCAAACACATTGCTCAGCGTTTCCAGCAAAAGGATGATCGTGTTAATATTAAAAGACAGCAACACACCCAGCAACACGCCCAGCACAGCACCACACAGACCCACCAGCAGCCCCAAACCCAGAAAGATATAATGAATATCTGAGGGCCGGGCCCCTATAGCCAACATCAGGGCAATTTCCTTTCTGCGCGAGAGGAAAAAAATCTGCAAGGCTCCGGTATTATTGATAATAGCCACGCACACAATCAAAGCCAAAACAAAAAGCAGCATTAATGTGGTGATACGAAAATTTTCAATCATGGCATAATTCATATGCGGCCAATCTAAAATCAGCCAGTCAGGGGGCAGCAGCTCTTGCAAAGCATGCTTTTGCGCATTCACATCAGAAAATGGATCGGTGACTTTAATGCCCAGAAAAAACTGCGCTGCCTTGCGATCATTGAAAAAAACTTTCTCATTTTCATCAATGAGCACCCAGCTTTTATCTAAATCATAATATCCCACAGAAAAAATACCGCCCACAGAATAGCTGCGGATAAGAGGGGTCTTGTTTTCTTCCTGCACGCTCAACAGCCGAATTGTATCGCCCGCCTTTAAATCCAGGTTTTTTGCTAAAGACTCTCCAATAGCCACAGTATACGCGTTCAAATCAGCATTGCCCGAAGAAAAAGTTATATATTCCCGCAAAACAGGATCTTCAGAGTAAAAACGTGCCCCCAGACCGCGCAGCAAAACACCCTGGCGCCCGGATGATGTGAAAGCCATGGCAAAATTCTGTCTTTCAGGCGTCACCGACAGCACGGAAGGGTCCTCTCGAAGCATCGCAGAAATCTGTTTTATATACGCCGCATCGGGTGTGCCTTCCAAAGGCATGGCGCGGAAATGATAGCTGCTGGTTTCCAAATAGCGCATGATGATGCCTTGTGTCATGCCCTCAGCCACTTCCATAGCCACCACCAAGGGCAGCAGGCTTAAAGCCGTGACGATAATGGCGCTGAACAGATTACTTCCCCGGCGGCTGAAGGCCAGCCTGAAGGCAATGAAAAGATAACCTCTGCCTGTCATAAATGATTTCTCAGCGATTTGGATAAGAGCAGGCGATGGCGGCATAAAGAGGCAATGCGTTCATCATGCGTCACAAGAATAAGCGTTTTTCGCTCTTCTTCCACCAGGCGAAAAAGCAGATCGCGCACCAGATCGGCATTGCGCTGATCCAGGCTGCCGGTGGGCTCATCGGCCAAAATCATCTGCGGATTATTCACCAGGGCCCGCGCGATAGCCACTCTTTGGCATTCACCGCCCGAGAGCTGGCGCGGAAAGTTTTTCATTTTATCAGCCAGGCCCACTTTTTCCAACAGGAATTTCGCCCTGTCTTTGGCCTTGGCGGCCTGGCTGCCAATCATCGCCGGCATCAGCACATTTTCCAACGCGGTGAAATCATTGAGCAGAAAATGCATCTGAAAAATGAAGCCAAGAGATGAATTACGATAAGAGGCCAGGGTTTTTTCGTCTATAGAGGAAACACAATATCCACAGGAATGAATCTCTCCACCCTGGATGACATCCAGGCCGGCAATCAGATTCAGCAGGGTGCTTTTGCCCGAGCCTGATTCTCCTGTGACGGCTAAAGTCTGCCCCTGGTCTAAAGCATAGTTGAAATCGCTGAAAATAATCTGCTTTTCTGTTCCCGCCTCAAACCACTTTTCTAAATGCTCTATACGAAGCAGATTCAAAGAGCATCCTCCCGATAGTTTTTCAGCTGCTTTGTGGCAAAAAAGATCACATTGGCCACAAATGTGACAAAAATGATAAATACGATAAAGGCAAATGTGGGCCGCTGGACATAATGCGCCCAGGCCACCATACCCGGAAGAATTGTGCTCCACATCACCAAAATAGCCGCCCAAAACGCATTAAGAAAAAAATGCCGGCTGCGCATCGACAGCCATAAGGAAAAAAGATAAGAAAAGCAGACACAAATAAGTGGATAATAGAAAAATTCATATAGCCCGTCATAATCTTTTGCATAGACGGCACGCACCAGCACGGGAACAAAGAAAAATGAGGCAAACCAAATAAAACCTGGACGCCGCTCTGCTAAAAGCTTTTTATCCAATAATTTTAAATAAATAAGACAAGCCAGGCTCGAGGGCACCAGAAAATCAAACACCCAAATTGTCACAATCATCTGAAAAGAATTGGCCCAGTTAATAGGAAACATCAGCACACGCCCAATCTGAATGAGCAAAGCCACAGGCAATGCCGCAAATAATGCCGAGGCAACTTCCCACAGAGGACGACTGAAATATCGTTCCTGGGAAAAAAGATAGCCTATTAATAGCGGAAAGATGATAATGGAAAAAAACTGCATAGTTCAGATTTTTATCCTATTTTTGTCCTATTTGACAAGAGGGTATTCTTATTTATACTTCTGCTATATACCGTTATACTTCTAATTTATATATCAAAAGTTCTAACTTTTTCTTCTCTTATGCCGATCGTGTAGGATGTAGTGGAACAGGTGTCCACTCAGGAGGTCATTGCGCATGATGAGAATTTCGACGGGCATGGAAAGAAATAATTTCGCCCATTATAATCGCCTGCACGAGATTGATAAAAATAAAACCGAAAAGCAGATTAACAGCTCTTATCGCATCGGGCTTCTGCGCGACGATCCTTCATCTGCTGCGCATTCCATTCGTTTCCAGGGAAAATTAGAGCGCCTGGCAAAATACCAGCAGAATGCTGAGCTGACTATTAACAATTACGCCGTGGCCGAAAGCACCATGGACAGCGCTGTGCAGCTGATGCAGCGCATCCGCGAGCTGGCTATTCAGGCCGCCAACGGTGTCTGGAAACCCAGTGACCTGAAATATATGGCCCAGGAAGTGGACAATTACCTGGAAGAGATGTTCAGATTATCCAATCAGACCGGAGCTGACGGCTTGTCGCTCTTTGCCGGCACACGCACCGATGGGGCTGCTTTCCGTGCCATCCGCGGCAATGTGGATGGCGCCGACGGCCTGGTAATCACCGGAGTGGAATACATTGGCAATAATGCCAGCCGTCACATCGAATATTCAGATGGCTCGCGCATTGACGCACAATTCCCTGGTAATGCTGTCTTCTGGGCGGAAAATCAAAAAGTGTGGAGCGCCAATCGCGTGGACGGCTTTGTGGTGCCCGAAGATACTTATATTGTGATTGACAATACACGCATTGACCTGAAAGCCGGAGATTCTATTCAGTCTCTCATCGAGCGTATTAATCAAGCTGATGTGGCTGTAAAAGCAACTCTGGATCCTGTGGAAAACACCCTCGTGCTCTCTACGACGACACCACATCAGATCTGGCTGAGCGACGGTGAAGGCGGCACTGTGCTGCGCGATTTGGGTGTGCTTTCCAATTTAGAGCGCCAGTCCCCCAATAATTTAGACTCTGCCGCGCGCGTGGCCGGAGGCAGCACATTTGACATGATTGTGCAGCTGCGTGATGCTATGTATGAAGCCGATCAGCACAAAATCGGCGGCTCTGCCCTGGGGGGCATCGACATGGCCCTGGAAAGCATTAATATCCAGCGTTCGAAGCTGGGCAGCCAGGAAAATCGTCTGAATTTTGCCCTGCAAAGAATCAGCCTGGAAGAAAATGCCTATACAGCATGGGATAATGCCGCCCGCGCATTGAATTTCACCGATGCCATTGCAGAGCTGAATGCCCTGGAAACCATGCTGCAGGCCAGCTATCGCATGACAGGCAGCACGATTAAAACAACACTCATGGATTTCTTAAGGTAAAATAATTGATGTTGATACAGGACCAAAATCAGAATATTTATGCCAAGGAACAGGTTTTTTCCTTTCCTTTTGGCATTCCTGCCTTTGGTGACCTGGTCAAATGGGCATTGTCTGCTTCCTCTCAAATACCCTTTTACACTCTGCGCAGTGTGCAGGAAAATGATATTTCCTTTGTTTTATTAGATCCTAAATCGCTTTTCCCTGATTACGACCCTGCTTTGGATAAATCGGACTATTCTATTTTGCATTTAGATTCGAGCGAAGATCCGCGTGCGCGGCTTTTCTGCATCACCAATATCCCCCCAGACGGCTCGTTGGAAAACACCACTGTGAATCTGCGGGCGCCGTTGCTGTTCAACACAGAAAAATGTTGTGCGGCACAATGCCTTGGCATGAATGATCACTGGGAAATCCGGCATTCGCTGATGGCTATTATGCAAGAGGATCTCAGCCTATGCTGATTCTCTCGCGCCGCAAAGACGAGCGGATTGTTATTGACGAGCATATAGAAATCAGTATTATTGATATTAAAGGCGATCAAGTTCGTTTAGGTATCAGCGCGCCCAGCAGTGTGAAGATTTTTCGTCAGGAAGTCTTTTTGAACACGCAAAAAGAGAATGAAGCTGCCGCCCGATCGCAAAGCCGTGCTCTGCCGGATTTGTCGGGTTTGAAAGATTTAGGGAAAAAGGAAAAGCCAGAGTGAGTGACGCAGCAAAAGAATTGTTAAAAAAAAGCCCTGAAAATGGCTTTATTAAAACCACCAAAGAAAATGCGGCCACGGTGTCGGCTAAAGATCGCGTGCAGCTGATACGCAAAGCAAATGAATTCTTTAATGAAGGCAAAATTGAAATGGCAGGGCGCATTTTTGTTCATATCGGCTATGGAGATGGGATGATTCGCATGGGTGACTATTATCACGAACAAAAACGCTTTGTCGATGCGATGATGATGTATCACCTGGCCGGCGATCAAGGGCGTCTGGACGAGCTGGCTGCCCGCATGGCCAATGCCCTGCGCAAATGGATTAACAGCGATTCTTAATCCCGTATCCCCTCTTATCTTCCCAATACATGCACACCATTGTCGTCTAAAGCCACCATGGCTTCTGCATACAGCACGGTGGTGCCGTCGCTGCTGCGCACACAGCCCCGCTCATCCTGAACAAGAGAGCATTCTTTCAGGCTCAAGGCCACTTCCAGAGTGACCACCAGTCCCGATGGAATAGGGTCAAAAAGATTCTGGCCGGCATGAGTAAAAGCAATAAGGGGATCTTCATGCAGATTGCGTCCAATGCCATGGCCGCAGGCATCTTCCAAAACATAACAATTATACTTCTGGGCTTCTTTTTCCACGGCCTGTACCAGGGATAAATAAGGCTTGCCGGGACAAATAGTTTGAATGGTGCATTCCTGACAGGACAAAGCTGCCTGCAACAGGCGCCTTTGATCATTTGTGGGCATGCCCACACAATATGGTCTGGCCAAATCAGCATACCACCCCTGCCAGGACAGCCACATATCAAGGGTGAATATTTCGCCTTTTTGCAGGGGTACATCATCACCCAAAGGAGGATGTATATAGCCCTGGCGACAAAAATTAATTTGCTCTGCGCTCATCACGGCGCCGGCTTCGCGAGCCCAGCGCAAAACGGTGCGACGAAAATTTCCCGGCGCCATGCCTTCGCAAATCAGGGGCTCTGCCCTATCAAAAATCTCTTGCAATACTGCGGCAGCATAGGCCACTTCTTTCATTTGCAATGCAGTTTTTCGACGAGCATATTGCCGGCCTACAACAAACATGAATTACCCCTTATTCAGGCATTCCTCATAAAAAGGCTGATAGTATTTTTTAAAAATGACCAGCCAGTCAAATTGTTCCTGTACATATTGAAAGGCATTTTTACGCATAGCATAAATTCGCTGAGGATCTGCTTTAAGAATCCTTAAAGCAGATAAAATTGCTTTACTCAGACACCGAACATCCAGAGGCTGGAAAGTAAACCCATTTACCTTATCCACCACCTTTTTCAATCCGCCTGTATAATGTACTATCGGCAGACATCCATAAGTCTGTGCATATAAATCCGCAAAACCGCATGGTTCATAGACAGAAGGCATAATGAATAAATCACTGCCAGCTAGAAGAGGATAAATTAGCTTGGCATTATATCCTCTCCAGTAAACAAATCGGCCGAAGAATAAAGGATTTTTAGAGAGTGCAATCAATTTATATTCTAAAGTCTGCTCGCCATCGCCCATCACCGCCACGGCCACATGCGCATGGCGCTGGAACACAATATTGAGCGCATCGCATAAATAATCAATGCCTTTTTCATAAAGGATACGGCTTTTCACGGCGCATAAAATCATATCGGGGTCTTGCACCAAATAGCCATATTTTTCCACATTACCTTCCATTTCTGTTTCCTGGCTCAGGCAGATAAGCATATCACGATAGAGCATTCTGATATGATTACGCTGATCTGTGGGGTCATAGGCCAGGGGAAAATCTGGCGGATTGGGCTTGCGGGGGTCCATCGAGGCAAAGGCAATGCCATTGTAAATGCCAGTGACCTTGATGCCATGTTCCTGATAATAATTGCCCACATATCCCAAAGTCAGGGAATTTTGCTCATCGAAAATCTCATCGGCAAATTCAGGCGAGACTGTGGTGATATGGCTGTAATGCGCAGCAAGGATCAACGGATTGATGGTATCGCCGGTGATAATTCCTTTTTTCAAGACCCTGATGGGCAATTCTGTCAGGGCCTGGCCTTTTTGCAGGCCAACAATCTCCTGATGCCATTCCAGGCCTAAATTATGCAAAGTGAGTATAAATTGAGTTTTTGCATAAAAATCAACATATTGAGGATATTCTCGGGCTAAAACACTCAGCAAAGCCGTATGTGCATCATGAGCATGAAAAATATCCGGTGCCCCTAAGACCTTGCCCAGCTCCAAGGCGCCTTTCTGCAGAGTGAGATCGATTTCTTCATTATCCACATGCACGCGCCCGGGAAGGTGAATGCTCTCACGCGTATAGGTATAGACAGCCTTTTTATCTGAAACATAAGCGCTTTCTAGCAGATAAATCTCCACGCCATTAAGACGATGGAGCCACACCTTGACAATTTCGGTTTTATCCAACAGACTCACTTCCAAGTCAGCTACTTTTTCCAATTTGCGCACGCGCCCGGTCAAAAAACCGTAATATGGAAGAACAACGGCAGAACGCCAGCCAAGAGTTGCTGCCGACTCGGCCAAGCCACGTGAGACATTTTTCACCCCGGTCGCGCCGGCCAGGCCTCCATACTCCCTGCACACTTGATATAAAATGCGCACAGGCATATTGGCATTTACCTCTTGCCTCGGTTGTGATGTAGCAGCTGTATTTTCCTGTGATTCCACCTTGAAAGCACCGCCTTTTATTAATTATCTATTATTTTATCTTGCCATAGGTCGTAAAAGTATAAAAAATTTCCAGCAAATTCAGGAAAGAAAAAATTAAAAGCATCCATAACAATGTAGAGACAACACGGCGAATATTCTTTTTTCTGTTATATGTAAATCGTAGCCGAAGCAAGAGAATCAACGGCAAAAACAGCAATAAACAGCTTAGATTAATCTGCATACAATAATACAGAATCTCCATTGTTGTATCTGTAAATTCCTGAAAACCCCCCAGCGCAAATAAAATAAAACAAAACAGCGCCAGCCACACGCATAAAAAGAGCACATAGCGCAGGAGCCTACGCATATGCATAGACCCCTTTTGCAGAATACCAATTTTTACGTACTCATCCACCCGTGGCTGCATCACTTAACCTTCGGCTCTCAGAGTGGCTTTTCTTTACCTATTCACACAAAAGCCTGATGAACTCTTATTCCCTATTTCGCTGCTGTATGATGAGGCAGGGTTAAATTGAGAAAAAGCCCCAAGACAATGGCCAGAAAAGAACCTGAAAGCGTTAATGTGGAAGAAACAGGAATTCCATCGACAAATGTGCCCACCACAAGAACCAAGGCCGGGATGACAATATTGCGGAAATCGGAGAGATCAATGCCTGCCTCAAAGAGCACGCGCAGACCCACCATGGTGATTAGGCTGAACAACAGCAAGGAAATGCCGCCCATCACCGGCAAGGGCAAAGACTGTATCATGGCAACAATTTTTCCCGAAAACCCCAATAAAATGGCTATCACAGCGGCATAACGCAGTATTTTTGGGTCATACACCTTGGTGACAGCCAGCACGCCTGTATTTTCGCTGTATGTCGTATTGGCCGGGCCGCCCAGCAAGCCCGCTGCCATCGTGGCCAGTCCATCGCCCAGCAGGGTGCGATGCAGTCCGGGGTTTTCAAAAAAATCTTTTGAGCAGACAGCTCCATTATTTTTCATGTCACCTAAATGTTCCATCATGGTGACCAGCGTGACCGGCGCGATGAGAAGAATAGAACGCAGCGTGAAGCTTGGCATTGTCTTCAAAGCAGTCCAGCCTTCACTGCCCAGACCGAACCAGGCAGCTGATTTCACAGCGTCAAGATTCACCATGCCCATGCAAATGCCCACAATATAGCCAACAAAAATGGCAAATAGAATAGGCACCAGGCGGAAAAATGAATGCTGTAAAAAGCTGATAATTATCATCACTGCCAAAGTGACACCGGCAAGAAACACGGATTTATAATCCAGGCTCTGTGCGCTGTATCCGGCCATACTTAATGCCGTGGGGATCAGCTTGAGGCCAATGGACATAATTACCGGGCCAATGACAATGGAGGGAAACCATGCCTTAATTTGCTGCTGGCTCATCAGCCTGGCCAATTGGGAAAACAGCACATAGACAAGGCCCGCGGCGATGATGCCGCCCTTGAGCTCGGCCAGACCATAATCACGCAGAGCGATGATGAACACAGGGATAAAAGCAAAAGATGAACCCAAAAAACAGGGCACTATGCCTTTTGTCACACTGTGAAAAAGCAAAGTGCCCACACCTGCAGATAATAAAGCCAATGACGTAGGCAAGCCCACCACCAAAGGCACCAGCACCGTAGCGCCAAACATCGCAAATACATGCTGCACAGATAAGCACAGCACTCGCAGTTTAGACATCATAAACCACAACCCTCCCCTTAAAAAATATATACTGGGGCTGAGTGTATAATATTTTAAAAGATAAGTAAAGTTATGGCCTGCGAGAATCTTCTATCTGCCGGGGATATTTTTTATCCTCATACAAAAAAAGCTGATTCATGGCTACGCCGACAAGCATGGCCAGAAATGACCCAGGGATCACAACACTGCTGGTAATTTTCACCTCAGAGATAAATGTGCCAATGACAATAACCAAAGCAGGAATAGTCATATTGCGGAATGTGCGCAGATCTAATTTTGTTTCCAT
This sequence comes from Spirochaetaceae bacterium, assembly GCA_020024055.1. Lineage (GTDB taxonomy): Bacteria > Spirochaetota > Spirochaetia > WRBN01 > WRBN01 > JAHHUI01. Next base: position 22,063 of record JAHHUI010000003.1, on the reverse strand, counting down.
GAGCACATTCAAGCCCACCACCACGATGAGGCCCAGCAGAATCAGTGACACAGCGCCGGTGATGGCCGCGGGCAAAGACTGAATAATCGCAACCAGCTTGCCTAAAAATGCCATACAAATGGCGGTTATTGCCGCGCCGCGGAGAATAGAAGGATCATAATTTTTTGTCACGGCCAGCACGCTGGTATTTTCGCTGTAAGTTACATTGCCTGGCCCGCCAAGGAAACCAGCCATAATTGTGGCTACGCCATCGCCCAGCAGGGTGCGATGCAGCCCGGGATCGACCATAAAATTATTCCCCGTCACTGCGCCGCTGTGTTCAATATCATCAATATGTTCTGTGAGAATAACTAAGCTGAGCGGCGCCAGCAGAAAAATGGTATTCCAGGAAAATTTAGGAGGCGTCAGCAAGAGATTCATAGCCTCTTTGCCCAAGCCGAACCACTGTGCCTGTCGCACGATATTTAAATCTACCATGCCCAAAAATAATGCAATGAAATAGGCCCCAAAAATTGCAAACAGAATAGGCATCATGCGGAAAAATGAATGCTGCACCATGCTCAGCATTACCAAAATGACAATTGTGACAGTGGCCAGGAAAAGAGACTGATAATTCATTGCCCCGGGAATATAGCCGCACATCTTGAGTGCAGTGGGCACCAGCTTCAAACCGATGGAAATGAGCAAAGGCCCCACAACAATGGGCGGAAACCATGAATGAATACGCTTGACACCCAAAATCTTGGCCAGCAAGGCATAGAAAAGATATAAAAGCCCAGTGCAGATAATGCCGCCCTTTAAATACCCCAGGCTATGTGTTTCCAGCACAAGCAGCATAGGCGAAACAAAAACCAAAGATGACCCTAAAAAACTGGGTATTTTACCCTTTGTCAAAGCATGAAAAGCCAATGTGCCCAGCCCGGCAGACAGCAAGGCCAAAGAAACAGGAATGCCTACCAGAATAGGCACTAATACTGTGGAGCCAAACATGGCGAATACATGCTGAATTACCAAAATGAAAAAAGTTACTTTTGTCACTTTTTATCATCCTCCCAGAATAGGAAAAAGGAGAGTCAGAATTGCTTCTGTTCTCTCCTTTACTTATCAAGTCATTCGCAAAGAATCAAGCAGTCTGCAATTTCCTTTTTGTTCTCATCACCAGCCACTGTGCCAGGATAATCGAGATCAATCCTGTAGTAATACCAATATTTTTCGCTATTTCATAGGGCAGATTGAATCCAATTTTTGCGGTCATGATATAGCTCATACATACAGAAGTCATAAAAGCAGCCGGCAATGTAGTGATCCAATGCCAGGCGGCTTTCTTATTCTGGGCTAAATAGCCTGTGCCCATCCACAGTGCGAAGCTGGCCAAGAGCTGATTTGTGAAGGCAAAGTAGCGCCAGAGAATATTAAAGTCTATATAATTTAATAAAATACCTATAGTCATTAAAGGAACCAAAATCAGCAGGCGGTTGCGCGCCGAATGCTGAGGCAGCTTGAGCACATCGGCCATTTGCAGACGAATGGAACGAAAGCATGCGTCTCCGCTGGTCATCGGGCAAATCACCACGCCCAACACGGCCAATACACCACCCAGGCCCCCCAAAAGGCTTAAAGAGATGGTATTCACCACGCCGCCGGGATTATTTAAAGCCCCATTGTCAAACATCAGCTTTGCCACATCAGATGCACTGACGCCAATGGCCTGCTTCAGGCTTTCATTGTGGAAAAAGGCCATAGGCACACAGGCCCAAATCATCGCCAGAATGCCTTCAATAATCATGGCGCCGTAAAATGCCGTGCGCACTTGTCTTTCGCTGGCCACACAGCGTGCCATCACGGGAGACACCGTGGCATGAAAACCGCTGATGGCTCCACAGGCAATGGTCAGGAATAAAAACGGGTATATGGGATCCCCTTGAGGATGTATATTTTTAAAACCTTCAAAAGGAATGCTGTACCCTTTAATCAACACCATCACCAGCAGGGCCAAAGCCGTGCAGATGAGCAACCCCCCCAAATAAGGATAAATAGGTGCAATCAGTTTATTAATAGGCAAAAATGTCCCTATAAAATAATAGCCCAAAATTACATAGAACAATACTGTGGGGTTCAGCCAGGTGGGCATACTAGGAATATTTCTTTGCAGAAGATCGAATAAAACTGCGGCGGGGCCTTTGGTGAAGACCACACCAACCAAAAGCAGCAAAATAAGAGATAAAACACGCATCACGCTGCGCGGGACAGGCCCCAAATAAGTGCCCACCAGCTCGCCCACCGTGGCGCCTTTATTGCGGATAGAGGTCATACCCACAGTGTAATCATGCACAGCCCCGGCAAAAATACAGCCAAAAGCTATCCATAAAAATGCCGCAGGGCCAAAAAGCGCACCGGCAATGGCACCATAAATGGGACCAAGCCCGGCAATATTAAGAAATTGAATAATGACAATACGCCATAAAGGCAATTTTACATAGTCTACACCATCGGCCATAGTTTCAGCCGGGGTAGGATTATCAGTAGGGGCAAAAATTTTTTCCACCAATGCGCCATAGGTAAAAAACCCAAGAACAAGCACAGCCACCCCTAGAAAAAACAACAGCATAATGCTTTCCCTCCTTTATCATCAACTGTTCATATTTTATCCTATCGCCTATTTTTGTCAATGTTTAATATTTGCTTTCTCTTGACGTAAAGAAGATGATCTTTTAAGATCCTGGTAATCTATTGTAACAGGGTGCAAAATATGGCAAAAGAGAAAAAAATAAATCCCCAAACGGCACAAAACGAACACGGCGCCAGCATGGAAAAATTGGTCAGCCTGTGCAAAAGGCGCGGCTTTGTCTATCAGTCTTCAGAGATTTATGGCGGACTGAACGGCGCCTGGGATTATGGCCCGCTGGGCATTGCCCTGAAGAAAAATATTCAGGAAATCTGGTGGCGCGAAATGACACAAAAACATGACAATATCGTAGGTCTGGACGCGGCCGTTATGATGCATCCGCGCGTGTGGGAGGCCAGCGGACATGTGGAAAATTTCAGTGACCCATTAGTAGACTGCAAATCATGCAAGACACGATTCCGCGCAGACAATCTTGATCCTGAGGCCCTGACGGCAAAGAAATGCCCGCAATGTGGCGGTGAACTCACCGAACCTCGTCAATTTAATTTGATGTTTAAAACACATCAGGGCCCTGTGGATGAAGGCGAGGACGGCTTGGTGTATCTTCGCCCGGAAACCGCTCAAGGCATCTTTGTCAACTTCAAAAATGTTGTAGACACCAGCCGTGTCTCTATCCCCTTTGGCATCGCCCAGACAGGCAAGGCTTTCCGCAATGAAATCACCACAAAAAACTTTATTTTCCGCACATGCGAATTTGAACAGATGGAAATGCAGTTCTTCGTTAAACCGGGCACAGACCCGGAATGGCTGGCCTATTGGAAAGAAGAACGCATGCGCTATTACACAGATTCATTGGGCATCCTTGCTTCTCGTCTGCGTTTCCATCAGCACGCTAAAGACGAGCTGGCCCATTATGCCGCCGACGCCTATGATATTGAATATCAATACCCCTTCGGCTGGCAGGAATTGGAAGGCGTGCATGACCGCACGGATTTCGACTTGCGGCGGCATGGCGAATATTGCGGCAAAGAAATTAATTATCTGGACCCCGAAACCAATGAACGCTATATCCCCTATATCATCGAAACCAGCGCCGGGCTCACGCGCAGCGTGCTCATCGCCCTGATGGACGCCTATGAAGAACAGAACATAGGCAGGGATAAAGACGGCAAAGACGATATTCGCACCGTGCTGCATTTCCATCCCAATGTAGCCCCGCTCACCGTGGCTGTCTTTCCCCTGGTGAAGAAAGACGGCCTGGATGAATTGGCCAAGGAAATTCATAATGAGCTGAAAATGGAATTCAATTCCTTCTATGACCAATCAGGGGCCATCGGGCGCCGCTATCGCCGCATGGACGAGATCGGCACCCCCTACTGCGTCACCGTCGACAGCAATACCAAAGAAAACGGCCATGTCACCCTGCGCTTCCGCGACAGCATGCAGCAAATCAGCGTGCATAAACAGGATTTAATAACCCGCATCAGGCAGGAAAACAGAATTTATAAGCGGAATTAGGCCCTCGGCCCCGCCGGTTTCTCTTCCTGCATAACAAAAAATATTTTCTCTATCCTTTATTCAGGATAGAGAAATTGAGATAAACGGGTATAAATATCATCAAATCTTTTCTCGCACTCATCTTTCCCCCAAGAATTAGAATCTGAAATGACATTCTTAACATCGATAAGATAAGACTTCTCATAAGAGGCTTTCTTCTTTTGAAAATGATTGTTTAAAGCACTTATATTATAGCCTTTTTCTAATAATGTTAAATTCCCTAAAGTATTCACATAAATATCTTGATAAGGAATACCCTCCTAATTTTCACCCCAAGAATTCCAGTATTCGTGTTTTTGCGGAAGAATATGCTCTACCTCACATCCCCAGAAAAACCAAGCCGAAATTAAATGATCTTTTTCTTGCTGAGCGGGATTTAAAATATTATATAGAATGAGAATGTCTTTTTGTCTATTTCTTTTTGAAAGTTCATGCGATTCCAGATATTCCTTAAGACTGGCGGCGTTGCCCTTTATCTCGTCAGACCAATCGGGTGATTCGCCTCTCATAAGTTCTCCGACAACCTTAGCTAAATCTCTTTGTATGACATTATCCCTATAGTAGGCGGCGCGGCGGCGCCATACAAAACGGGCCGTGTTTTGAATTAGATCAATGATGCTTTCAATGGTCACTCCATTGCACAGACTCAGACTATTTTCATCCTCAGAAAAATCACTATTTTTAAAGATATAAGCGATACAGCATAATCTTGAAAACCAGAAAATCTGCAAGGCCCAAATCCAATGACTCAGTTCAGCATCTCCACAAATAAATTCATCTGTGATAAAAGCGATTTTCTTAATATTTTTTATAATTTCTTCAGGGTCTTTTTGTTCGATTTCATCAAGAAAAAATTTCCTGAGAGAGACTAAATCGTTTTTAGAAGAATATTGAAAAATATGTGAATAACTTGATAAATAATCCCCCAAAGCATTGCCTTCTTTTCCGCTCCAATAATCAAGAAGATTGTTGACGGCTTCTTGATTATTTCCCAGTTTGAAGCAAAGCGTTGATTTAATAATATCTTGATCTCCCAGCGGTTTGCCCGAAGTATTAAGCGTATTAAACATACGTAAAGCATTATCCATATTATCCAGCTCGATATATGCAAAATACACTTTTTCTTGAAGATAATCAGAGAATTTCTTCATTTCTTCGGCAATTTTTTCTTCCTCTTTCCCGACATGAAACTCTTCTTTCCATTCCACAAATTTATCCGAAAAAACTTTTAGATTTCTTTCAAAAGGATTAAGCGGAGGATGATTTTTCGATTTTCTTCTGGGTTCGCTTCGAAGCGCTCCATGATCAGACACCTTTAAAATTTTCGCGAATTCTTCTTTGTCGGATTCTTCATTAGATTTACTAAGGACATGCGAGACTATTCTACACTCGTCAAAAATCTCCCCTGTACTGCGGTCTGCAAGGTACAACCGTTTTTTTAATTCCGATAAATCAGGATGATGCAGCCACAAAGCCTTTATCAGCAATAATAAAGACGTCATTCTTTGCTGGCCGTCTATAATCTCCTTTTTGCTATTTTTTTTGTCGTCATGAATAATAACTGACCCCAAAAAATATATTTCTTCCTCACGCTGAAACGCTTCTAAAATCTGATCAAATAAAGTTTCACACGCTTCCTTGCTCCATTCATAATGCCGTTGAAACGGCGGCACTTCATAATTGCTGTTCAGCAAATCGGAAACTTGAATCTTTTTAATCTGCATTATATAATCTCTCCCATTTAGTCATATAAATGAGAACGATTATACCCCCCCCCGCCCCAAAAAAACAAGGGGAAATATGATGACGCTTAATTTTTTCCTTGATTTTCTTCTGACTTTTTCACCCGAGGCGCGCACAGAGCGGACACCAGCCCGCGTGCTCTTGCCGACAGATAATTAAATAAAGCGGCTAATATAAAAAAAGCCTGCCGCTTGGCAGGCTTCTGTTTTTTACGACGCAGGCGCGGGGTCAACGCCATGATAAAGAAAATCGCATAATCGCTTGGTTATTTTCTCGAATCTTTCATCACATTCTGTGGGAGTCCATGCGCTCAGGGAACACAACCCATTCTCAGGATCACTCACGTCTTTATTAGATGAATGTTGATAAGCTTCTTCTTTTTTCTTCTCAAAATATTCATTTTTCGCCTTAATATTGAGCTTTTTAGTCAAAAGAACCTGATTCCCCAACCACCATTTTCTCCAAACCTCTTCCTCCGGCCAGCCGTCATAATGCTGATCTGCCTTAGGCAGAATATGTTCTATTTCAAATTTAGGCAAATCAAAACCATCCAGATTCTTATCCGCCTGCTGTTTAGGATTCAAGACATGGTATAAAGCCAAAATCCCTTGTGTATATTTCGCCGGCCAGCCCAATCCTTCTTTAAATCTGTCTTCAACGTAAGCGCCGTTGTTATAAGAAGCATCCAAAGCCGGCAATTCCATCGGTTTATTCTCCATAATATGATCGCAGGCTCGATAAAGTGATTTGTCAACTTTATCTCTGCGTTTGCTCACCACGCCGACAGGGCAGGCAAAACGCATAACATTCCATATAATTTTAACAGCCTCTTGTTCGCTTCCCGTGAAAGAATATTCTCCATCGGCGCCGGATATATTCTTATATATATAAGCGTAACAAGGATATCGCAAGAGATTAACAGGCCAGCTGTAAACGGCCTTGAACCAATATTGTATATTGATATTATCATCTATATAATTAAAACAATACTCCATTTTTTTGATATTCTCTATAATCACAGAGACATCATTCTGTCTAATTTCTTCTTCATAAAATTTTAGAGTATCTTTGCGTTTATCTGAATTCGCTAATTCTTTAGCCTGACAAAGAATCCGGTAAGTATCTAAATACTCATTTAGCTTATCCCTTATAGAATCCCACCACCGAACAAATTCACCTCTCTTCTCTTGGCTGTTCAGTTTGGCATAAATTCTTGCTTTAATAATATCGATAGGGTCTAAATCTATTCCCCTGGCATTAAGCGTATAAAAAATTTGTAAAGCACTGTGGAAATTATTTCCCGCCACAATAAAAGAAACATACACCCTGTCTAAAAACAATGTTACAAAATCCTTATAATGCTCTTTGTCCAGAGGATTCCCGGGATTACAAGCGCTTTTTATTCTCTCTAAAAATACAGCGCAATTTCTTTGAAATCGATTTGCCTCTTTATTGCCTGACCAGGCCTCGATTTCTTCTATCGTTTTTATATTCAAAACCTCTAATAATTGCTCTTTATCACTGGGCTCATTTTGCAGCGGGATAACATTTGAGGTCAGTCTATGTTTATCCTTCACAATTTCTTTCTCATCATCTTTAACATACATTAAATCTTCTATAGCTGAATAAGAATTTCTAAATGTAAACAAGGCCTTCATTAATAATAATAAAGAGGTCAGTCTTTGCTGGCCGTCCACAACATAATAGGAATTATTCTCTTTATAAACTACCAGAGAGCCTAAAAAATAAGGCTTTAGCTTATCGTCGGCGGCTTCTCCTTCCTGAAAAGTCTCTATTAAATCATTCCATAAGTTTTCACACTGCTCTTCATCCCAGGTATAAGGTCTCTGATAATCGGGGATTATATAATTTTTTTGCGAAAATAAACCTCTTACGGATTCAGAGGTAATGCTGGTTTGTTCACTCATATACGTCCTCACTGATGGGTTAATGAGAACGATTATACCCCCCCCCCAGCGGGAAAAAACAAGAGGGAAATATGATGACGCTTAATTTTTTCCTTGATTTTCTTCTGACTTTTTCACCCGAGGCGCGCACAGAGCGGACACCAGCCCGCGTGTGCGCGTCAATACGTAATAGGCCCCGATTTCCGTATAGCGGCGGCCCGCGCAATAGGCATAAACTTCTTCCGCGGAGACGCGTATAATTTTTTCCCCTTTAAAGGTTTTAATTTCCGCTTGATACCAAGCCTTGTCTTTTTTATTTTCCATAAAAAACGAGCCCTCATGCACTACTTTATTACGAATCAACCGTAATTCATGCGCCAGGCCGCATTCATCATCCGTCAAAAATCGATACTGCTGCGCCAAGTTAATCAGATCCCTCATACCGAATTCTTCCAGTTCTTCGCGGGCCTGTATTTTTTGCAATTCATCTCGGCGGCGAATGACCATATTTCCTTTCAGCTCACGATATTTTTCTTCCAATACCATACACAATGTCTGCTCTAAAAATATTCCGCTGAGCGTGCACACGGCATCATAAAATTCAAAATAGTAATTTTGATGAATAATTCTCAACAGATTGCCTATACGGTCCACTTTTTTATTATTTCTGGGGCCAAATTTAATAGAGTCTAATTTGTTTAATTTACTGCGGCGTTTTTCCGCGGCCTTCAAAAAATCCGCGTCATAACGCTCGGCTAAAGTTTTCGCCATACCATAAAAATCCTTTTATATATATTTCGCTCGTAAAGAATTGAAAACGACAAAGACACTGCTGAAGCCCATGGCTAAAGCTGCCCACATGGGCGAGAGCAAGGGGCCGCCGAAAATATAAAACACCCCGGCGGCCATGGGCACGGCGGCCAGATTATAGCTGAATGCCCAAAACAGATTTTCCTTAATAATTTTTAATGTGTGGCAGCTGATGCGCTTGGCCTGAACCAGCAAAGACAATTTATCTTTCATCAGCACAATATCCGCGCTTTCCATGGCTACATTGCTTCCCTTAGCCACGGCAATGCCTACATCGGCCTTGGCCAAAGCTACTGCATCATTAATGCCATCGCCCACCATAGCCACACAAAATCCCTCTTTCTGAAAATCAGCGATCTTCAGTGCTTTTTGATCGGGCAGCAATTGGCCATACACGCGCGCAAAGCCCAGCCGGCGGCCAATATTGTCGGCTACACTTTGCTGATCTCCGGAAAGCATGACAATCTGCATGCCCAGGCCTGTCAATTCATGAATGGTGTGTCGGGCATCTTCTTTGGCATGGTCGCTGAGCATAAACAAGGCTTCCACTCGGCCGTCTATGGCGGCAAAAACACTCACTTTCATTTGCAGATTGGGGTTGTTCACGGCCTGGGAGAATTTCTCGGGGATCGCAAATTTATGCTGCTGTATCAGCGCGGCTTTGCCAATTAAAACATCATGATTATCCACACGGCCGCGCAGGCCCGATCCGGGCAGATTTTCTAAATTTTCCACGGTATATTCCTGAATCTGTGTAATAGATTTGACAATGGTGCGGGCGATGGGATGCGTAGACTGTTGTTCCAGGCTGCGCACAAGGTCTAAATGATACAGGCTGTTTTCCTCATCAATCACATATCGCGCAGCAATTTCCATCTGCCCGTCGGTCAATGTGCCTGTCTTGTCAAAGGCCATCATATTCACCTTGGCCATTTCCTCTAAAACCACACCGCTTTTCAGCAGAATACCATGCCGGGCTGCCGAAGAAATAGCGATGATCACAGCCAAGGGCACTGCCAGGCCCAAGGCACAAGGACAGGCCACCACCAGCACTGCCACCATAATATTCAGCGCAAAAGCAAAATCGGCCCCTGACAGCCACCAGGAGAGGCCCGAGACAAAAGCGATCACAAAAATGAAAGGCACAAACCAGCGCGAGATTTGATCACTCATGCGCGCGATGGGCGCCTTGTCTGCCTGGGCTTGTTCCACCATGCGCAAAATCTGCCCAAAGACTGTCTTGGCCCCTACATTTTGGGCTTTTACATGAAGCAGTCCCTGCTGATTAATCGTGGAGCCCAGCACCTGCTGGCCCACCTCTTTCGAGACCAGCATCGACTCTCCTGTGATCATCGATTCATCCACATCGCTGTGCCCAAAAACAATCGCGCCATCCACAGGGATCTGTTCCCCCGGCTTCACGACCAAAATATTGCCTGCCTGAATTCTTGCCAGGTCAATCACCTCTTCGCTGCCATCCTCGCGCAACAGCACGGCCTGCTTGGGCGCCATCTGCATCAGCTCTTCCAGGGCACGGCGCGCACGCCCTTTACCCTTGGCTTCAATAGTTTTCCCCAAAAGAATCAAGGTCAGCAGCATACCCGCACTTTCAAAATATAAATGATGCGCGCTTTGCGCACCCAGTAGAGCAAATATAGTTTCAAAAATGCTGTACAGCACCGAACTGAGCGCGCCCACCATCACCAGGCTGTCCATCGTGGGGCTCAGCTGTATCAATGCACGCATGCCATTGATCAATGTGCTGCGATTGAACCATAAAATCGGCACAACAAAAATAAACTGCGCCAGGGCATTATAAAAAAAGGATTCATGCATTGAAAGAAAAGAAGGCAAGGGCAAGCCCATCATAGGCGCCATGCTTACATACATCAAAGGCAAGGTGAATAAAAAAGAGAACCAAAATTTGCGCCGCATTTCTTTGGCTTCCAATTCAGGAGAAGGCTGAATATCCAGCACCTGATACCCCGCGCGCCCAATTGCGTGATGGATTTGAGCATCTGTGACAATGTCTTTAGAAAAGCCAATGCGCGTACGCCCGGTCAGCAGGCTGACCTCGACATCTTCCACACCATTAATCTTGCGCAGCGCACCCTCAACATGCCGGCTGCAATTGACACAAGTCATCCCCCCGACATAAATGATCTTTTCAAACTGCATGCTCAAACCTCTCCATTCAAGAATAGAATTTATGGTCTCTTTAAATCTTCAGATGAACAATAATATTTGAGTTTCCAAATCAAGATACGCTGTGGCCGGCCACCTGATATCCTGCATTTTCAATGGCAGAACGAATCTGATCATCACTGGGACTCTCTTTAGAAAAAATGATACGCGTGCGGCCGGATGCTAAATCAATTTCTATCATTTTAACACTTTCAATTTTACTCAGCGCCTCCTGCACATGCCGGCGGCAATTGTCACAGCTCATTCCGCTTATGTAAATAATTTTTTCATTATTCATGCTTATACTCTCCTCTTTAGGGATAGATAATTTGAACTTCTTTCCACAGAGTCTCTAATGAATAATAATCACGCATGTCTTCTTTGAAGAAATGAATAATGACATCTCCGGCATCACAGACAAACCAGAAATTTTCAGGGTCTTGATCACTGACTTTAATTTCTGCCTCATGCGCACGCAACCAAGAGCAGGCCTCGGCCAAAAGCCCCAAGCCCTGGCGGCCACTGGAAAAAGAGGCGATGAGCACATAAGAACCCCAATCAGTCTGCACAGAAATATCCATCACCATTATATTCTGTGCACCAAGAGCATCCATATGGCGGGCCAAATCTATCACTTGTTCTTTGGATAAGGGCATGATTTCTCCCAATTAATTAATCTGCTGCACATAGCGGCCGTCAAAGTCATTGCCCAGGATGATGCGCACATCTACGGCAACATTAAGATCTTCTTCATTGGCCAATGCTAATGAATATACGCGATTTGTGCGGATAATTTCAGCAATTTTCTGCGCCGCTTCCAAATTGCCGCTTAAATCAATCACCACGGTATAGGCGCTCACTTCGGCGGCATTGCGCACAGAGACAACATCATAGCCCATGCTGGTGAAAATCTGCGCCGTGCGCGAACCAAGGCCATTGCGCGGAGTGCCGTTTTGAATTTCAATCTTGCTGGGAAGGAAGGCAATGCCGGCATTTTCCGTGCTGGCCAATGTGGCCAAAGTCTGGCGCACAGTCTCTTGCAGCAGCTGGCCTTCATAATTGGGAAACAGCAAGGGCACGCTTTCCACCAGGCGCACCGAGCCCACCAGGCGCTGATAGCCCATATTTTCTGTGTCTAATAAAGACAAAGCCTTGAAAAACGTCAAAAGTGAATCTTCATTCATATCTGTGGTCACCCGTCGATGCAGCTGCTCAATCACCTTTGGATGAGAAAGAATGCCTACCTGGGCCACCATGCGGCGAATCAGCGCCGTGACAAATCTTTGGCGGCGATCCAGCCAGCGGGTATTGTTTTCATGATCTTCAGAAAGCATCAGATATTCCGACGCCTTGGCGCCATCCAGCAGCACAGAGCCCGAAGGAATCGAGAGCATCTCTTCATCCTGAACACGCACAATCGGGCTGGTGATAAAAATCTCCACACCGCGGATCAGATCCACTAAAAAAGCAAGATTCTGAATATCGATAAAAATGTAAAACGGTGCCTGTTCCAGGCCCATCAGTTGGCTCACCTGCTGCACAAATTCGCCCGGAGACCGCGTGTTGAACACCGTGTCAATGCGGTCAATGCGTTTCAGCGAACGTATCGTGGCGGCTGTGTTGGCGGGAATATCAAAAAAAGCCCCGCGCTTGGTATGGGTGTTCTGCATATAATAGGAAATAATGAGCGGGCCGCTTTTGTCATAAATGACCAAAAGCACCGGCAGATCCATCTCACGCTTGACAATATCATTCACCGGGTTCACCCGGCCTTCCACATAAAAATAGACACCGCTGATGAGAACAAATACGATGAGAATATAAATGAGCTTATCGCCCTTGGATGAAAAAACGCTGCGAATATCCATAATTCACTTTTATCCCAGTCACGGCAGAATAGTCTATTCGGCCATTTTGTTCAAGGCCAGATGGCCTTCTTCATTCACACAATGATCAGCGCCGGGGCGCTCCAGGCAAATGGGTCCCAGCTTCAGCGCGCGCAGGTCTTTAAACACAATCATGGCTAATGCCTCGCTGTCTTGTTCATTTCGTCCAAATCGAGCAGCCACCAAAGACAGGAAATGGGCATAGTCGGCAGGAATCTCACCTTGATAGCGCACACAGAGTTCTCTTTCATATTCGGCACGCAGATAGGGATATAACAGAGCTAATGCCTCGCTGGGAAGATAGACATCATCCTTGATGCTGCCCAAAGCAGCCAGGCGTGCGGCAGCCATCTGATCACTGAGATTGGGCCATAATGTGCCCGGACTGTCGATCAAATCAAGAGAGCCCAGCTTGTACAAAGACACCTCGCGCGTGACGCCGGGGCTGTCGGCGATTTTGGTTTTCTTTTGACGGGCCAGGGCATTGATCAGGCTGCTCTTGCCGCAGTTTGGCACGCCGACAATCATCAGGCGCGGCGGCTTTGCGCGTGTTTTTCCTGCCTTGGACAAGGCGGCCGCCTCGCCCTTGAGTCTTTCCAGATTATGCCGGTTTTTCACTGAAATCACCAAAGACTTCAGTCCTTGTTTTTCATATTCAGCCTGCCATTCCTTCACCACCGCGCAATCGGCCAAATCACTTTTATTCATCAGCAACAGGCGTGGTTTTTTCGCAAAAATCTCTTCAATCAGGGGGTTGCGGCTGCTCTCCGGCGCGCGCGCATCCACAATTTCCAGCACCCCGTCAATCTTATGTGCATATTCAGCAAGCAATTTGCGGGCTTTATTCATATGTCCCGGAAACCATTGTATAGACACAATACACCTCTTCTTGGGGGGAAAGCCTGCCCCTGGGCGGCAGGCAATAAAAAAGCCGGCGGATTTGTCCGCCGGCGAAACGACTATTTGACGGCTACTTGTAACCCGCAGCCACTTTTCTGCCCTTTTTCGCCTTTTTGCGCATCAGGGCTTTTTTCTTTCTGGCGTTGACAACAGAGGGTTTTTCGTAAAACTCCCGTCTTTTCCATTCGCGAATCACGCCTTCTTTTTCCACCAGGCGCTTAAAGCGCTTAATGGCCTTTTCCAGCGGCTCTTCGTCACTGACATAGACACATGCGATAAGTCATCACCCCCTCTTTTCTCAACTGTCCTTTTATTATAGGCCTGTATCAAACTTTTCGTCAATGCCCTGGTACAAATTAACCAAAAAGGCTATCATACCAAAAGTCATGAGCACTCAAAAATACTTTTTATGCGCATGGATATTTTTTTCCTGGCCTGCCCTGGGGTTGGACCAGCGCCTGTCTCTGGGCCTCATCGGCGGAATCACAGCTAATGGCGCCAGCGGAGAAAGTGTCGATATTTTATACGACAGCAAGGGCCAGAAAGTCGCAGGTGCATTGAGCAATACACTCATCGGCGGGGAATTAGGCATGCTGATGCAATATCAGCTGAGAGAATATTTTTTTGGCGTGCAGACAGAATTGATGTTTCTTTTCAATCGTGGCCTGACTTATCATGACGTGGTGAACGCTGATTTCAAAGCCAGAATGTATGGCCATCAGGCAGCGCTGAATTTCTTGCTTCAGGGAATTATCACCACCAATGATATGATCAGCTTTGTCGTCTTTGCCGGGCCAAGCTTCACCTTCCCAATGACAGATTTTCAGCAAAGTATTGCCTATAAAAAAACAGCCGTCACAGATCGTATGACATTCACGCCTTTGGGCGTCAGCTATGGCATTGTGGCGGGCCTGGGCCTGCATATCGAGCTTGGGCTGGGATTTTTTTTAATAGATGGGCGCTTTGCAATGGATTTTACTGACTTTGCGTCCGAACGTAATATATCTTTAAATACACCGCTTGCGGTTCAGGTGGGATATTCCTTCTATTTGCTTGGGGGAAAAAGATGAGAAAATATCTCTCACTCTTCTCTTTGTTTTTCTTTGCCTCATTTTCGTTGCTTTGGGCACAGAAAAAAGATGAAGTGTGGATGACTTATAATGTGCAGAATATGTTCGATGGCGCATTCAGCGGCACCGAATATCAAACATTCAGCCAGCAGCAATGGAATGAATATTATGCACAGACCAAAATGCTGCAAATTTCGCAGGTGCTGGGCGATATTCACAAACAATACGGCACATTGGGCCTGATTCTGCTTCAGGAAGTGGAGAATATTGCTATTCTAGAAAAACTGCGCATGAATACATCCAGTCTTCAGCGCATGAAAATTGTTTTTGCCAAAAGACAGGGCCAAGCCGCCGGCCTGGCCCTGATGACGCATCATAATGTGAAAAAAGTCGATCAGCTCGACTCTTCTTTGTTCAATGCGCAAAGCCGCCCTATTTTAATGGCCACCCTGGAAGTGGGCGGACAGGAAGTGCTGGTGATCACCGTGCATCTGCCCAGCCGCCTGAGAGAGAAAAATATGGAGTATCGTGTGAAAGCTCTGGAGCTGATCGCCAATCAAGTGCAGAAATCTGTCTATGAAGGCACCACGGTATTCCTGGCTGGAGATTTCAATGCCGACCTGCTGCAGCTGCCCTCTGAAAGCCTGAAATTTTTAGATGAGCCAAATTATTCTCTGGAAAAAATGCATTACCTGGTCAGCGGATACAGCCTGATCCGCAAGGGATTTGACGCAGGCAGCTATGTGTATAAAGGGCATTGGGAAAAAATAGACTATTTATTTTTCTCCTATCAATTTTTTAATGTGCAGGATCTGCATGTGCGCGAAGTGATCATCTTTTGCCCTGATTATTTAATGATCGACACCGAGGCTGGACCTGTGCCAAAGGCCTTTCGGAAAGACGAGGCCTCACCCGGATACAGTGATCATTTACCCTTGCTGGCCTTGGTCAGCTATTAAACAAAGAGCATCGCCATGGCCCTGGAAATCGAGATTAAAGCCCGTATCGCATCCCCCGATTCTGTCAGAACAACTTTACACAGCCAATTTGGAGAGGGGGTTTTCATTCAGCGCAAAGATCAATATTTCCGCCGATCGCAAGACCCATTTGATTATATACGCCTGAGAGAGGAAAATGAAAAGACCATTATCACCCTCAAAGACAAAAAAATTTCACAGGGCATTGAAGAAAACCTGGAAATTCAATTCTGTGTAGACAATAAACAAGCATTCACAGAATTTTTAGAGAAATTAGACTTTTTCCCCACCTATAGCAAAGAAAAAACTGTCCAGGCTTTTTATGACCGGCAGCGAAATCTGGCCTTTGAACTGGTGCATATTCCGCCCTTAGGCTGGTTCATCGAAATTGAAACAGTGATTGATGAACAGCAGCAAAGCACAGACAATGCACACAGCCTGGTGAAACAGGCGCTGCTGGATTTGGGCCTGGAAGAAAAAGATATCGAAAGCCGGCCTTATAAAGCCCTTTTAGAAGAGGCAGAAAAAAACTCTTAATACCAATAGCGCATGCCAAAGCGGCCATGCACATCCCAATGAAAATTGCGGCGGTAAATATCACCGGAAATACTATTCACCGAAGGCGTGGCACTGGTGTAATACCTTGTCCAGCCCTGATACAGGCCCACACCCACATTGATCTCGCCATAAAATTCAAAGGAAGTTCTTAAAAAGAATTTAACGCCCAAGGGAAAAATCGCCTTGGTTATCACCCCTGTATGATTCACCTCAAAAGGATCACGATGAATACTGAATCGTGCTCCCCAAAGGGCATCAAGACCAAAGCCCAGACCCGTGTACACGCCCAAGGCCTTGGTCAGCATGGCGGTGTAATGCGCCGTGAAAGCTGAAACAAATGCCATGCGATCATTTAGCGAACCAATGCCTAAACTCAGTACCGCATCAATAAAATAAGGCGTGAGAAAACCTATATCAATGCCCATCGACATAGCAAGATCATCCCCGGGAACCCGAGCTTCTGAGATCCCGGTATAGCCGGCATCGGCATGAAAACCAAATCCCAGGCTGTAGGCAGAAAATAATACACCGCAAATAAACAAAATTTTGAGTAAAATTGAGCGCATAATTTCCCCTTTTGTATAATGAACCCTTCAAATAAATTTACGGCTGTAAATAGCAGCTTCTGCACAAATTTATATAAGCACTTGAAATACTTTCGTTACGAAAACACAAAATTTGTTATTAATAAAATTTAATTAATTTTATTTCAAGCCTCTTGACTTTTTCTTTCACAAAGATGTATCCTATTTATTACCCCCGCCTTGATAAAGTAAGGAGATTTCTATAATGCTGGGTAAAATGATTGAAGAAGCTCTGGCCGCGGAACGGCAAGCGGCAGAGGTGGTGGCCCAGGCACAAAAAGCAACCAGTCAAAAAGAACATGACTTTGACACTCAAGCACTTTTAGAGCTTAAAAACACAGAAGAACAAGCCAGAGTCCAGCTGCGTCAGGCAGTGGAAAATGCACGCAAAGCCAATGAAGCAACCATGAAGGATGAATTGCAGCGCATTCATGAAGCAAGCGATAATTTCCTTGGAAAAAACGAAAATTTGATTACTGAAGCAACAAAGGGTGTCTGCGATATTCTATCCAGGCCCGCTTATCAGGCGGAGGGCAGGTAAACATGTTCTGGGGCAGCAAGTTTTCCTATGAGAGCGCGAAGCTAAGAGCTAGACTGGCTCAGAGGCTGTCAAAGGAAAAAATTGCTACCCTGCTGAAATGTAAAAACCTGGAAGAAGCCGTGCAGCATCTGCGCGGCACTTATTACGAAGTCTTTTACGAATCCTATACAAAAACAGGCTATTTGGGCCTGGCCGAGCTGGCCGTTAAAAAACGTGAGATTGATACGCTTTTAGGGCTGCGATCGGGCTTTTGGGGCGCCGAGCGCAATTTGATGGGCGCGTTTTTATATACCTATGAAATTGAAAATCTCAAAGATGTCCTGGCTATTTGGTTCAACGGCATGATTCTTCATCGCACGCCACTGAAACAGGAAGTCTTTCTGCGGCAGGCTATTCTTCATGCCATTCCCTATGAACGGCTGATGAATGCCACAGACTTTCACTTGGTTCTTGATACATTAAAAGAAACCCCCTATGCCTCTGTGCTGGAGCCTTATGCCGATCTGTGCCGCAGCAACAAAACTTTATTTTATTTCTTTGCGGCACTGGATATTTATCAATATTCGCATTTAAAACTGGCGGTGAACAATTTGGATGCGCGCGATCGTCTGCTGGCCAGTCGTTTTTTCGGAACTGAAATAGACTTTGAAAACATGCTGGCGCAGCTGCGTTATAAAGATGCCGGGGTGGAGCGCCAGGAAGCCCTGCGCTATTTCATTCCGGGCGGAAGCCATCTGCACACAGACAATATCAGCGATGTGCTGCAAAATATGCAAAGCGTGCGCGCCTACATAAAAAAGACATACAGCCAAGTGGATATAAAAATTCCGCAAGATATTCATCTGCTGCGGGAGGTTGAGATGTATCGCAATGCTGTGATGGGGCATTTGGCCCAGATGATGCGCATGGCCGACCCCTTAAGCATTGCCCCGGTCATTGCTTATTTTTATTGGATTCGGGAAGAAGAACATTTAGTGATCAGCCTGCTTGAAGGAGCTTCCTTCGGCATGGATGAAAAAGCTATGGAGGAAGCCTTATGTTTGTCACAGCCGCAATGAAGCACCTGGTAGGGATGGTTCTTCTGGAAGACGCCGATAAAGTCGCACAGATTTTCCTGAAATACGGAGTAGTGGAACCGGTGGCTGTGAAAAACCTGGAACAGGCAGACCAGGAAGGCCTGGATGAATCTTTCAACACAGCTTTGTATGAAAGAGTGAGCGAACTGCGCAGGCATATTGAAACATTGCTGACTTTGGGCAATATCAGCATTCCCTTCATTCGAGAGGATGAGGTGGAAAAAATGCATGCGGCCAATCTGGAAAATTGCCAGAAATTACTGGCAAAAGTGGACTCTGAAGTCACTACTTTGCGCAATCAGCAGCAAGCATTACAGGAAAAAATTCATCGCAAACAGGAATTGCTGCATTCCTTTGGCAAAAATCAAAGTGAATTCAGCAATGCCCTGCTGCGTTTTCGCGCGGACAAAACAGCCAGTGAAATGTTGCGCGTGCGTGCCGGAAGAGTGAAAAAAATATTCTTTACAGCTTTGGATCAGAAACTGCGCGAGCGTTTTAATATATCTATGTCCAGCAGCCAGGAAGAACATGATGTGCTGATCAAGCTGGTGTATCTGGCCGATCGTGAGCAGGAAATCAATCAGGTTTTGCAGCAGGCGCAATGGACGGAAATTCCTCTTGAGGATGTCATCATTGCCTCTGAAGAAGACTCGATTCAAGATATTGAAAATGACATTGCCAAAATGCAGGAAGAGCAGCTGCAATTGAAGAAAGAATTTGTGCAGCGTATTGGCCGATATAAAGATGACTTAACCGAAAATTGGACCAGGCTGCATGTGAATGAACTGTATTCGCGCCTGCGCGAGGGGTTTTCCAACACACGCTATACGTCTTTCTTCTCCGGATGGATTCCGCAAAGCAGCATTAAGAAAATTACCGCGGATCTGCGTCAGGCCACAAATAATCATATTGTGTATGAAATACGTGATGCGCAGGATGTTAAAGACAACACGGGAAAAAGGATACAGCCGCCCACGGCGATGCAAAACCCGAAAATCCTCAAGCCTTTTGAAACTTTAGTGAAAACCTATGGTGTGCCGGCATATAACACCATTGACTCAACGCTGCCGGTGGCATTTCTTTTTGTGGTGATGTTTGGCCTGATGTTCGCTGATGCAGGCCATGGTGCGGTGATTGCCCTGGGTGGTCTGATCAGCATGATGATGAGTCCCAAAAACAAGCGTGATTTGGGGTTTTTAATGACATGTTGCGGTCTCTCCTCGATCGTCACGGGCATCCTCTTTGGCAGCTATTTCGGTTTTCCTTTAACCAAGCCCATTTGGTTTGACTTTGAAGCGGTGGCGAATAATCGGCCTTCGCATTACACCTTGAAGACAACTATCACCAATATCAACGATGTCTTTAAGCTGTCTATCCAATTTGGCATTGCTGTAATTTATCTTTCCTATGTGTTCAATTGGCTCAATCGCCTGCGCCGGCGCGAATGGATTGAGCTGCTGCTTGAGCGCAATGGCATTCTGGGCGGATGGATGTATGGCGTGGGCATTTATCTTGTGTGGAATTATGTGGCCAGCAATTATCAGAATTTTGGCGACACAAGCCAAATGGGATGGATGCTGGGCGTGCCGGTTTTGTTGCTATTTTTTGCCGAGCCGGCGAAATATTTTTTCTATGAAAGAAAAGAAAAGGAACATAAATTTAAGATGGCAATGCCGGGCGGATGGATTGGGCATTGGCTGCTGGAGATTTTTGAATTTGTGGTGAATTCACTCAGCAATACAATGTCTTTCATTCGTGTCTCGGGCCTGGGCATGGCGCATGTGATTTTGATGAGCACATTCTATGGCATGGCCGAAAATATGCCCTTTATTGCGAAGATCATCGTGATGGTGCTGGCTAATGTGATTGTGATCACTTTAGAGGGTCTTTCGGCTGCGATTAACAGCGTGCGTTTAAATTATTATGAATTTTTCAGTCGTTATTTTATTGGCGGCGGGCGACTGTATCAGCCGGTGAAACTGAATGAGTAAAAGATAAATAAAAAGGAGTTATTTTCATGAATATACAGCAGAAAAGATTCAAAGGTATTGTCTGCATGATGTCTATGGCTACATTATTTACGGCATTATTTCTGGGGGTGATGGCATTGGAGAAAACACAAGCCCAGAATATCCCCCAAACACAAGGGGCACAGATGAATACACCCCGGGGACTTGAGGACAGACCCGAGATGCCACCCAAGACAGATGACGGACTGATGAAGGGCCTGGGACTGATTGGCGCAGGAATTGCATTTGGCCTGGCCACATTGGGTGCGGGCGTGGGTATTGGAAGTGCCTCCAGCGCGGCCATTGGCGCATTGAGCGAGAAGCCAAGCATGTTTGGTATTTCTTTGGTTTTCGTGGCTTTATGTGAAGGTTTAGTTATTTTTGGCTTTGTCATCGCGGCGATGATTATGGGGCGAATTTAAAACTGCCCTGGGAAAAAGAGGGAAACAGAATATGAAATATTTTTTCATTGGAGACGAAGAAACTGCCATTGGCTTTCGCATGGTGGGGGTGGAAACAGCATTGATACGCACAGCTGAAGAGGCCCTGAATGCCCTGCAAAAAGCGATTGAAAACAAAGAAGTTGCCATCATTTTAATTGTGGACACTGTGGCAGATATGATTCGTGAACAAGTGGATCAATATATTTTCACGCTGGACTTCCCTCTTATCTGTGAGATTCCCGGGGTGAACAGCCCCCAGCAGAATCGCCCTTCACTGCATGAATTGGCCACGGCGGCGATTGGCATCAAACTTTAAAAAGAAAAAAGGACAAATCTATGGCAGATATACAATATAGTTCCCTTCTTGCTGAAATACAGGAGAAAGCCGCACAGGAAGCCGCACAGCTGAGTGCCCAAAGCGAAGCAAGACTGAAACAGAAAACAGCCGACCTTGAAAGCAAAAAACAGCAAATCCTGGCCAAAGTACAATCTGAACAAGAGCATCAGCTCTCGCAGCTGCAGCGCATGCTGAAAAGCAATTTAGACATGGAAAAGCGCCGCAGCCATCTTAAGAAACAGGAATCGGTGCTCAAAGAGATTCAGCAGCGTGTACACAGCGTGATGCAGCAAAAAATTAAAGACAAGGATTATAAAGAGATTCTCTGCGGATGGGTGTGTGAAGCGGTGCTGGCCCTGCCCGGCGATGAATTCATCATTAAAACGAGCCCTGAGGAAATTGGCCTGCTGAATGCAGAGATGCTGAAAAAAATCTGCCAGATGGTCGCCGATCTGGGCGCGGGGCGCACAGTTTCTCTGAGTGTGAATAAAAGGGAACATATTCTGGGTCAGGGTGTGGTGGTGAGCTTGCCGGACAATAAATTACTGTTTTCCAACACGATACAAGATCGCCTGGCGCGTTATGATTCACAGATTCGTACATATATATTTGAGACTGTGTTTAAAACTGTGTGATATAGACACAAAGGAGTAACCGAAATGGAACGTCTGATAGGCAAAGTCAAGCGCGTAAGCGGCCCGGTGATACATGCCACGGGAGTCACAGACGCCACAATGATGGAATTGGTATACACCGGAGAACATCGATTAGTGGGTGAAATAGTGAAACTGAATCACAATGAAGCTGTGATCCAGGTGTATGAAAATACAACAGGGGTGGCCCCAGGAGACAATA
>JAHHUI010000029.1 GCA_020024055.1 Spirochaetaceae bacterium | reverse complement strand
CCTGATAGCTGGGCAGCATTTCATATTCAGTAATGGTGTCAAAAACTTCATTATAAGATTCCTGTGTTTTCACTTTGGGCTGATAATTTTTCACCAGGCCCTCCAGATAAAAACGATAATTCATTTCATCCACCATCTTGCTGATATACTGCTCATTGCTGCGAGAAGAGCTCTTAATAGACAGTTTCTCTCCCGAAGAATAAATAAAATGAATATTTTGGAAACGATAATTATCATATCTTGACTCTAAAACAGAAGCACATAAAGAAATCAAGGCATAATGCATGATAGCATATACCTCTGTGTCACAGAATTCCTTGGCACAGGTGGCATGCAGATGGCGAAATGCTTTGAGTAGGCTTTCATAAAAGAAAACATGCACAGCCTGTTCTTCCCCTGATGAGGCACTATTCACGGTCAGTTTATGCCAATTATGCACATTGGAAGGGGCCGTGTTGCCATGATTCAAAATTTCCTGTAATGACTCTGCTAAATATGATCCTGTATAAAAGTGATATTGAATCATTGTTGAACTCCTTATTTATGCCTTTGCCTAAAGTTATGTTTTTTAGAACCAAGCGGCTAGAGAAAATCCGCAAAAATATGATTGATAGTCTGCTCTTTCATATCAGGCACAAAGAAAAAGCTGCGATATGTATGATAAGGCTGCGCAGGAACCTCAAAAAGCAAATCATTATCCAGCACAGCAAAAGACAAGCGACAGTTTTTGTCGGGCAAATTTGGCCGCACGCAATGCCCCGCCGCATTGTCCAGCTGCATCGCAATGGGCAGGCAGCTGCCAGGCAAAGTGCTTTGCGCTTCAAAGTGCGAATTCACCTTCACTCCGCGCACCATGGCATTCTGCAAAGAAACCAAAACATCCTTGCGCATCTGTGCGGGCATCAGTGGCCACTTAAGAGCAAAATATAAACGCTGCTGCGGCTTTTTCAGCTTTTCACTGATATAAATACTCCAGTCACTGCGCTCAATGCGTTCCTCTTCCACCTGATAATCCTGGAAAATACTGCGATAGCGCCTGTGCCATGAAGGAAAGCCCATAGGCAAAATTTCTTCTTTCAAACTATCTTTAA
Organism: Spirochaetaceae bacterium; assembly: GCA_020024055.1. GTDB lineage: Bacteria > Spirochaetota > Spirochaetia > WRBN01 > WRBN01 > JAHHUI01. The sequence continues at coordinate 13,159 of JAHHUI010000029.1, read as the reverse complement.
ACCTGCTCAAAGCAGAATCAAAAGAGCCGCTCATATACCCCCCACCCCATTTCAAAAATCATTGATAAGAATATATCAAAAAAATCGGAGCAGTACAGGAAAAATGAAGATTAATTCATTATGGCAAAAAAGAATACATCCTTACATGCCATGGGCCATAAGGATGTATTCTTTAGGCATGAGAAACCCTGGCTCTCATTTTTTCTGTATGAAGCTGACAATAGACTTTCTCAGTTGGCTGATATTAATGATCTCGTCAATCGAGCCTACATCTTTGGCTCTTTGCACGCTGTGCACCTGATCAAAATGCTGTGCTAATTCACTTTGTTTTTCATTATAAACCTGCTTATACAGTTCTTCAAATTCTGCCAGTGAAAGCGTCTTGGTCTTCAAATTTTTCTGTGCTTTCACAATGCGTTTATCTTCATAAACAGACTTTCTGACCTGCCCGGGGAAAACTACTGCCGCCGCGGGGGCACCGCCGATGACAGAAGCAAAAGACCCCTCTAAAGCAATACTGCGCAGATTCTCATTCAATGCCTTGGAAAAGACCACATAAGCACCACCATGATAGCGGCTGACCACGACAAAGAGAATTGACCCCTGGAAATTGACAATCGCTCGCCCAATTTCCGCACCCCATTCCAACTGATTTCTGCGCAGGCTCTCCGGTGATCCGTCAAAGCCTGAAAGATTCGCTAAAACTATTAACGGAACTTTACCCGAAAAACTATTCACTGCGCGGGCAACTTTTTTGCTCGACTGCGGATACAGCGTGCCTCCGGCATAATTCGTCGGCCCATCGAAAGACACAAAGCCATGTCGGATCAGCGGGCGGCTTTCAATGCCGATAACGCCACAGGCCTCTCCCCCAATGCGCGCATGCCAGACAATGGCAGTCTCTGCATGCTGCATGAATTTCCAGCGCTCTAAAGGTTGGCAATCCTCATCTATCACCGCGCGCATCACCTGGCGCATGTCGAAAGACTTTTTGCGCTCGGGATTATATTCTTTGCTGAAAATATCGCCCACATTCTTGAAACCCTGGCCTAATTCATCCATATAGGCTGTTTTGCCCACATCACGGCTAATGCTGTCGGCCGTGGGCTGTGTTTTCACTTTCTGGCCCACACGGCTGTATGATAAATCATAATAATGCCAGAGAATACTATAAGCATGCTCCAGGTCTTCGGCCAGAATCTGTGCTTCGCCATTGGGCAGCATAATGGTCTCACAGCCGCCAATAGCCAGATTGTTCTCTCCAGAGACAGAACCAGAAAAATCTAAAGCCTTTTTGCCTGTCAATATCATCGAAGCATCTTTAGTCATAATCAGCAGGCCCCGGCAATGCATCAGCATCGTTGCTTCGCTGTTCCAATATGACTGGGCCCCCACATTCGTGCCCATCACGATGATATTCAGCTCGCCGCCTGCTTGTGTATATTCAATAATTTTGCGCAAAGTCTTGGCTGTCCAGTCCAGATTTTCCGTGCCGCTGGTCATATTAATGCGCGCGCCCGAAGACGTGGCCACCCATTCGGCGGGAATTTTTTCATCTTGGGCTAACTGCAAAGCCGCATTCACACGGCGGCATTCCGCCTCAGCCAGGCTGCCCATATCCGAGCTGGCATCGCTGAAAATAGCCACACGCCGGCATATATCCCCATGCAAAGGTGTCTCCAAAATGCCAAAAATAAGATTCGCTTTATTTTGAGAAACAGGCCTTCCTGCCACGCTGACATAGTCCAGGCTGTCTTCTGATTTCAAATCATATTCACTGAATTTGCCCGCCGGCTGGCCAAAGCTGCCGCTTTCCAAGGCCTGAATAAGCTGATAGGGATAGAAAAGATCACGGCTTTGTGAAATCGATACTTTGCTGGTATATTCATTGAGCGCTTCCAGCGGTGTTGTCTTGGCAATGCGATTTTCGCAATGCACGCTGCCGGGCACAAATTGCGAGATAACAAGCTCATGATATTGATTATGTTCATCACGAAGATACACGCTGATACGCTCTAGCCCCAAAGTATTGGTCATATATTTCATCACCATTTTGCGTGAATAAGCCTCTATCTGATTCCATTGAGCACTCATGCGCGGGCGAATAAACACCACAATACGATTCCACGGCAGGGGGCGATTGAACTGGGCCTGGGCATCTTGCAAAGCCACAATGCCACGCAAAAGTCTGTCTTCAAATCCGACAATTTTCACGATTTCTTTATCTTCATCTGTCTGCACTTCAATCACTTCCAGGCTGATAAACAGGAAAAATCGTCTGTCCTGGGGCATTCGGCGATGCTGTGCATAGGCCACCACCAGGCCAGGCACAATTTCATTATATTCCTTTGTAAATTCACTCAGGCGATAAATGCGCATTTCCCTGTAGAATAGAGGACTCATATTCTGTCTGTCGCCATCAATCTGCCAGGTGCCATTTTCATAAAGGAAATTAGAATAAATCATATCTGACTCTGTCAGCTGGCCCACACAAATACGGCTCAATTTCAAATTACTCTGATTCAATATTTCTAAAGACACAGCCTGGGGGGTGTAGAGCAATGCCACATCTCCCTGAACATCGGCCAGCAAAGACAAGCCCTCTTGCAGAGTCTGGGTTGCCGCCACATGCGAACGTTTGCTTTGCTGAGCATGATCAAGATAGATAAAACTCACCATTTTTCCGGGAATATTTTCCTGCCAGTCTGAAATCACACAGTCTCGATACATACGATGGGCAAGGATTTTCAAACAAGTCTCAGGGCGATCATGATTTAAAATACGCCGCAACAGATACGGCTCGCTCTGCTTGCCATAATTCACCAGGCGATGCATCATTTTGTCTTGATCCTGCTCATATTTAACTAGCAACTCAATATTTTTTGCTTGCTTGTTCAGGCGATCGGCTGCCAAAGATTCGCGCAAAGGATAATCGACCAGGCGATAGCGCACACGCGCACATACATACTTCAGAGAGGGCATAAAATAGGCAATTTTGTCTAAAATCTGCGGCAGCTTTTCGTCATTGCTGTCTGGAAATTCTTCCAGACTGGGCAGCATCTGCTCCACAAAGGCAGCTACCTGGGGCATATGCGTTGAAAAACGATAACAATGATAAAGAATTTCGTTCTGCAAATACCCACAGCCAAGCTCACAGGAAAATCTGCCAAAAACACGCTGCAGTGCTTCCAAAAATGCCGCAGGGAAATCTTTCTCCTGGCGTTCATAACTGGAATAATAATTCACCAAATGCTGCTTGTATGTCAGCTTGCTTGTATATCCCTTCATAGGCAGGCGGTCATTGCTGAAAATGGTTAAATAATCCGCATAGGCTTCCAGCATCACCAAAAGAGGCTTGGCACTTTTCTGCTGAAAATATAAATCTTTCAATGTGTCAAATGACAATGCATCAAAACCCATGACAAGGGCCAGGAATTCCTCTTCCAATTTCAGTGGATGCGAGCTCAGTCTGGCAAAAACATCTTCTGCCTGTGCATCTGCTTCGTCCTTCTTTTCATTCTCTTCAGATTTCTCAAAACGCATCAAAGGCTGGCCTGCGCTCAGCTGCTCGCCAGACTTAATGAAGATCTCGGTGACCACACCGTCATCGCCAGCGGTCACAGGCAATTCCATTTTCATGGCTTCCAGAGTCAAAAGCACATCACCCTTATTCACCCTCTGTCCTTCAGAGACTTTCACCTGAAGCACCAGGCCCGGCGAGGGCGCTTTGATCATTCCGCCGGTGTCGCCTTCCAGCAAATAGGGAATATGATCAATTTCCACTCTCATGCTCTGGCCCAGGCTGCCAATTGTCAGATGATGCACATTGCCATTGAACGTGAGTGTATTGCGAATGCCCCTGGAATATTCAAAATAAAATTTCTTGCCTGCCACCTGCACTCCAAATATATGCAGATTTATTCGCCGCACAAGCAAAGAATAAGCAGCACCGGCATATTTGAGATTAATTTCCTGGGTGAACACCGCAGGCAAAGACCGGCTGTAGCCATTGAAGATCATTTGCTGATAAAAAGAGCTCCGGCTCTCCTCTTCCCTTTGCAGATAAGTTTCCGCGGCAGCCACCAATAAAGCTTCGGCGGCATAATTGCCTACATTCTGTCTGTTTTCCAGATACTGCTCGACAAAACGCGTGGAAACTCCACCCTCTAAAATCTCTTTCATGCGCAACAATTCCAAGAGGAATGTGCGATTCGTGGTGCCCCCGGCAATGTCTACTTGCGTTTCCTGAACAGCGCGATATAAACGCGAAAAGGCCTGCCTGCGATTATTGGCAGTGACAATAATCTTGGCCACCATGCTGTCAAAATCAGGCGGGATAAAAGAGCCGTTTTGAATGCCTGAATCCACACGAACACCCGGGCCTCCCGGGCTTTTAAAATGCCGGACAAAACCACCGGCAGGACGAAAGCCATGCTCTGTATCCTCGGCATTCAGGCGCACTTCGGCCACATGCCCATGCGGCATGGTGTTCATCTCTTCAATGCTGTGCCCAAAACCCACAGCAATCTGCGCCGCGGCCAGGTCAATGCCATATAGCTGTTCTGTGATGGGATGCTCAACCTGAAGACGCGCATTGACTTCCATAAAATAGAATTCATTGCGCTTCACATCATATAAAAATTCCACCGTGCCCGCGCCGCAGTATTTTGCCTCTTTCAAAAGGCCGCGTGCAGCATCCTGAATCTTCTGCAGCACATCTTTGCTTAAATGCGCCGGGGGTGTCTCTTCGATAATTTTCTGATTTTTGCGCTGCACAGAACAGTCGCGCACGCCAAATGTTTTAATACATCCGTGTGCATCAGCCAGAGCCTGAACTTCCAAATGGCGGCCCACCTCGACCAGGCGCTCCATAAAGACCAGGGTATTGCCGGTGATGCGCAAAGTCTCTTCCACGGCGCTTTGATATTGCGCAGCCATTTCGTCTTTATTAAAAACAAAACGAATGCCTCTCCCGCCGCCGGCATTGCTGGCCTTCACCACACAAGGATAGCCAATCTTTTCAGCCACTTTATAGGCCTCATCTAAATTGGGCACCGGTCCACCGGACCAAGGGCAAATGGGGGTACCGCTTTTTTCTGCCAATTCTTTGCTGGAGATTTTATCGCCCACTAAATGCATCACTGTGCTGCCGGGCCCAAGGAAAACCAGGCCTGCCTCTTCCACTTTGCGCACAAATTCGGCATCCTCGCTGACAAAGCCCCAGCCAACCCACACACCCTGGCATCCTGTCTCCACCAAGGCCTGGATTAATAATTCATGATCCAGATATACAGGGCCTTTCACATCGGCAAAACGCGAAAAAGAGCTTAAAGCATAGGCAAAATCCGCCTCCTGCACAAAAAGCGCGTCTTTTTCTTTGTCTGTATAAAAGGCAACAGTTTTCACCTGTGTGTCATTCAGCAGATTAAATTCGCAGGCAGCACGGATGAAACGGCAGGCAGCCTCGCCGCGATTGATAATACCGATACGTGCATCATTAGAAAGAAATTTCATGGATCCCCCAATAAGAATACGTAATTTATTTTGATAATAAGAACCTTATTTGTCAAGCACAGATCCAAAATGTGATTCTGTTTACAGATACAGCCCACAGCATTCCCCATAGGGAATATGCGAATGACACGGGCAAGGTGCCGACCATTCTAAAGTTGTTTTTTTACAAAAATCGACATGCACAACATAGCCGGACCTTTGCGTACAGGGAAAATCGATGAGCTGCAACCGATAATAATAAAACAAATCAAGAGGATTCTCAAACTTGGCACATCCATATCACGATAAATAGCATTAATGAGATGCAGATCACTCTCGTCTAAAACAGCGCGGGGCCTGTAATGCCAGAAAAGACAACGGAAGCAGCTGCCTGTTTCTGTCTTGTGCCGCAGGTATATGGCAATGCCTCATCCCGCACAGCAGCCCACTTTAAAATCTGCACCGAGGGCATAGACAATTCAGGCATGGACAGATATTCATGCTCAGAATGTATCGAAGTCCTTTTCTCAGAAAGACATCACAAGTGGTGACATGCTAATGTGTTTAGCCACGATGATCAAGGGGATTTACGCAAATATTTGATTTATTTACCCAGCGAAAACTTGACAGCCGTCCTATAATAGGTATATCATTCCTACAAGAATCTTAAATTCTTCCCTCGCAGCAAGAGGGGGTCTGCCCCTTGACGGGCGCCCTGAAAATCATGCACACAAGGCGGATAAACTAATGAAAGAAAAATTGATCGCAGGAAATTGGAAAATGAATAAAACTCCTTCAGAGGCCAAAGCTTTGATGAAGGAAATTATCCCCATGGTGAAAAACAGTCCCCATAAAATGATGGTGGCCCCCAGCTATGTATGCCTGGGCGCGGTGGCTGAAATGATCAAGGGCACCAATATCCAACTGGCGGCCCAGGATGTCTCTGCTCACACAGAAGGTGCCTATACAGGCGAAGTTTCTGTGTCTATGCTTAAAGATATTGGCGTGGATGCTGTGATTTTGGGGCATTCCGAGCGCAGACAGTATCATGGCGAAACAGACGAAATGATCAATAAAAAACTGAATCTGTGCCTGGAAAACGGCTTAACGGCTATTGTGTGCGCGGGCGAAACCCTGGAAGAACGCGAAGCAGGCAGGGCATTTGATGTGGTGCAGGGCCAGCTGGATGTTTCCCTGAAAAACATTGACAAAAAATTTGCTTCAAAAATTGTTATTGCCTATGAGCCCGTATGGGCGATTGGCACGGGCAAAACAGCCAGTAGCGACCAGGCCGAAGAAGTGCATGCGCATATTCGCAAGGTGCTTGGCGGTTATTTCGGCGCCGATGCAGCTGCGCAGATTGTGATTCAATATGGCGGCAGCGTGAAGCCCGACAATGTGAAAGAGCTGATGTCTATGCCCAATATTGACGGCGCATTGGTGGGCGGCGCCAGCCTGAAGGCGGATTCATTTGCCGCTTTAACATCTTTTTAATTTGCATTGATTTGAGGAAAGACATATGCAGTTTTTTGCGGGATTAGCCTTATTTATTTTTATTTTTTCGGCCGTGTTGCTGATTTTGCTGGTATTGGTGCAAAATGATCAAGGTGAAGGCCTGGGCGGACTGTTTTCCAACTCCAGTACCAGCCTCTTTGGCGGACAGGGGGCCAATGTGCTGCAAAAGATTACCGGGGTGCTGGCCTTGCTTTTCTTTGTCAGCGCGGTGAGCTATGGCCTGACAACAAGAGCCAGATATTCTCTGCTGCCCCGGGTAGATTCTTCTTTTAATGAAGCGGCCGCGCAAAACCCATGGTGGACAGATGAAAAAAATCTCAGCCCTGACAATTTAAACGCGGACGAAGGCAATATTGAAGAAAATACATCTGCAAATTAATCCGCCGAAGCTGATAAATCACTTCTATTAAAAGGAATTAAGAAAAAAATGAAGTCTTTTTCACGTGTGTTTTTTACAATGATTATTATGCTGATGCCCGCCGGCCTGATATGGGCAGAAAAAGAAAGCAAAGAACGCAAGGCTTTGACATCAAAGCCCATTGCTACTGTGAATCTGCATAAAGCAGAATTTTTAACCTCTCAAGATTTTGCCCAGGAATTGCAGGGTATTGAGATGATTACCCAGACAAAGCTTCCTGCTGCATCCAGAGTGCAGCTGAGAGACAAGATGATTGACAATATGGTGGTACTTCAGGCCGCCGAACGCGCTAAAGTGAAGCCCACAGACAAAGATATTCTGGAATTGCTGCGCAGGCAGGTGAATCAGCCAACAGCAACACTGAATGATTTGAAAAAAATGTATGAAACCTCTGAAGCGGCAAAGGTGCAAAAATGGGATGCCCTGATGGCTCGCCTTCGCCAAGAGAGCATGATTAACAATTATTATAAAAAACACATCTCGCGTGATTCTATCAAGCCGCCCACAGACGAGGAAATCCGCAAGGCTTATGCCGAGCATAAAAGCTCATTTGTCATGCCTGTCACCGCGCGTGTCAGCCATGCGTTTTTCAGTCCGGGGGAATCGAAAACAGCATCGAATAAAAAAGCCGCCAGAGAGCGCGCAGAAAAAGCCCTGGCTGAGCTGAACAACGGCCGTGCCAGCTTTGAAGAGGTGGTGCGCAAATTCAGCGAGGACAAAGAAAGCTCTGTTCGCCTGGGTGATATTGGATATATTACAGACACGCCTCAGGCACGCCAGTTTTTGGGCAATGAATTTATGGATGCCATCGTGCGTCTGCGCGCAGGGCAGACATCGGGCGTGGTGGCCAGCCGTGAAGGCTATCATATTATTAAAGTGACTGAAAAACAAAATAAGAAACAATTAAGCCTGAACGATGCTAATCCGGTGGACCCTCGTTCTACAGTTTATCAGTTGGTGGAACAGCAACTGATGGAAATGCAATATGCAAAAAAGATACAAGATTTAGTCAAGAAATTACGCACCGAGGCGAAAATTACGATAAACGAGGACGCATGGAAACCATGGGCAGGAAGTGCTCCCGCCGCTAAGAAATAGCGGAATCTTTCCGGCAAAAAAGGCTAATTGATGAAAGGCTTAACAAAACTGTTATTTATCCTCTCTTTTTTGCTCATTGCGTCAGCTTTGCTTTATCTCTTTGTTCAGCAAGCCGGAAGAGTTTCTATTGACAAATTATTAATTCAAACAGATCAGAAGATTCAGGAAGGCAAAATTGCCGAGGTAAAAAAACTGTTGAAAAGCAGCGCAAAAATGAATCTCAGCCGGCATAATTGGCTGCGTGTGATTGATCGTGCCTATTCTCTTTCAAAGTCTACATCAGACTACACAGTTTTGGAAACGGTGGCCCAGCGGGCGGTAAAAACATTGCCCGGAGCACAGGAATTTTGGGCATTTTACACGGAATCTTTGCTGCGGCAGAAACGCTATGCAGAAGCCAAAGAAGCCGCGATGAAAATAGATTCGGAAGAATTTTCGGGCCTGCGCGGTGAAGCATTGCTGAGTGATTTGCATTCTGATCAGGCCAATCCCTTGGAATATGCGGAAAAAAACCTGACTACATCAGCCGATGCATCTTATTTTCAAAGCGTGGCCCAGGATTTAAAAAGCCCTGTCCTTTTCTATGATGCAGCGATTTTATGGCTGAAATCCGGATATCCAGAGCGCGCACGTGCCATTTTGCCATGGATTGGTGCGGATAAACAAACTCCAGCTATTGGGCGGGCTATGATTGCATTTGACAGCGGGGATGTCGGCCGCGCCGCACAGGAATTGGATCGCATCCGTGGCAAGCAGGCTGTCTCATTTGATGAGATTTTCTTATCAGGAAGCCTGAATCTGGCCACTGGGCATTATCGCAATGCCTATGATGATTATAATCAGGCCCTGAACCTGAACCCCAAGGGCGACTGGCGTGCCTATCAAAATCTGGCTGTATTGTCCTGGGAAAATAATGACCCTAAGAAAAGCATTCAATACTTGCGAAGCGGCCTAAAGGCATTTCCTTTGCAAAAGGTTTTACTGCTGACCTATTGTTATTATCTGGGCAATGCGCCAGAAGTGAAAACTCTGCTGACCCAATATTTATCCAAACATCCTTTAGATCCGGAAGTCAATATTTACAATCTCTTCTATTTTAAAGGGCAGACACCGCCAGAAAATCAGACAACCACATTATGGATTTTGCTGAATAACAATCCTTTATCCAAAACATTGATTTCATATATGGTGTGGTTTTTCCTTAGCAATTTAAATGTGGTGGATGCTAATCTGGTCTTGGAAAGATTTGCCAATGCCGGCGGGCCCGAAAGCTGGATCACTTTCTATCGGGGTTTTGTGCAGGTATCAGAAAATAATTTCGATGCTGCCTTGCAAAGCTTTTCAGAGCCCACACCCAATGACTGGGAAGGTCCTTATAATCAAGGCCTTATTTATCAATATATGGGTAATTATAACGCGGCTTTCGAGACATTTACACGTGCGGAAAAGGCTTTTTACGGGCGTACAAATAGCAATAAACATCCTCGTAATTTGTCTAATATTTATAGCCAGCTGGCCCTGTCCAGCCTGAAAAATCAGAAATACGCATTGGCACGCACAGTGGCAGAGCGGGCAATCTCGATAGACAAGAACAATGTTTTAGCCCAGAGAGTACTTAGAGAAACTACGATTTAACATACCAAAAAGGAGCGTTGTCATGATTCGGCTGAAGACTACTGAAGAAATTGATGGCATACGCGCATCGTCTCATCTTCTTGCAAATATTTTTCATGAAGTGCTTGATTTCGTCAAAGAAGGAAAAACTCCCAAAGAAATTAATCAATATGCAGAAAATTTGATTGCCAAATATGGCGCAGAACCTTCTTTCAGCAAATACGCTGATTTTCCCACAGCAATGTGTATATCTGTGAACGATGCAGTGATTCATGGTGTTCCCAGCAATCAGCCACTAGTCTGTGGAGATATTGTGGGGTTTGACCTTGGCATTGCTAAAAACGGCTTTTTTTCCGACATGGCCAAGACTATGGCCATAGGTTCCATCTCGGCAAGCAGCCAAAAACTGTTAGACGACACACAAATCAGCCTGGAAAAAGGTATTCAATCTGTGAAAAATGGGGGGCGTATTCGCGATATTGGCAAGGCCGTTTCAGGATACTTAAAACCTCTTAAATATGGCGTGGTATACGAGTTCTGCGGCCATGGCGTGGGCCTGGCTGTGCATGAAGACCCACAAATTTCGCACGACTATCCTGCCCCGGGGGGCAATCAGCGTATCCGTGCAGGAATGACATTGGCCATAGAACCGATGGTGAACCTGGGCAAGCCGGAAGTGTATATTGACAAAGAAGATAAATGGACAGTGCGTACTGTTGATGGAAAGCCCTCGGCACATTTCGAACACACCATCGCTGTGTTCGATGACCACATTGAAATTTTAACTGTTCCTGAATAAAAACACTATTTTTTGCCTTTGAAAACGCTCTCGGTGAAGCCAAATACGCTGCCACAGAGGCCACCGATAATATGCGAAATTTGTGAAATATCTTTTTCTGTTAAAAAACCACGAATCTCGCGCCATAGATACAAAATAATGACAAAGAAAAACGATAACGGTATTTCGCCTTGTTTAATATTTGCAAATGAGGTGAGAATTATCATCATAAAGACAATGCCGCTGGCACCCATGAGAGACGTGGAGAAGAACACTGCATTGATGAAACCACCCAGGATACCTGTGAACAAAATCATAAAAAAGACACTGGATGTACCAAATTTTTCTTCTAATGCCGGGCCCAAAAGCAGAATAAACATCAAATTATTTGCCAGGTGACTCCAGTCTCTGTGGCCGAATACATAAGAAACAAGACGGAAATAACTTTCAGGGGTCTTAAAATTGAAGCTGGTATTACCCTCTACAGTGAAGAGAGTTTGAATCAGTCCCGGATACATTTTCTGGTCTGCATACAGAACCAAAATTGCAAAGATTGAAAATGTGAGCGAAACAGGCGCATTATAAGTGACACGCATAAGAAATCCCCTGCCTTGTGCAATAATAGAGAGCCTGTGCAGACCCTCTATTATTGCCTAAAAATAAAATTACCTACTTACAAAGAGCGGCAATTCCAGGCAAAATCTTTCCCTCTAAATACTCTAAACTGGCGCCGCCGCCTGTGCTGACATGGCTCATCTTGTCTGCCAGGTCGAATTTATTCACAGCCGCAACACTATCGCCGCCGCCAACGACTGATGTGCCCCCGCGAGCCTTCACTTCGGCGACCATCATGGCCAGCTCTTTGGTGCCATTGGCAAAATGATTGAATTCAAACACACCCACAGGGCCATTCCACACTACACTTTTTGCGGTGGAAAGAACCTGGTGATACAGCTCCAGGGTTTTGGGGCCCACATCCATGCCCATAATGTCCTCGGGAATATCAATGCTCTCGACAGCAATAGGGTCATCGTCGGCAAATTTCTTTGCGCCAATATGGTCGACAGGCAAAATAATTTTCACGCCTTTTTTCTCTGCTGCGTCTAAAATCTGCTTTGCTGTGTCCAGATAATCATCTTCCACCAGGCTGATGCCCACTGTATGCCCCTGACATTTCAGGAATGTATAGGCCATACCGCCGCCAATAATCATAGACTGGGCATTTTTCAACAGACTTTCCAGCACGGCAATTTTGCTCGACACCTTGCTTCCGCCAATAATGGCCACCATAGGGTGCTCGGGTGCTGTCACCATGGGGTCAATATATTTCACTTCTTTTTCAATCAGAAACCCGGCATACACCTGGCCATTCATGAATTTCGTGATGGAACAGGTTGAGGCATGATCGCGATGTGCTGTGCCAAAAGCATCATTCACATAAATATCTGCCAATTTGGCCAATTCCTGGGCCATGGCGTCGCGCTCGGCGGAATCTTTGCTGGTTTCTCTGGGGTCGAAACGTGTATTCTCCAGCATCAGCACACCACCAGCGGGCAGCTTGCTGATGGCCTCTTCCACGGCAGAGCCTGTTGTCTGATTGACAAAAGCTACATTCTTGCCCAAAAGAGTGCCCAAATACTCAGAGACAGGCTTCATGCGATGCTTGCTGTTTAAATAGGCTTCTTCATCAAAAGCTTTGCCTTCTTTCTCTGCTTTTTCTTTGGCTTTTTTGCCATCTTTTTTCGGGTCGCCCAAATGGCTCATGAGAATAAGCGCCTGGGGCTTCTGCTCTAAAATATACTCAATTGTGGGCATGGCAGCACGAATACGTGTATCATCCTGCACTTTGCTGTCCTTCATAGGAACATTGAAGTCTACACGCATGATGATTTTCTTGCCGGCCAAAGACGCGTCGCGCACTGTTCTTAAATTCATAATTATCTCCTTGAATCAACTTTCAGAAAAAAAAGAGTTCCATTTCTGAAAGTGAAAACTGGAACTCATTAAAACTAAAGAAACAACAAATTAATTCAGTTTGCCGTCTTTCTTGGCCATATAGGTCAACAGGTCGACAACGCGGTTGGAATAACCCCATTCATTGTCATACCAAGAAACAACCTTGAAGAATCTCTTCTCGTCCTTCAGGTTATTCTGCATGGTGGCCAGGCTGTCATAGGTAGAGCTGGCGGGATCATGAATGAAGTCTGTTGATACCATTTCTTCATTTGTCACGGCCAAAACAC
>JAHHUI010000028.1 GCA_020024055.1 Spirochaetaceae bacterium | reverse complement strand
GTATTTTGCTCATTACCGATCGCCCTGAAAGCGGAAAAATTATTGATTCGGTGGCTTATGTAGACGGTATTGGCGAACAGCCGGCCGCATTTTTGATTCAGCTGAATTGGCTTCAGAAACAAGAAGCTTGGATTGGTGATCCTATTCAAGTTTGTGGTGCCAGCCCAACGAGAAGCATATTGCGCAGAACAAAAGTGAATTCCAAAACAAAAGATGATTGGTATGTCACAGTGACAGGCGGTGCTAATTTTTCACAAGATCGCCGCCCATCTATGCTGAAGCAAACCTGTATTCGTTAAACGTAGAAATTTATCTTTTTTTACGAATACGAATACGCTGTATCACCAGTAAAATCTGGAAATACAGATAAGGAAAAAGATTGAAAAATGTCCATGGTTTCACAAGAAAGGTGAGGAAGGGATTGTGGCTCGTCACTTGTTCTGTAGAAGGCCTGCTTTTTTTATTCGCAAATATATCAAAACAGTCTTGGCTGTAGATAGCGATATTAGCATTCAGGTTTTGTTCGTGGCGATACATCCACATTTCATTACCTTTTAAGCCTCTGCTGGTAATCAGCAAGACAGGTGAGGTTTTGCGAATAGCTTCTAAGATAGTGTCTTGATTCTTTTTATTGAAATAGCCGGCATGGCGGCCCACAAATCGCAGGCCCGGATATGTGCCGCGAAGGTTCAGGTCAGCCTGCTGCAATATATGCGGACGGCTGCCTAAAAGATATACAGATGCACGTTTGCGCTCTAGGATTGTCATTAATTGTAGAATGAGATCAAGAGGAATATAAGGATAAGCATCTTTTGCATAGAGAAAATGAATGGCATTTGTCACTGTTTTTGTCAGGGGCAAAACCAAGGCTGCATCGCTGATGAAGCTCATCCATTCTGCCTTTTTCCTGGCACGCAGAATTGTGTCCATATCAATAAAAATAATGCGTTGATTTTTATCTTGATCCGCTAATGTTTCAAGGATCATTTCTAAATTTTCGGGATTTACACAGTCAACGGGGACACCCAGTACATTAATGCGTCCGACGGGTGATTTCTCCATAAGATTCTTCAATCTCCTGTAAAGTCATTTTTAATGCGGCTAAAAAAAAGAAACCCGTGTTTTCGCTGCGCAGTATTGTCTGATGGAAACAAATACTGCGAAAGGAAGCCTGCCCAAAAGCCTGAACTTCTCTTTCGGAGAATCCACCCTCGGGCCCAATAGCCAGAATGATAGGTTCTTGTCTGTTTGCCTGATGCAATATCTGCCGCAAAGAATTTTGTTGCAATGAATCTTGATGGCAGAAAAAACCTAAACCTGGCTGTGCTTCACACAAAGCTTGCTCTAAATTTATTATCGGATCAATTTGATAAAAATCTCGATTTCCTGATTGATCTATTGCTTCTATTGCCACACGATTCCATCGCTGCAATTTATCCAGGCAGCTTTCTTTAGAAACCTGTGAATATTCACTGATGATGGGAACGATGCGACTGACTCCTGCCTCCACCGCCAGCTGCACAGCCTGAGCAAAGCGCGGATGTTTGGGCACTGCCTGCCACAGGATGATCTGTGGCCAGGGCGAAACATAGGCTTTTTTCTCTAGAATATTTAAGATGACCAGTTTATTTTTTATTTCTGAGATTTGAACTGTGTACAGGCTGCGCTGCGCATCGCGTGCCTCGAATTGGCTGCCTATTTGCATGCGCAATACATGCAGCAAGCGATGTGATTGATCTTTATTCAAAACGACTGAATTTCCCGGTTCAGCCGCTTGTTCAAGGAAAAATAGTCTCATTTTTTCTTATTTAAAACTTCAATAGCTTTTCTCAGGCCTGCATCAAATTCTAAATCATAAACAGGCTGCGGTGTTATGCGCTGAATTTGTTCCATGCGAATTAAATACAGGAAATCTTCACGTTTCAGGTACACGCCTTTTTTTCTTTGCTCTTTCATAAATCGTTCAATGTCATCGGGGCTGGGATTGGGGTTTTTGGAAAGGAATTTTTCTATGAGTCTGTTTTCATGAAGTATTTTCCAGCTGGCCAGGGCCTCTTTACCTTGCAACCGGGCCATATCAACCACGATATCCGGACGAATGCCGTTTTTATCAATATCCTTTCCCTCGGGTGTTAAATATTTGGCCACAGTCAGCTTCAGCAATTCACTGTTGTCTTGTTTCAGGGGAAAAATTTGCTGTACTTTGGCTTTGCCATAGCTGTCTTGTCCAATCAGCGTAGCGCGCTTATGATCCTGCAAAGCCCCGGCCAGAATTTCGGAAGCCGATGCACTGCCTTTGTCTATGAGCACAACAATAGGCAATTTTGGGCTCACAATAGCATTGCTTTTCGCGCTGTATACGATTTCTTCCTGTTTAGACTGTGAAGATGTAGAGACAATCACTTCATTTTTATTCAGGAAAAAATCAGCCACTTCCAATGCTGCTTCTAATGAGCCACCAGGATTGCTGCGCAGATCGATGATCAGTCCGTCAATTTTCTGTTCATTAAAATGAAGCAATGCTTCATGCACGCGCAGAGGCAGCCGGCTGGTAAATTCTATAATGCGCAAATAGCCAATATGGCCAATTATGTCGTATTTAGCAGTCTCAATTTCAATCTTGGCACGTTTAATTTTTGTCTGGAATTCTGTATTGTCTCGTCGCACGGTTAATGTGACTGATGTACCTGGTTTTCCGCGCAATTTCTGCATCGATTCATCTGTTGTCAGGCCAAATGTTGATACAGAGTCTATTTTGTCAATATAATCGCCGGCTTTTATTCCGGCACGGTAAGCAGGAGTTCCTTCAATGGGCGTGACCACATACAGGGCATGTTCTGCGGTGGGTTCTTTGCCGTCTTCTGGAAGTTTATTTTTGGTGATGACCAGGCCCACCCCGCCAAATTCGCCTGTCAATGTGTCGCTGACATCCAAGGCTGATATTTTTTCCATCAGCTCGGCATAGGGGTCGTCTAAAAAGTTGATCATACCGTTCACGGCTGCGCGATAGAGATCTCCTGCGTCTACAGGTTTGACATAATTTTCAAGGATAAGATTATAAATGCGTTCCAGGCGGGCGCTGTAATTGCTGGGGCGATCTTCTTTGGCACCGGGTGCCACATAAGAATATTTATGATGGAAGATGTCTGGATAGGCAAAAACGAGCAGGATAATGATGATAAGCAGCAATAATGCCGTCAGGCTGATCCACAATGTACGTTCGATATGTGCGGATGGTACTTTTTTAATGTGGTTTTCAGACACAAAATAACCTCAGCGACAGAAATTAAAACCCATAGGTCGACTGAAAAATCGACGCTATGGGCTATAAAATTTACAAAAAATCAAGATTTTTTAGGCTTTGCCCGCGCTGCCCAAGACTTTTTCATTCTTGTGCATATACATTTTCTTCAATTCGTCGCGCGCAGGGCCCAGATACTTGCGAGGGTCGAATTCGCTCGGCTGTTCGGCGAAGACCTTGCGGATCATTGCTGTCATAGCCAGGCGGCCGTCGCTGTCAATATTGATTTTGCACACAGCGCTGCTGGCGGCCTTACGCAGCTGCTCTTCGGGGATACCCACTGCATCGGGCACTTTGCCGCCAAATTTGTCAATCAGGCGCACATATTCAATAGGCACGCTGGAAGACCCATGCAGAACAATCGGGAATCCGGGGATTCTCTTTTCAATCTCGGCCAAAATATCAAAGCGCAGCTCTGGCGGAATCAAAATGCCATCGGCATTGCGTGTGCATTGCTCGGGCTTGAATTTCACGGCACCATGGCTGGTTCCAATGGAAATAGCCAAACTGTCTACGCCTGTTTTCTTCACAAAATCTTCAACCTGATCGGGTTCGGTATAGGTGTGATGCTCGGCCACCACATCGTCTTCAATCCCCGCCAAGACCCCAAGCTCGCCTTCCACAGTGACATAGTCCTTTTGGCTGTGGGCAAAGTCACACACTTTTTTTGTCAGAGCTACATTTTCATCATAGGGCAGATGGCTGCCGTCAATCATCACACTGGAAAATCCATTTTCAATACAGTCTTTGCAAAGCTCAAAACTGTCGCCGTGGTCTAAATGCAGCACCACAGGAATATTATAGCCTAATTCTTTGGCATATTCTGTTGCCCCGCGGGCCATATGACGCAGCATGGTGGCATTGGCATATTTCCTGGCGCCAGAAGATACCTGTAAAATTACAGGGCTTTTTGTCTCTACACAGGCTTGGATAATAGCCTGCAGCTGTTCCATATTGTTAAAATTATACGCAGGAATCGCGTATTTTCCGGTAATGGCCTTTTGGAATAGCTCTTTGGTATTCACCAGGCCCAAGTCTTTATAGCTTGTCATCGCCATCGCTCCCTTTTCTATAGCTTTCTTATACTTTTACATTATAGGATGATGCATGAAAAAAGACAACAAGAAAGATTGGATAATTTGGCCCGAAATGCGCACATCGGCCTGAAACAGGAATAATTTGACAAGGCATTTCTATTATGCTAGCCTGGAAAATATACTTTTAATTCTCATCACTTTTATTTTCTTAGTCCTTTTTTGCTCAGTAAAGTTTTCACCTGGAATAAAAAGCTGCGCATTGCTGCATATGCTGTGCCATCTGTGTTTATTCTAGGCTTTGCTATTTTGTCTGTTTTCACAGAAAGAATTCCTATGCAAAGAAGAAGTAAGAAATCGAGAATATGAAAATCTGTATCGCCCGCAGATAGAAGAGCTGAAAGAAAAACGCAAACAATATGACAAAAATAGCGAAGAATATAGAAATCTGACAGATGAGATTTTGAGTAAATATCATGGCTGGGCATACAATCATTATGATTGCGGAGCCACATGCAGTGTGTAGATTCTTAATAGCACCCGTGGCGGAAGTATTTATTTACAGGAAGAAGCATTCTTGGATGAAGATGTTAAAAATAATGTCCCCGGTGCCAAAGAGAGAAAAGAGAGATTTCTCAGGCATTATAATCCCTATGACTATGAATTAAATGAGGGTGAATGATGGGAAATCATATCGCTATTTGTGTGTTTTTAATTTTGATAGACCTGATGTGCCTGAAGCTGATATATCCCCAGAAGAAAATATTAAGCCTGGTTATTGTTATTTATGCTTTTGCGGCGATGCTGGGCGTGATGGGTGTTGTGCTGATTTACACTGATAAGGAAGCAAAAGACTATATAAAAAGGCGCATAGAATTTTATCGCAATGTATTCCGGTCTTCAAGCCAAGACAATGAAGAGATATAGGATATAAACTTGATCTATAGCAGGAAGAATCTTTTAGAGAAAAGATTTGACCCGCAAGACAGATATGTTCAAAAGAAGAATGATGAGGATGAAAGTGAAGCCATAAGCAGATAAATGTCAGCCTATGGCCAGCTTTAAAAAATCCCCAACTTGACTTTTCTGCTGATTTTCACAACAATACTCTCTGGAAATATAATATGCCAAAATAGCTCAGGGGTAGAGCAACGCACTCGTAATGCGTAGGTCCTGGGTTCAATTCCCAGTTTTGGCTTCTTTGGGTCTTATCAAATTATCTTGACAATAATAGTCTTATTTTATATGTTGGAAAAAAATCTTCGGGGCAGAGTGCAAGTCTCTACCGGCGGTGAAAGCCCGCAACTCTTTGTCTTTGAGGCAAAGACTGATTTGGTGCAATTCCAAAGCCGACAGTGAAAGTCTGGATGGGAGAAGATCATACTAAACATAAATCTATGTCGCTTTAGGTATGCTCTGGCCTTGTTATGCCCTGATTATATTCAGGAGTGAACATGAAGCAGCACTTTTCTTATATGAAAAGAGCCCTTGCGCTTGCGGCCTGTGCCAATCCTGCGCCGAACCCCAAAGTGGGTGCTGTTCTTGTATCCAAGGGTTCTATTCTGGCCGAGGGTTTCCATAAACAATATGGCGGCGTGCATGCGGAAATCGATTTATTTCATTCTTTGCCCAAGGATTTTGATTATTCAGATACTACTTTATATGTCAGTTTAGAGCCCTGTTCTCATCAGGGGAAAACCCCTTCCTGTGCAGCAAAAATCATTAAATTAAAAATCCCCAAAGTTGTTGTCGCCTGTGTTGATCCCAATCCCCTGGTCTCTGGCCGGGGCATTGCCATGATGCGTGATGCGGGCATCATGGTGATTGTGGGGGTTTTGCAAGACGAAGCACAGAAACTCAATGAGGCCTTTTTTAAATGGATACAGCAGGGCATGCCTTTTATCTGTATGAAGGCCGCGATGTCTTTAGACGGAAAAATTGCCACAGCAAGCGGACAATCACGTTGGATTTCATGTTCTGCTTCACGCCAAGATGTGCATCGACTCAGAAATGAATACACGGCCATTATGGTGGGGATTAATACAGTGTTAAAAGATGATCCTCTCTTGACATGCCGTTTGCCTGGCGGGAGAAATCCCATACGTATTATTGTTGACAGCACTCTTAAAACACCATTGTCTGCCGCTGTTGTGCAGACGGCGAAAGATATACAGACCATCATTGCCACGGTGAATCAAGATAAAGAACATCATCATAAATATGAAGAATATGGTGTGCATATTCTTGTTTGTGCTCATGTTCAAGGGCATGTGTGCCTGAAGGATATGTGCAGGCGCTTGGCAGAGAAAAATATAGAGAGTATTTTGCTTGAAGGGGGAAGCTCGCTTTTTTATTCAGCCTTGTCGGCACAGATTGTTGATAAAGCACGAATCTATATAGCTCCTTTTTTATTAGGAGGAAAGCAGGCGCCTTCATTATTGCAAGGCGAAGGGGTTGCTCAGATTGAAGATGCTTTTCAACTAGATGATATTTCTGTGGAAAGAGTAGAGCGGGATATTGTGATCGAGGGCATGATTGTGCCTAAGGAGGGGCTATGTTTACAGGGTTGATACAGGATATAGGAGCTATTGTGTCTATACGCCGGGAAGGGAATTATGCCACATTGGCGATTCGTTCTTGCCTTGCAAATCAGATGTCTATTGGCGATAGTATTTCCGTGAATGGGGTGTGCTTGACCACCATGCGCATTGAGCATGGTGTTTTTTATGTAGATGTTGTTCCCCAAAGCATGCGCATGACGACTCTTGGGTCTCTTCGAATTTCCGAGAAAGTGAATTTGGAACAGGCAATGCAGGCACATAGTCGTTTTGATGGGCATGTGGTGAGCGGGCATATTGATGGCACAGGGCGTATTGCCGGCCTGCGCAAAGAGGGTAATGCAGTGCTTATGACCATTTGTCCCCCATCAAATCTTTTGGAGTCTATGATTTTACAGGGTTCTATTGCGGTGGATGGAGTAAGTCTGACCATTTGCGATCTTTCTTCCAAAGGGTTTACAGTAAGCGTTATTCCGCATACAGGATTGGCCACCACATTATTATCTAGGCGTGTTGGGCAGATTGTGAATTTAGAAACAGATATTTTGGCTAAATACGCGCAAAAAGCATTGCCTGTTGCCGGCATCAGTCGTGAATTTTTAATTCAACATGGGTTTTAAGGGGGAGAGTCGTCATGTTTGCTTCCATTGATAGGGCTTTACAGGATTTGCAGGCGGGAAAGATGATTATTGTCCTTGATGATCAGAATCGAGAGAATGAAGGAGATTTGGTGATTGCAGCGGATAAAGTGACGCCAGAAATCATTAATTTCATGGCCACGCATGGCAAGGGTCTCATTTGTGTGCCTGCTGAGCAGAGCATTTTAGATCGCTTAAATTTTCATGAGATGGTTTTACAGAATACAGATTTGCATCGCACGGCTTTTACTGTGTCTGTGGATCATGAAGAGACTACCACAGGTATCTCTGCTTATGAACGCAGTTTAACCATTCAAAAAATGTGTGATCCCAAATCTAAAGCATCAGACTTTCGCCGCCCTGGGCATATTTTTCCTTTAGCTGCGCATCCGCAAGGTGTCTTGGCCAGAAGAGGCCATACAGAAGCCAGTGTTGACTTGTCCAAGCTGGCTGGTATGCAGGGGATTGGGGTGATTTGTGAGATTATGAATTCTGATGGGACGATGATGAGAACACCACAAATCTTAGAATTTGCCCAGGCACATCATTTATCTGTCATCACGATAGAAGATTTGGTGCCATATAAACAATCACATTTGCTGCGCCGCGCGGCCAAGGCCTCTTTGCCCACTGAATATGGGCAGTTCACTATTTATGGATTTGAACATATTTTTAAGCAAGAGCATCATGTTGCTTTAGTGTATGGTGATATCAGCACAGATGAGCCTGTGCTCAGCCGTGTGCATTCAGAATGCCTGACAGGAGATGTTTTTGGTTCAGAGAAATGTGACTGTGGCCCGCAATTGAGGCAGGCAATGAAAGAAATTGCGCATGAGGGCCGCGGCGTCATCCTCTATATGCGCCAAGAAGGCCGCGGTATTGGCCTGATTAATAAACTTAAAGCTTATGCTTTGCAAGAGCAGGGCCTGGACACTATAGAGGCCAATGTCGCTTTGGGTTTTGAGGCAGACCTGAGAAAATTTGATCTTTGCGCCATGATGTATAAAGATTTGGGGGTCAAGTCTGTCAGACTGATGACCAATAATCCCCAAAAAATTCAAGAATTAGAACAGGCAGGAATCATCGTCGCCAATCGTGTCTCTTTGCCTGCTGCTTGCAATCCCTATAATGAAAAATATTTAGAAACTAAAAAAGATAAAATGCATCATTTTTTAGAATTGTGAGGAGAAAAAATGGAAATTTATGAAGGTCAATTAGTCGCTCATTCCCAGCTGCGCATTGGAATTATTGTCTCGCGTTTTAATGATTTTATTGTCTCTAAGCTGCTGGAAGGGGCTTTGGATGGGCTGCAAAGACATAATGTTTCTGAAGAAAATATCACTGTAGCACGCGTGCCAGGGGCATTCGAAATCCCTCTTGTTGCCCAAAAAATGGCAACATCTGCTCAATATGATGCCATCATTTGCCTGGGCGCTGTCATCCGTGGGGCCACCACTCATTATGACTATGTCTGTGCTGAGGTCTCTAAGGGTATCGCCCATGTCAGCTTGGCCACAGATGTGCCAGTCATTTTTGGAATTTTGACCACTGAAAATATTGAGCAGGCTATTGAAAGAGCCGGCACAAAATCAGGCAATAAAGGCTTTGAATCCGCCTTGAATGCAATCGAAATGGCTAATCTTATGAAGACATTATAATAAATTGATTTCCCATGCTTCTGTCTTTCTCATGAATTGCAACTCATGAAATATCTGAAGCATGGGTTCACTTATGTTTTTAATTTAAAGCTAAATAATCCTTTAAATATAATACAGCGGCATCCCAATCATCATGATAGCAGTGAGGAGATTGACAATAAGAGATTTCTTTTTCATTGGCCGGAAAAGTTGAATGCTGTGCACAAAAGCAATATAGCCTGTGTATGATGTAGCCTGGTATGGTCCAAATTATATCATTCCAAGGCGTGGGTTTTGTTTATAGATGGGATATTGATCGCCAAAAATAATGAAAATATTGCTGATTAAGAGAGAGAATATAAGACCAAGAAACACAAAAAAGAACAGATTTTTTCTTTTTCTGGTATGGGAGGTATTTTTTTTAATGATAAATATGGTTCAAGACAAACGAGAGATAAGAATCCCACTGAAAAAGAATACAATTATATCCGGTAAAGAAGGAAAATCGAAGCCCCCAAATATTATGTTCAATAGAAATAAGATTATTGTTTCAAAAACACCGACGATATGGCAAAATAATTTAAGAATATCTGGATGAAGTTTTAGAAAAACCTCATCCACAAGTTTCTGTTTAGAATGCCTCATAGCCATAATTCATAGCAGATAAATCCCATTTATCATCAAGACTTCTGAAAGGGCCAAATTCCTTTAAATATGCTGTAAATAAGCCCCATTGATCATTAGAAAGATGGGCATATTCATCTCTATTCAATAAAGCATACATATCAGCGAATTCTTGCAGCATCCATTTCTCTGGTGCGCCGTCAAGGCCGCTGAGCAAGATCTTGCCGGTAGCTCCATAGCACACATATTACCCGGATCGTCAAAGCGCATCAATCCTGGCAGCTGAGGTTGTCCTGGATGATTAAGTTTATAGGTTTTTCTATTTCCTCTATAACGAAAATATTTAGACATTGTATCTTTATTAACCTTGCTAAATGGTGGTGTGTGATGTTTAAAATCCCATCGGCCTTTATTCTTCACATAACTTCCCCAGGGACTATGATACATAAATTTGAACACATGTTCTTGTGCCGCCCAGGCTGTTGCGGCGAAAGTTCCAGCAGCAAGTGACCATTTTCAAATTTTACCTAAAGGAACACCGTTAAGAAATTGTTCAATAGATATTGTAACTTTATTAGGATTAGCTTTAGTATTTATTAAGTGTATACCCAGTGCTGTTAAAAAGTCTACCATATTTTGGCTTGATTGAAAACTCTCAGCTTGAGTCATCTCCCATGTTTCGTCAATGGCTTTCTTGATGAGGTCATTGACCTTAGTAGTCACATCCAGATACAGGTCGAAATTGGTGTTCTGATAGACACCGATGAACATCTGATTGAATTCGCCATTAATATGCCCTTGATAAATCTCTGATTATTAAAATTGATTAATTTGGTGCGCACATTGGCCGGTGCCATGGTCAATTGGCGGCCCAAAATCACCTGCTGAACCCACCGGTCTGGTTTCTGTGGTTTTGCGCTTTTGGCAATGAACTGCCCGTCAGCTTTTTCTTCATGCCAGTTGATAATACCGTTGACATACTGTCCCTCCTTGAAAAGTTTTTACGCACACAGTATGTCCTTTGGGGATATTCCCTCAGCTTGACTATAGGATTTTGATAATAAAAAAACCCCCTTCCGCATAGGGCAGAGGGTGGTCTATACACAAGTAAAAGTGGATTTTAGAAGGATAAAAATCTCTTCTGTTTCTTTATTTTATACCAGCAAATTTCTTGAAGAAAGGCTCTGCCTCTGCGCTCTGCAGGAATTCAGCAAATTTCTTGGTGTCTTCATTGGCGTCTTTGTCCACGGCGTTATTCATGCTGCGGCTCTGATGACATAAGAGGGCTCAATCAGCACCGCATCGCCCAGATCTGGGTTGCTGATGGCCCAGTCCGTCCAAGTGATCCAGCCATCCACTTCAGGGTTTGTCTCAAATATCTTCCGAGAGGTTCCACTATTGGGTGTGAAGGCGGGGATATTTTTGCGAAAGCGGGCGCCATTTTTTCTACATTGCCCATGCGGCCAAGAATATCCTCCCACACGCCTGTGCCCGATGTATTGCTGGTGCCTGCGCCGTCATTCATAATCATCTTGCCATCACGATTAATAAAATCAGAGGGATTCTTGAATTGTTTGGGGTTGCCCTTGCGCACCAGCAAAATAGCATCGCGCAGATATAAGGGCATCACTTGGTTCACGTCGAAGCGTGCCGCGTGGGTGCGCAAATAGCCACTGTCGACTGGTCCCAGGCCCCATAAATAATACTGGCCTTTGTTTTAGCTTCCTGTTCCCAGGCGGCCTGCGGCTCTGCTGTCACGGTCACAGCAATACCTGTCTTTTCTGTAAAATACTCTTCCGCAGCTTTCAGGGCAGTGTGCGGGCCGCCCGGGCCATATAAAAATACCTATACCATAGCCAGATTGTTCACATAGGACATATACCGGCAATAAAGAAATAATTCTTTTCATTTTTTTCTCCTTTGGTTTTTGTCTTTAAATACCCTGATCTTAGCACAAATTCTGGAAAAATATCTATCTTATAATGTTTTCATTCTTCATATCGCATCATCAGAAATAAGTGCAATTTCTCTTTGCTGTCTTGTCTCTGGATACTTATTTTTACACGACAACAGAATGAAAATCCTTTTTACATAAGAAGGGGGGAGTAGTAAATAGATGAAAGAGAGAATACTCATTTCTGGTATTTTTTCTGCGATGTTTATTTTGTTTGCCGTCATGGCATGTTCTGTTCCCGCTGTTATCTTGGATCAGACTCAAACAGTGACAAGTTCATCGGCTTTTGTGGGTCGTGATTTTGCGGAGATAGAATTTATATTTTTTCCCAGTTGGTGGGTTTTGGGAAGCCATGCATCCAGCGGAGGATCAGCCTTTGTTGTGGTGTTCAGCCCCGATGGAGGTGTGTTCACGCGCACGCAGGCTAATATGCCTTTGAATAAAACAGGCTCTTGGCAATATAATCAGGCCACCGGACTTTTCAGTATGGTTGACACCAGCGGGGCAAAAATAGGGAGAAATCTCGAGGGTGTTTGGGATCAGGCTATTTATCTGAACAATGAAGCCTTGGTAACGGGAAGGCGGGATTATCTGGCCAGTGATATTCCCAGGAAGATTCAATTTGATAACGGCGCGTATTTTCATGGCGGAAAAAAAGAAAATATTAAGTGTTTACTGATACGTTTTACCGGAGGAGTTATTAATTTAGGGGCAGGAACATTGAGCGAAAATGCAGAATCTGCTCTTGATAAAATGCGCGCCACAGTAAGCTGGAATATTTCTCCTTTGGGAGACACAATATTATTTTCGGGGAAAAATGCGTATGCTTTTCATATTTATTACGAGGGAAAAACAAGAATGATCAGTGTGCAATATCAAGACCCCGTGTATATCTCTATTGATTTTCCTGCGCATGGATTCTTTGCCCAAGAGGGAATCACGGTGATGGGCGAAATATGACGAGAAAACAGAAGAAAGGCTTTTCCGCGGTCTTTCTTCTGTTAATTATAATGCCCGCTGGAAAGCCTGATCTATTAAAGCCGTGATATCTTCAAAGATGAATGAAGACTTGATATCAACCTGCGTATTGCCTATCTGTTTGCTCTGAGAGATATCTTTACAAATTGATTTAGGATCTTCAATCTCCTCAATATCTATATTGAGCGTAAGACGTAAAGTTGTATTTGAAGGATGTATACTTACAAAAGGAATATCATTAATCTTGTACGAAATATATGCTTTTGTAATATGCTGCTGAACAGAAGCGTCTAAATTTATTATATAATTACGCAGAGAATTGAATGATTCTTCCATATTTCCCCCTTCCGCCACACAGGGATGATCTGCCTTTAGAGAATATGTCTTATCTTTTTTTTCAGGGGATTGAGGGGGTTGATATTTCTCTAATATTTCTTGGGAAAGATTGGGTCTGGGCCAAATCTTCAGGATATAATCTGTTAATTCTTTCGTTCTTTCCTCAATTTGGTCTTTTGTCCAAACGGGAATATTTATGAGGCCTTTATTTAAATGAAAAGAACTCTGATGATAAGTTTTTTGTTTCTCTGAAAAAGAGGCATTGCCCATTTCTGAATTATATCCTGTTAAAGTGAGATTACCCAATGTATGCAGATAATTCTCGTGTATTGTCTGCCAATCGCCGCCTAATTCTTTCTGCCATTCTGAATTAGGGTCTTGAGGCATAATATGTTCGATAGTGCAGTTTTCCGTTGAAACCTGTTCTTTGCCTCCCAGATATTTTTCTATTTGTTTAAGAATAAATTTGGTATTATTCACGTTGTCACTATAAAGAGGTTTATTTTGCAGCGTGCCTCTAACTTGATCGTCTTTCGGAAATCTCTGAGTTCCTTCTAAATTACATAAAGCTGCTTGTAGAGATTCTATATATTCATCCTGATGAATTTTAGAATATAAATGTGCAAATATCTCACGGAAAGAATTGGTTGGAAGGCCGCAAACGGAGCGGCGCAAAACAAAACTTTCAATTAAACAAAGAATGTCTAAAAATTGCTTTTCAGTCAGTTTTTTCTCCTCACAGTCATGATAAACACGCATTAAAAAAGGATAAGCGGTAGTATTCTTAAGGTCTTTTAAATGTTGAAATCTCTCGCGCCGAGACGCATCTTCTTCATCATCGGGATGATTCATCTTGATGAAATAGCGGGAATATCGCTTGATATCCGCGAGAATATCCGTGATTCCTTTATCTTGTTGTGACTTAAACCATTTTTTGAATGTTTCGTAAATCTCATTTTCCTTACAAGGCTTACTCCGATTTTGCATGGCAAGATAATTTTGAATAAAGTCATCGAGTAATTCTTTATTATTACTTTTATCAAAGAGCTTTTCCATTGCCAGCCAATACTCTTTATAAAGCTTTTCTTGTTCTTCATGTTTCTGATTCATCAGGATAAAATTTCTGATGAGATCAGATTGAGAAAGCGCGAGGCCTGTCGAATTAAGGCTTTCAAAGATTCGCTGCGGATCATCTCTCTGCTCATCAAGGGTAATATCC
>JAHHUI010000027.1 GCA_020024055.1 Spirochaetaceae bacterium | reverse complement strand
GCCCAGATGACAGCCCGAAATCCGCCCGCCGATGTATAGGCCACACACAGCATGCCCATCAGAAATGTCAGCAGCAAAGGATTCACATCAGGCAGGGTTTCTTTAACAGCCAAAACAGGGATAAAAATGACAATCGCAATGCGCATGATATGAAAAAGAATAAACACTGCACTGGCTGTCAGACGCATGCTGCGGTCGAAACGGGCTTCTAAATATTGATAGGCTGTCACGGCATTTAAACGCCGGGCAAAAGGCACAAAAAAGTAAGCAACAAGAATAATAAGCGGAATCAAACCTAAAAGAGCAAAAGCAAAAACCCAACCCACGCGATAGACATTGGACGTTGTGGCTACAAATGAGATGGAAGAGAGCGCCGTGGCATACAGACTCAGCGAGGCTGCCCATGCCGGGATCTTTCTGGCTCCGACAAAATAATCATCACTTTTTTTATTTGTCCCTGCAATATAAACACCCAAAGATGTTAACAGAACAAGATAGATCCCTAAAACAATCCAGTTGAAAATATGCCAATCTGTCATAGCTTCCTCTCTTAATTTCCTCTCTTAAAGGGCAAAAATGACTGTATTCTTTGTTAAATACAACTCATTATAACATGATCTAAGAGAGGTCAACGGATAATTTCAGATTTTTTCTGCACCACGCGGCTGATCAGACCATAGTCCTTGGCTTCCTTGGCATCCAGCCAGAAATCGCGATCAGTGTCTTTGGCCACTTGGTCAATGTTTTTACCGGTTTCTTTAGCAATAATTTCATTGATTTTCTGGCGATATTTTTCCAGTTCTCGAGCATGAATCTCGATCTCAGTAGCCACACCGCGAATGCCGCTCAGCGGCTGATGAATCAAATAGCGACTATGTTCAAAACCCAAGCGCTTGTCTTTTTCTGCAGCCAAAAGGATCATTGCACCCATGCTGGCAGCCAGGCCCATGACAATGGCATAGACAGGAGAATCAACATAGCGCATCGTGTCAAAAATAGCAAATCCAGCGTCTATATTGCCCCCAGGAGAGTCGATAAATACCTTGATCGGTTCATTATTAATCTGATCTAAAATCAGCAGCTGCTCCACGCATTTTTCTGCCAGGTCTTTATTCACCTCGCCAAAGACCAGCACAGAGCGCGTGTCTAAAAATTTCTGTATATATTCCACCGAAAAATTCTCTGCATTGTCTTTTTTACTCTCTTTTTCTTTGTCCATGGCTATCAGGGGTCTCCCTTTGCAAAAATATGGGGCTAAGTTGTGTCCTTAGCCCCTGATACAACATGCCTATTATAATAGACTTGCTACTTAAATTCAATAATGCTCGGATCATAATCCGATGGCGCTTCATAGCCCAGCAGATTCATACATGTGGCTGTGATGCTGGTGATGCCCAGGCCTGTTTTCAGCGTGGTGCTGTATTCGCCTTTGTATTCGGGATCATAAATAATAAAGGGCACCGGGTTCAGCGTGTGGCTGGTTTTGGCCTTGGGTTTGCCGTTTTCTTTCATGGCGATACTGCCGTCTTTTTTGCGTTCATACATTTCATCAGCATTGCCGTGGTCTGCTGTGATCAGCAAAATACCGCCGAATTTTTCAATTTCATGCTTCAGTCGACCCAAACACAGATCCATTGCTTCGATGCTGCACACAACGGCTTGATAAATGCCCGTGTGACCCACCATGTCGCCATTGGGATAATTGATCTTGATAAAATTGTATTTTCCAGACTCAATCGCTTCAATCACCGCATCGGTAATCTCGGCACATTTCATCGCCGGGCGCTGCTCAAGAGGCACTCTATCGCCAGGGATCTCTTTATAATCTTCCAGAGTTTCACTGAATTTATTAGAACGATTTCCATTGAAGAAATAGGTAATATGCCCGTATTTTTGTGTCTCGCTGATGCTGAACTGATGCAGACCGGTTTTGCACAGATACTCGGCAATGGTACGATCGATTTCAGGGGGAGAGACAAGATAATTCTTGGGAATATGCAGGTCTCCGTCATATTCCATCATGCCGGCAAATTCCACCTTGGGATGGCGCACCCGATTGAAATGATCAAAACCCTCATCATCAAAAGCACGAGAGAGCTCGATGGCTCTGTCGCCGCGATAGTTGAATAAAACGACAGAGTCTCCGTCAACAATGGAGCCCACAGGCTTGCCGCCTTCGGCAATTACAAAAGGATCAATATCCTGGTCAATTGCACCAGTTTCCTTGCGCAGGGTTTCAATGGCTTCATGTGCGCTGGCAAACATGCGCCCTTCGCCCAGAACATGTGTCTTCCAGCCTCTTTCCACCATAGGCCAGTCTGCATTATAGCGGTCCATGGTAATTTTCATGCGTCCGCCGCCGCTGGCGATTTTTGCATCAAATCCATCTGTAGAGAGTTTTTTCAGGAATGCATCAAAAGGATCAAAATAGTCCAGGGCGCTGGTTTCGCCCACGTCGCGCCCGTCTAAAAGCGCATGCACGCGCACTTTTTTCACGCCGTCTTTCTTTGCCTGCTCAATCATTGCTTCCAGATGATGAATATTGCTGTGCACGCCGCCATCAGAGAGAAGGCCGATGAAATGCATGGTGCCATTGCTTTTTTTCACATTTTCCACCAATTTTTTCCAGGTGGCGCCAGCGAACATCGCCCCGCTTTGAATCGATTCATTCACCAGCTTGGAACCCTGGGAAAAAATACGACCCGCTCCAATCGCATTGTGGCCCACTTCGCTGTTGCCCATATCGTCGTCTGAGGGCAGACCCACAGCAAAACCATGTGCCTTCAGCTGTGTATGCGGGCATGTCTTTGTCAATTCATCTAATGTCTCTGTCACTGCATTGGCAAAAGCATCGCCCTCTTTATGCTTGCTATATCCCACGCCATCCATGATGACCAGCACCACCGGGCCGCGGCGCCCTTTCCATTTATCCAATTTCTTTAAAGCTTCTACTTTCATGGCCAAGCCTCCTGTTTATATATTAAAGCTATACTAGAATATCCTTGTGTGTCCAGAGTATTTATTTTTCCAGACTGCTCAGCCAGTCAGCCGTATCCGGGTGCAATGCCTTTCCTTGCGCAAGCAGATAGTCTGTGCTTTGACGCAAGACGTATTCACCAAGGGATTCAAGAGTGAATTCTGAAAAGTCTAATTGAAGATCTTTGGCATAGGGGCGGCCGGGCTCGATATAGTCGGCAATATAGAGAATATAATCCAAATCTGTCATCCCAATGCGCCCGGTGGTGTGCAGGCAACAGGCCTGATCCAGCAGAAAACTGGAAAAATCCAGGCTTTCTTTCAGGATATAGGCCGCAATGCGCCCATGCAGCACCATGGGAAAATCAGCATCAATCTCTCTCCATCGCCCAATGTATTTTGCAAGAATAATCTGCGCTTCAAGAGGGGTCTCACGGGCAATATCATGCCCCAGGCCGCATAAATATGCCAAGTCAGGATCAGAATAATGATAGTGCACAGCCAAATCTTTGGCGCTCTGGGCGACGCCCAGACTGTGTTGATAACGATGTTTTGAAAGGGTTTCTTTGGCTAATATGTTAAGATGTTCGATAAAGTTTTTGGCGTTCAATATACTGATAGACCTCCTTAGGCACTGCTTTGCGATAGGCTTTTCCCGCGGCGATGAATTGCCTGATGAGCGAGCTGGCATGTGTATAGGGCGCATTGCTGAGCAATGTATAGGAAAAATCAGGAACCTGCGCCAGCTGTTCCTTGCGAGTGGCAATAAGTATTTTTGTCTCTTGAGCCAGGGCACAATAGTCTTTCCATGTGTGAAAGCTTGGCAGCAAATCATCGCCAATGAGCAGATAGGGGTATTGTTCCACTAAATTGTGTTTTTGCAGGAAATGCAGCGTGTCTATTGTGTAATGCACAGCAGAGGGATGCCCTTGTAAAGAATTCTGAATCTCGTACAGGCAAATATGCGCCCAGGGATAGCGCATCAAGGCTTTTTCCAGCATGGCCAGGCGATCCTGTGCACAGGCCATGTATTCTGCTTTGTTAAAAGGCCTTGCAGAGGGAATGAACAGCACGCGCTTGGCCCCCACAGTGTTCAGGGCAAATTCAGCGGCCTGAATATGACCCAAATGAACAGGATCAAAACTGCCGCCGAATAAGATTGTACTCATGCCCAGTGCACCCGGCCTTTAAAAATCCATCAATTTCTGTAAAGCAGGAATAGGTTCCACCTGACGGTCTAAAATGGCGTATAAAGTTTGGAAAATCGGCAGTTTCAATGTATATTGCTGAATGAAGTGATGCACAGCAATCGCCGCAAAAACCCCCTCAGGCAAATAGCCGATTTTGCCCACCACGCGCTCGGCCAGATCATCAATATTTTTAAAATCCTTGAGGATATTGTCATTGATGATTGCACGGCCGAATCGTCTGTTGCGCCCATGCACGCTGCGGCAGGTCACGTCCAGGTCTCCAATGCCGGCAATAGATGTAAATGTCTCAGGATGTGTGGCACCCATAGCACGCCCCAGCATCATCATTTCATTCAGCCCGCTGGCCAAAAGAAAGCTCTCGGCATTGTCGCCCAGAAAATCAGAACCTTCTGTATAGGCTTCAATAGCTCCAAAAGCAATAGCAATCACATTTTTCACTGCGCCGCTGATCTGCACCCCAATCACATCCAGACTGGGAAAAATACGCAGGGATTTGCTGTTAAGCGCATTGCGCACAGCGATAGAATTTTTTCCGTTTGCGCTGGCGGCTATCAGGGCAGTCAGCTTGCCGCGGCCCAGCTCTTCAGCATGGCTTGGCCCCGAAATATAGACTAAGTTGCCTTTATAAAAACCAGGAAGATAATTCTCCAGAGCCGTGACAATAAATTCAGGTTTGCCGTCTTTATCGAAGACAAAGCCCTTGGTGGCACAGGAAATGATCGATTTTCCTTCGGCAACAGACGGGATGGTGATTAATTTGCGGGCAATGTCCAGCAAAAATTTGCTTGGAGTCACCAAGAGCAGCAAATCTTTACCTTCAGCTACTTTGACAACATCTGTGTCTGCCATCAATGCCTCTGGCAATTCCACGTTGGGCAGAAATAATTTGTTCTCATGGTGTTTATTGATATTATCAGCTGTTTCTTTGTCGTGGCACCATAGCTGAGCTTTGCCGCCATTTTCCACAATCCTTTTTGCCAATGCCGTACCAAAAGCACCGCCCCCCAAAACTCCTACAGACATGTGTGTTGTTGTTTCTTTATCCATCATAACGCATATTATAGGATATCTAGAAGGAAAAGGCAAATTTGTTTTCCCGCCGAAAATCAGTGCTCAAGAAAATGTAATAATCTGCTTGACACAGAAGTAAAAAGAGTTAAAAATATGAATTGTGAAATCCCTGACCGAAGATAAAGAACTATTCGATGCAATACAACGTGAAAGAGTGCGGCAGCAAAATAATCTGGAAATGATTGCCAGTGAAAATATTGTCAGTCCTGCCGTGCTGGAGGCCACTGGGTCTATCTTAACAAATAAATATGCCGAAGGCTATCCAAATCATCGCTATTACGGCGGATGTGAATTTGTCGACCAAGTGGAAGATTTAGCGCGCGAACGTGCAAAAAAACTGTTCCATGCCGAATATGTCAATGTTCAGCCGCATTCGGGAAGCCAGGCCAATATGGCCGTGTATTTCAGTGTTTTGGGCTGCGGGGATAAGATCCTGGGCATGGATCTTGCCGCTGGAGGGCATCTCACCCATGGGGCCCCGGTCAGTTTTTCGGGAAAATTGCTTCAGGCTGTTTCCTATGGTGTGAACAGAGAAACTGAATTGCTTGACTATGATGAGATCCGCGCAATTGCCATGCGCGAAAAACCCAAAATGATTGTCGCTGGCGCCAGTGCCTATCCGCGTATCATCGATTTTAGTATTTTTGCCGACATCGCACGCGAAGCAGGGGCCTATTTATTGGTGGACATGGCACATATTGCCGGCCTTGTTGCTGCCGGAGTGCATCCTTCTCCAGTGCCTCATGCAGATTTTGTCACTTCCACCACACATAAAACTTTACGGGGCCCGCGCGGAGGTCTTATATTAATAGGTAAAGACAGACCGAATAAATTGAATA
Organism: Spirochaetaceae bacterium; assembly: GCA_020024055.1. GTDB lineage: Bacteria > Spirochaetota > Spirochaetia > WRBN01 > WRBN01 > JAHHUI01. The sequence goes on along the minus strand of JAHHUI010000027.1, from coordinate 8,944 downwards.
TCGCGGCCGGAAAAAGCGGACGCCTGCGCACATATGGAGAATTGGTGAACAGCGCAATTTTCCCATTCAGCCAAGGCGGCCCCCTGATGCATGTGATTGCAGGCAAGGCTGTATGCTTCCAGGAAGCTATACAGCCTGACTTTGTTGCTTATCAAAAGCAAGTGATTGCTAATGCAAAAAAATTGTGTGAAACATTGCAGGAAGGTGGACTGCGCATTGTTTCCGGGGGAACAGATAATCATATGTGCCTGGTCGATCTACGCCCCATGGGCGTCTCTGGCAAAGAGGCTGAAGAGATTTTAGATAAAGCAGGCATCACTGTAAATAAAAATGCCATTCCTTTTGATACTGCACCGGCAGCACAGACATCGGGCATACGCCTGGGCACCCCTGTGCTGACTACACGAGGTATGCAGGAAAAAGAAATGGTTCAAATAGCTCTTTATATCTTAGAAGCATTAAAAATGAAGGATAATGAAACAGCTTTAACTGAAATTCGTCGCAAGACTATGTTATTGGCTAAAGTTTTCCCTATTGTCTAAAATAAAGGTAAATTTCCTCCATTATTGCTTGCTTTCGTTAAGAATATATATAACCTCTACCGTTCATATAAAATATTGGGAGAGCTGCGTTCATTTTGAGAACAAAAAGTCGTGCTGCATCAAATTATATTTTCTTCACCTCTATCGTGCTTTTTGTGGGCATAGGATATCTGTCTCTCATCCTTCACAAAGGACATATGACAGCCAAGGAAGAGCTCTCTCATATCCAAAGGCAATTAGAAAATGGTGAGATTAATATTTATGATGATAAGGGGCGTCTGGATCCGCTTGTTATTGAAAATATTTATCGCCATAACGATACCATAGATTATATCACCCTGTACAGACAAAAAAATATTCTTGCCACAGGCGGCAGCGAGCCTGCCATTTCTATTGATAATCAAGGCATGCGCCAATATCAGCATTTTTGGTGGCAGAAAGTTGTGCGCACATATTTCCCTGATCCTCTCCATGATCAAAATTATTCTGTAGACATGGTTGTGGATATTATTCCACAGTCTGTTCTTAAAAATGCTCTCTTAAGCTGTGTTGTGGTGCTTGGGACATTGTTATTGGCCACATCATTATATTCTCTTGCTTACAGCAAGGTGCAGAAGAAAAAACACGAAGCACAGAAAAAAACTGCAGAAAAAGAGATGCCTGTACCCTTGGTGGCCGAGACAGGGGTTACAGAGAAAGCCCCTGTCAGTATGGATGTGCCTATTGAGCAAATCTTGGGACCGCAGGTGGTGGATGAATTTTTCAGCGGGCTGGATCGTATAGAAGAACTGGAGGCCGAGCGTATCCGGCGTGGCATCAGCGGATATGGCGAGATTCCTACTCCTGGCTCTGTGCAGAATCCTGAAGATGCTGATTCAGGATTCTTTGATGAGCAGGAAACAAATGAAGCAAGCTCACAAGAAGAAAATGTGTCTCTGGCTTCTGAGGAGCAATCTGACTCTGATATCCCTGATGATTTGCCTGAATTGCCCGAGCCAAGTGATTTAGATGAATTCTCTCAAGATAAGCCCGAAGATAATCTTGATGATTTGGGTAAAGAATTATTACCCGAAGTTGTGACTGCTGCTGAAATTTCAGAAAGCTTAGATTCTTCACCGCCGGAAATGCCTGATGATGTTCAGGGGGAATCTGCAGAAGATTCAAATAGTGAAGCACAGGATGACCAAGAATTGCTAGATCTTCCTGAATTGCCTGAGGAAGATACCCAAGAAGAAGCAGCTGAAGATGAAATAGAAGATCTTGAAGAACTTCCCGAATTGCCGGATCTTCCTTCGGAGAATTCTGAAGAAGCGGAAGATTCTTTGGATGATTTGCCTGATTTGGATGAGCTGATTGAAGACGAAGATGAAGAAAGTCTTGAAGAGCTGAGCGAGATTTCTGAGGAAAGTGCCCAGTCTGAAGATATTCAGGAAGAAGAAAGTGTTGCTGAAGATGAAGATGAAATAGAAGATCTTGAGGAGCTGAGCGAACTTCCCGAATTGCCTGAAGATGATTTTGAAGCTGAGAATAAGACAGAGACAGAGGAAGAAAGCTTCCCTGAGCTTGCAGAGGCTTTAAGCGAAGAAGAAGCACAACAGGAAGAAGAAATTAATGAAGAGCTGCCTGTTCTGGATGATGAGGATGAGATTTCTCTTGAAGAAACAGAAGAACAGGATGAGCAAGCAGAAGAAGTCGCTGAAGATCTTATTCCTATCGAAGATTTGACTGAGGAGTCGGCAGCACAAGAAAATGAATTAGAAGCATTAGAAGATTTGCCGCAGATGGAAGATCTTTTGGGCCCAGACAGTGTGGCTCGAGAGGATGATGCAGATGATATAGATGATTTGCCTGATCTGGATAATCTGCTGATGGCCGAAGAAATGGAAGAAAAAGGCCTTGCAGAAACATCGACCCCGGCAGCATTTGAATTATCTGACAATATGCTTCAGGAATTGACTTCCACACCTGATGCGGGCTTGAAAAATCTGAGTTCGGATTTTACAGATGATGAATTTGATGCCGTGCTGGCAGATATTGAAGCCAAAGATGATCAAACATATTTGCCCAACTTTGAAACAGACAGTCGTTTCCCTGAGCCTCCTTTGCTGAAAGGAATGTCTACCGCAAAGAAACCTGCCAAAAAAACACAGCCGGTCAGCAGAAGGCCGCCCATGCATGTACCTGTTCTCTTAGAGCTGGAAAAAGAAAAGCTTCCGAAGGGAATTTTCAAGTGCACAGCTGTAGAATTAGAAGAAGCCGCAAATAAAACTGACTGGAGAGAGTCTTTAAGTTCAATTTTGCTGGATGCGGAAGAGATGGAAGAAGATTTCAGTCTGGTGCTCTTTGCCCTGGCCGACGAGAAAGCAGGGAAAGATGTTGTCAACAAATATTTCACACAAGAGCATGGACTAACCCTACACAGATTCTCTGAACACAGTTTTGGTATTTGGCTGATCAATACAGATTTGGAGGGTGCTTACGGTATTGCCGGTGAGTTTGTATATTTTATGGAGGAACAAAGACTAGTGACGGCTGTGGGTCTTTCTGCAAAATCTGATCGTCTGGTACGTTCAGAGCATCTTGTAAAGGAAACATCGCATGCTTTGTCCAGAGCTATTGCCAGTGGCGGCGGTATTGTCGGATTCCGCTCGGATCCTCGTAAGTATGCCCGCGTGACTGTGGACATATAAAAGATGCCGGGGGTCTGAATTATCAGAGCACCCTGCAATTTTGGCGGCACTCAACTTCTGATAATATTAATTCTGTAAACTTTTTACGGGGTTTAATGGGTGCTTGCTTTTTTGATATTAAAAGTTCATAATAAGGAGCGGCTTTTATGCCTTTTGGGGAGGAAATTTGTATGAATTTAAGAAAGACAAAGATTGTTTGTACTATTGGTCCGGCGAGTGAAAAACCTGAAGTTTTGACAAAAATGATTCAGGCAGGTCTGAATGTGGCCCGTTTAAATTTTTCTCATGGTGATTACAGCGAGCATCAGGTACGTATTGATTTAGTGAGAAAACTGGCTAAGGAACAGAATGTTTCTGTTTCTGTGGCATTAGACACAAAAGGCCCTGAAATCCGCTGTGGATTGTTTAAAGACGGCAAAGTTATCTTGAAAGAAGGAAATACCTTTACATTTACTCCCGATGACATTGAAGGCACAGAAGCTGGCTGCAGCATCAGCCATAAAGAATTGTATAAATGGGTGCAGCCGGGTGTGCAGATCCTGGTCAATGATGGATTGATTGGGATGAGCGTGACCGAAGTGAAAGGAAAAGATATTGTCTGTAAAATTGAAAACGGCGGAGATTTAAGCAACAGAAAAAGCGTGAATGTGCCCGGTGTTTCCATTCCAATGCCATTTTTAAGCGAAAAAGATCGTTCTGATATTGCCTTTGCGGTGAAAAACAACCTAGATTATGTTTTTGCAAGCTTTACGCGCAGTGCAGAAGATATCATGCAGATGCGTAATTATATGAAGGAGTTGGGAAATACAAAAATTCAAATTATTGCCAAGATTGAGAATCATGAAGGCATTCAAAATTTTGACAGTATTTTAAAGGCTTCCGATGGTATCATGGTGGCGCGCGGCGACCTGGGTGTCGAGATTCCTCTTGAAGATGTGCCTGTGCAGCAGCGTGTGATGATCCGCAAGGCAAAAGAAAACGGCAAGATTGTTATCACAGCAACACAGATGCTGGAATCGATGATTAAAAACCCCCGCCCTACCCGTGCTGAAGCCTCGGATGTGGCGAATGCAGTGTTCCAGGGAACATCTGCGGTGATGCTTTCAGGAGAATCAGCGGCAGGCAACTATCCGGTTCAGGCTGTGGAAGTGATGTCTAAAGTTGCCTTAAGTGCAGAAAAGTCGATTGATTTCTGGGAAAAATTCAAGAGTAAAAAGGACTCTGGCGATCTAGAAGAAGTAGGAATGGCAATTGGTCATGCAGCATGCGACATTGCTGCCAGCCTGAATGCCAAAGCAATTTTGGTGATGACAAAGACAGGATACACAGCGAGAGCTATTTCTCGCTATCGCCCTGAATGCCCGATTGTGGCGCGTGTGTATGATGAACAGGTGATGAATCAGCTATCTTTGGTGTGGGGTGTATACCCTATTATGGCCGAAGAATGTACGGATGTTCGTAAGAATCTGACTGACACGGTGGACAAAGCAGTGGCTGCCGGGGTGGTGCGTTCGGGTGATTTGGTTGTAATCGCTGCTGGCCTACCTGTCAGCGATGCGGGTACAACAAATTTTTTAAAAGTCCACTATGTGGGAAATCCAGTCATCTGATTTTGATGGAAAAGAGGATATAGAATATGTCTCAAGAAGCTGAAATGAATGAGAAAAAAGTCCACAGATTAGCATTGCTGGATGGCTTTGCTATGAGGACTTCTATCTTCCCTCCTGTGCAGGCCTTTTTGGTCTTTATGGCTTTTCAGCTTATGTTTTACATGCGCACTGCCTTGGTCTATGGGGGATTTGATTTTTCGGGGCTGCCTGTCAGCTTGATTAAAAGTGTATTGCCCCCTATCAGCTTATTCTGTGTTCTGCTTTTCTTATACTATTTTATTATTCTTGGCAGTATTGAGCGACATCTGAAAGTTCTGGTTAATAAGGGAGAACTTCCTGATAACGAACGTGTTTTGTTTAATACAAAATTTGACAATATTGTCAGATGGGGCTGGCTGCCTACAGTGGCTCTTTTGGCCTTGGCTATTGGGATAAGATTTCTTGTTTCGAAAAATGATATTCCCGGAAACCCTGAATATAACGATCTTTATCAAAGTGCATTGATTCGTTATGGATTATGTGCTTTTGCAGTGGCCTTATTTGTTTCTGTCACAAATGCCAGCTATCTCAGACGCCGATTTGCTGACCTGTGGGATATTACGGGTATGCATTCCACAGGAAGCCGCAAGGTTGCCAGGCTGGGTATGACATTTACCACAACAACTATTGTCTTGGTTTTGGCTGTTTGTTTATCTGCCAGTGTGAACAGCGGTAATTACAGCGATGGCCTACGCCTGATGTCCAGAGAACAATCTAAAGTATTGACCGGTGAATATGCGGATGTGGAAGAATCGGATACCGGTATTGCGATAGAATACAGTCTCTATTCTACTAAAAATATGGGCATGCTGAATCTCAGCCGCGATTCTATGATGTCTTCGGATGAGATGCTGACCCTGGGCGAAGGAAAATCAAAGTTTTATCTTTTTGGAATGGAAGTGGTATTCTGGATTTTTGCCATGCTCATTGGTTATTTCTTTGAGTCTTTAAGAGCCGGTGAAATTGAAAATGCTATTTCTCTGGTGTCAAAGATGATAGCTCGCATGATTCGTGGTGAAGTGAGCTTCCGCACGCGCCTGGCAATTACAAATTATGACTCTTTTGGCTATATGCTGGGATATATCAACCTGTTGCTGAGTCTTTTGGAAGATATGGTTAAGGGTATTCAAAACCTGACCGGTGACCTTCGCGAGGCATCGCAGAATATTGTGAATTCTTCCAAAAAGACCTCTCAGGCTGTAGATTCTTTGGTGGATCGTATAGCTAAGGTGTCTCATGATGTGGATGAGCAAAGCAATGAGGTGGAAAAAAACAAAAACTATTTGAATGATTTGACCGGAACAATTGCCCGAATCAACCGTGCACTTAACAGCCAGATGGTGCTGGTGACACAGACTCTTAATTCATCAGAATTTTTTGCCGCGAATGTTACGCGTGTGCGTGAGATTTCTTTGGCTGCGGAAAACCTGAGCCGCAATCTTGTGAAAGTGGCCGACACAGGAACTAAAGCTGTAGACTCTGCTATGACAGCAATTAATCGTATCAGCGACACATCTATGAATATGTCCAAAGCTATGCGCGTTATCAGTAAAATTGCCGGACAGACTAATTTGCTTTCGATGAATGCGGCGATTGAGGCGGCCCATGCAGGAACAGCGGGTCGTGGTTTTGCCGTGGTGGCCGATGAAGTGCGTGTTTTGAGTGAAACTTCTACAGATCAAAGCTGCAAAATCCGTGAGGAAATTCGCGTGATGAATGATCGTATCAGCCAAGGACTGGATGTTTCTTCCAATGTACAGTTCACCCTGCGTGAAATTATTAAGGGTATTCAGGAAAGCAGTTCTATTATTGATCAGATAGCCAGCATAATGGAAGAACAGGCCAGCGGTGTGGATAACATTGTTAGCAGTGTAGCCATGGTGAACGAATCCAACGGTGAAGTCTTTAATCAGACAGAGCGCCAAAAAAGACAAGGTATTTCTTTACAAAATTCTATGCAGTCTCTTCTGTGCACCTCTCAAAGTGTATTGGACAGAACACGTGCCCAGGTGGAACATGCAAATTTAGTTTCGAAGAAAGTTGATTTGGTAGCAGATATTGCCGAGGATAACATTAAAAAATTGGATGCATTGGGTGAATTGGTAACAAAATTCAATGTGTAAAACTCAAACAGATGTTTGAGAAGGGAGAATGGTATGTTGTTTAAATGGGGCAAAAAATCAACGGATGTTGGTGATAACGATAACAACAATAGTAATAGCAGCACCATGAATATGATTAAATCAATCATGGAATCATTAAAAACTTCTCTCAAATTTGCCCTTAGAATTACTCTTAAAATTGGATTAGCCCCTATTGTCATCTATGGATCTTTCTGTTCAGTTTTCTATTTCAGAGATATTCTTATTTTTACTGACAACAATTTTGGTTTATTAGTACCCTCTTTCGTCTTTTTATTTTCCAGATTTATTATTCCTGTCACCATTGTAGTTTCTTCTATATATTTTACTGTTTTATTTTTGCTGTATAAGCGGATTGAATCAATTCATGCTCTGATGCCAAATCCCACTGTGGATGATCGCGTCGCGATGAACCGTTTTATCAAGCTTGTTTTGAAGCTGGTATTATTCGGTGTTTATACTATGGTGATTTTATACTTTTATATGCAGCGCTTGGTGTTTAATCCAAATCGCTTTGACATGTATAATCTCTATTATTGTCTTTGGCTTCTGTTCCTTGTTGTTTTATGTGCCTCTGTTCAGTATCAAATAGCCTTTCTGGAATTTGCAAAAGCAATGCCGTTTATTGGTGTGAATACTTTAGAGAATCAAAAGACAACATCCATCCGCTGGCCTTTCATTCGCTTCACCGTATATTTAGTGGGTATTTCTTACGGAAGTATTCTGCTCAACAATGAAGTGATGGAATCAGCATTAAGAACTTATGTTCGTAATGAACGTGCCATTGCCCTGTATAAAGAAACTATTCCCGAAGTGGAGCGCCGCTATCGCAGCATAGAGGCACAATTGATGCGTAAAGAGATTTCCCGAGCCAAGATTCCTACTTATGCATTTGTGCCCTTTCAAAATATCGTGCATAATGTCGACAGAAATCTTTTCTTGCTGAATTTTGCCACAATAGTTTTGGTGTTGATGATCACATCCTGGCTGGAATATCAGAGAAGCCGCACACTCAGCTATAATATTACAAATGTTTCTAACAGTATTAGAAAAATGGTGCGCGGTGAATCCAGCCTGAAAAATCGTATTGACATTTCAGTTTTTGATTCCTTTGGCTATATGACAGGTTATATCAATCTGCTCTTGGGCTTGCTGATGCGCATGGTAGGTGGTGTGCGTGACCTGACTACAGGTCTGCGAGATTCGGCCATACAGATTGAAAAATCCTCTTTAGAGGGAACAAATTCCATGCAGAGCCTCATTGAGTCTCTTAACGGTATCGCCAATGATGTAGAACAGCAGAACTCTGAACTGGAATTGAGTAAAGGCTATTTGAATGAGCTGACAACCACTATCACGGCCATTAACAAGGCCCTGGGCAGCCAGATGATTCTCTTAGCACAGACCTCTGGCACAACCGAGCAATTCTCTAACAGTGTTTCTCATGTCAGAGAGATTTCATTAGATGCGGAAAAACTGACTCAGGAATTAATTTCCGTGGCAGATACAGGAACAGATGCCGTTGAAGCTGCTGTGAAAGCTATTAATCGTATTAGCGATGCTTCCAGCAATATGTCCCGTGCCATGGGTGTTATCACAAAAATTGCTACACAGACAAATCTGCTTTCTATGAATGCAGCCATTGAATCAGCCCATGCGGGCACTGTAGGCAAGGGTTTTGCTGTGGTTGCTAATGAAGTGCGTGGCCTGAGTGAAACATCAACAAAGCAAAGCCGTGCTATTCGTGATGAAATCAGCGTGATGAATGAACGTATTGAAGAAGGTCTCACAGTTTCCACCAATGTGCAGAATAACCTGAAAAGAATTATCAGCGGTATTGAAAGCAGTCGCCGCACTGTTTCCCAGGTGGCATCTTCTATGGAAGAACAGGCCCATGGTGTAGAGGATATTTTAAAGAGTAT
>JAHHUI010000026.1 GCA_020024055.1 Spirochaetaceae bacterium | reverse complement strand
TCTTCAAAAAAAAGTGAAAGAGATTCGCCCTGAGGATAAATATTCGCCCGAATGGCTGGGGGTGTATGGAGTGTTGTGGGGGCTGTTTTCCATTGCCAGAGAAATGAAGCCGGCCGAATATGCGCGCTTGAATCAATCGATTCATATGCTGCGCAGCGAGATAGAAGATATTCCTGTGCGCAGGGAAATCCTGGTGCCCAGGCTGATTTACAGGCTGTTTTGGTTAATAGACTATTACAGGAATTTGACCAGCGAGCCTGAGGCGGCCAAAGCGCGCATACGCAGCGCTTTGCTGGATATACGCTTTTTAGATGAGCGTATTGCCAAAGAATATAAATTGTAAAGTAATTTAAAGGTTTAGGAAATCAAGCAAGAGGGGTTGGGAAATAAATAGGATGGCAGAAGTCTTGTTAAACCGTGTGGATGGCTTTATTAATGAAGAGAAGTGGACACGCTCGGCTTTATCCAATTATACGGTAAGCCAGTTTAAAGAGTTAGAGGATATACTGGAAGATGCCGAGAAAAGTGGCGTGCGGCAGGAATTAAAAAAGCATTGCCTGGAATCTTTAAATAACAGCAAGGGCAGCCTGGTGGCGCAGTATCTGGCGGGAATTTTATCCTGGCAGGATAATCAACTGGAAGACGGAACGATGGGCAGCCTGCTGGCATTGTTTGAAAGCCAGAATAAATGGAGCATTATCGAATATCTGTGCCAGAAAATGCTTGAGACGGCTGAAAGCAAAATGGCGCTGACCTATTTGGTGCGTGCATACGAGCATCAGGGCAAAGAGCAGCTGTATTATGCCACATTGGAAAGGCTTTCGCGCATTGACTATGAAGATGCCGATTTGGCATTGACGCTGGCGCGCCATTATGAAGAGCAGGGCAAAAATGAAGAAGTCCTTTCATTTTATAAAAAAGCGATTTATCGCCTGATTAACCGCAAACAATTCAACAGCATTCAGCAGGTGTGGCAGAAGATTTTAGAATATGGCGCGGGCAATGAGGATGTATATTTTTCCATTCTTTTGAAGGTGGAGAAAGTGATGGGCCAGGAAAGCGCCGCCGAGCTTAAGCGCAGCCTTTATAAAGTGATGCGTGCTGAAGGCCACCTGGATACCTGCATTTCCTTGCTGAAGGATATTCTTGAGGTGAATCCGCGCGATACAGCGATGCGCAAAGAATTGGTGGAATGCTATCAGGAAAAATATAAAGATCACAGCCGCCTGGAAGAATGTATTCGCATTTCAGACATCACGCATGGCTTTCGCAATGTGCAAGAAGCGATTAAATTATTTGAAAAGCATATCAGCCTGGATACGGGGCGTTTTGTTTTCCATCGCATGTATGGCGTAGGGCGCATCCGCAGCATTGACCAGGATCAGGCGCTGATCGATTTCACGAAAAAACGCGCTCATACCATGGACCTGGAAATGGCGGTGAATTCATTGATGAGCCTGCCTGATGATCATATCTGGGTGCTTAAGAGCATTATTGCCAAGCCCAAGCTGAAAGAGAAAATCCGCGGTAATATTCCATGGGCATTGAAGATTCTGGCCAACAGCTTTGGCGGAAAGGCCGACCTGAAGAAAATTAAGGCTGAACTCTCTCCTGCCGGCGAGGCGGGCAGAAATGCCTTGCTGACAGCCAGTGAATGGTCTGACTTCAGCCAGAAGGCGCGCCAGATTATTAAGACCGACCCCAGTTTCGGCAATGATCAGAATCATGCTGATGTGTATGTGCTTCGCACCACGCCGGTGTCTTATGAAGAGAAACTGGCCAACAGTTTCCGCAGCGAAGAAAATTTTTTCAAGCGCCTGCTCATTATGCAGGACTTTATCCAGTCGGCGGATTTAAGCAGCGAATATTTCAGCGACATGATGAATTATTTTGCCGGCTATCTGAAGCTTCCGCAGACAAATGAGCAGGTGGTGGCCAGCTATTTATTAATACAGAAATTGTCCAAGGCCAATTTGGGCATTGCGGCACCTTCTGTGGGGTTTGTGGAATTTTTTGAGAGCATTCAAAACCCTGAGCAGGTTTTTGTGCGCATGGAAAGCGCCGACAGCCGGCACAGCTTTTTGGTGCAGATTAAGCATCATCTGGATAATTGGCAGGATGTGTATCTCAGCTTTCTGCCGCATATTCCGCAGCGGATGATTATTGACGAGCTTTTGAACCTGAAGCTGAATAATGAAATTAAGACTGCATTCAAGAAAATTATGAGCCAGTATCGCAGCAATCCTCAGCCATTTTTCTGGCTGGTGAATTATCTGCGCGAGACAAATCAATATAAAGAGCTTGGTGTGGATGAGGAGAAGGTTTATCTGGCTTTGCTGCATCTGGTGGATATTTCCATGCGCAATATCGCCAATCGCAAAGATCTGGTGAATAATAAGAGAGTGCTGCGCCAGGCGCAGACGGCCTTGTTCAAGGAAGATCATCTTCTGCAGTATCTGCGCACCTGTTCACAGGACACGGCTGTGCGATTGTACAGCCTGCTGAAAGACATTAAGAAACTCGACGGCGCGCATCGCATGGCGGCATATAATATTATTCATGAACGCTTTCCCAAGGCAGAGCTTCAGGATGAAGATCGCCATCAGCGCGATGCAGGCGTCGTGAAGAGCTATCGCAGCGGCACCACATGGACCACGCAGAAGAGCTTTGATGAGAAGAGTGCCTTGCTGAAGCATTTGATTGAAGTGGAGATTCCTAAGAACTCTGCTGAAATTGGCGAGGCAATTAAGAAGGGCGACCTGAAAGAAAACGCCGAGTATATTTTTGGCAAGGAAAAACAAGAGCAGCTGCAGGTGGAAGTGGGCCGATTACAAAAAGAGCTGGAAAATTTCCGTGTATTCGATACATCAAAGCTGGATACTTCGGTGGTGGGCTTTGGAGTGAGCGTAACATTGAAAAATATGCAGACCAAAGAAAAGGAAGAGTACACTTTCCTGGGCCCCTGGGAAAGCGCGCCTGATGAGCGTGTGATTTCTTATTTGGCGCCTTTTGCCGAGCCGATGCTGGGCAAAAAAGTGAAAGATGAGATAGAATTCACGATTAATGAGCGTGATTATCATTATATCATCGAGGAAATTAAACCTGCTAAGGGTATTTAGCCGATCAAATAGCCAAGCGATAAAGCGATGCTTGCCTGGAGACTGAATGCTTAACCCTGTGTGACTGTGGCAAAAAGAGGGAAATTGCGCCCCATTGGATATGAGTAGTGATGTGAAAAGGAGCGGAGAATGCCAGACCTAAAAGACCTTGAACAGTTTAAAAAGGTCCTCACCAATCTCTCAGGAGAACCCGAGTGGAGAGCTCAAAAAGGAGAAGCTATCACTGATAGCTATCTTGAGAATTTAGCGAAGTCGGATCCTAAGAGCAATAGTAAACAAGCAGACAATGATGATGTCATTGCAAATGCAGGTGATATTCCTTCTGATGATCTCTCCTTAAATGATGATGCTGTCTCTTCTGGCATAGACGGCGGCGCTGCTGATATTTCTTCAGATTTTGATCTTCCCTCTTCTTTGAACATGCCCTCTTCGCCTGATGGGGCGACTGCTGCGACGGATGCCGGAGATAACAGCTTTGACCTGCCTTCTGGGGGATTGGACTTGCCTGATATGGGCAGTGATGCGCCGGCATCTTCAGACAGTGGCGCTGCTGATATTTCTTCGGATTTTGATTTGCCTGACTTGGGTGCCGATATTGAGCCAGCCGCCGCAGATGAGGCGGCTGATACAGCTGCTTCGGCCGGGCAGCAAGAGGATGACTTAAATGACATTGATTTACCTGATTTGGATGATTTGATCAGTTCCTCTGGCGGCGATGATGATTTAGAATTTTCTTTTGAAAAAGAATCCAGCCCCGATGATGACGATTATTATGCCGAATTGGAAGAGGGTGCAGATGCGCCCATGACAGGCAATCTTTCTCTGGAGGATTTGACTGCTGCCGCAGCTGCGGCAAAACAAGAACTTGCCGCAAAGAATAGTACTTCTTCGCCAGAGAAATCTTCTCAGGCCTCAGAGGGGGGAGAGGATCACGAGCCACCCATGCCTGCCACTTCGGATACATTTGATTTGACAGACTTTGGCGATGCGCTGAGCAAAGTGGGCGGAAAAGAAAAGCCGGCAGTGAAGGCTGCTGCATCTGTGCCTTCGGCAACAAATGCAGCAGGTGCAGACTTGTTCTTCCGCAAGTATGACCTGGACCGCATGGAGCATACGCTCTTGCGTCTGCCGCGCAACCTGAAAATTGCCGTGGAAGAGATTCTCGCCTCGCCGGAGACGCCGGTGCAGGCTGTGCGCCAGCTGACAGATAAACTGATGGCCGGGGCGAGTGCGCGTTCTATTGCTGATGAAGTACGCACGACAAGCGGGCGTACAATTATTGTGCCTTTGTTCTATCAGAAGGGCACCGGTGAAACCCTGGAAAAACGAAAGAGGGGTTTTGTTCATGTCTTTGCCACCCAAGCCTGGCCTGTTCTGAAGAAGATTTCTCTGACAATGCTCATGGTGGCGGCGGGGCTTTTGGCAGCTTTCCATTTCATTTATCGCCCCGGCATGGCGGATTATTATTACAACAGCGGCTATAAGCAGTTGCTGAAGGGTAATTATGACGAAGCCGAAAGATTGTTCAATGTGGCTTTCCATGGCTGGAAACTGGGCTTTATTAATGTCAAAGGCGTGCGCAAGCAAAGCTGGTTTTATAAATATGCCGATGCCTATGCGCAGCAAAGGCAATTTGGCCGTGCTGTGCAGAAATATGAAGATTTGCTGCAGAATTATCCTAATTCCAAGAAAGCCTATATGGCCTATGCGCATTTTGAAGGGTCGGTGCATGCGCGCTATGCTGAAGCCGATCGTATTTATTGGCGCTATCTCACGAATATAGACCCCTCTGACACAGAGGTGCTGCTGGCGGCTGGGGATAATCTCTTTGAATGGGGTGCCATTGAACCGGGGAAAACGGAGCTGGCCAGACAGGTGTATGCCGATCTGCAATATAAGCTGGGGCGTGTGATTCCTACATTGGGCATACGTTTCCTGCGCTATGCCATTCGCGAGGATAATCGCCCTGAGATTGAACGCTGGTCTCGTTATTTCCTGACTTATATGCCCAAGAAGCGAGGTTTCCAGGTGGAGCCTGTCACGTTTTCCGAGCTGGCCGGCTGGTATCTGGACAATAATCAACCCGGCGTGGCCAGGGAAATTTTAGACATGGCCATGGAAAAAGCACCTGAGAATCCTTATGTCTTGTATCAGATGGCGCGCTATTACAGCGACGGTGGCCTGAGTGCGGTTCAGGAAGAACAGATGCTGCAAAGAACTTATTATGCCTTGATGCAGTATGAATCCCTGACATGGCAGCAGACCGATATGCTGGTGGATGTGTATCGCCGGCTGGGTATGCTGTATATGTCTCAGGGCAAGAATAATGAATCTGAAGAGAATTTCAAGAAGGCTGTCAGCACATATGAAGATGCCGTGCACGGTAAGGTTTTGGTGCCTCGCGAGAAATATGGCAAGATTTATAAGGAATTTGCAGACCTGTATTATGAGAAGAAATTTGACTATGATTCTGCCTTGATTTATATGAATCAGGCGCTGAAGAATTTTTATGATACGCCTGAGCTGCGCTATAAACTGGGCTATGTATATTTCCTGAAGAAAGACTTTAAGGATGCTTTGGATAATTTCTATTTATCCTTTGAAAATGCCCAGGATAATATGCATGTGCTTTTCAGCTATGCCACGACATTGGCGGAAAGAGGCAGCTATTCGGCCGCCGAGGGTGTCTACGATCAGCTGCGCATTGCTTTGGAACGCAAAAACAGCGCTGATGCCAGCATGGACCCAGCGATGACACCTGAACAGAAGAGAAAGATTGTTGATTTATTAGCAAAAACCTATAATAACCTTGGCGTGGTGCGTTATTGGCTCAGCCAGTCTACGCGTGAAGTCAGCCGCTATCGTACCTTGGCTGAAACGAATTTGGGCCAGGCGGTGATTTATTGGGATCAGCTCACGCGTGACCCCGAGACGGCCGTGCGTGTGCAGGAAAGAGGCCTGCCTCAGACAAATTTCAGAGCGATTACTTATCCTTCTGCCCAGCTGGAAATAGGGCTGTTTAATGATTTGCCGCGGCAATTTCCCTTCAGCTCTACTCAACAGGAAGCCATAGCTGCCCAGCAGGAAGCCATGGCCGAAGCAGCAAGGGCTCGATAAAATGTTAAGGAGAAACGGGTATGAGCATATTGGTTTTAACAGCAATGGAAGTTGAGAAAAAAACACTGCTTTCCACCATGCAAAATATTGATGAGATCCCTTTAGTGAACGGCGGGATTATCTATCGCGGCACATTAGACGGCCGGCGGTTTTTTCTTGTGGAAAGCGGGATTGGCAAAGTGAATGCTGCCATGACATGCGCATTGGCGATTGCGGCCTGTGGCGATGAAATTTCTTTAATTATTAATTCGGGTGTGGCCGGGGCGCTCTTGTCTGATCAGAAGCCTTGTGATATTGTAATCTCTGAAGCTGTGCGCTATCATGATGTGAATGTATGTGCTTTTGGGCATGCTTTGGGCCAGGTGCCGTTCCAACCGGCTGTCTTTGATGCAGATAAAGATGCCGTGCAGACCTGTTTGCAGATTTGCAAGAAATCGGGTTATCCTGTGCGTGTGGGGCAGATTATTACAGGTGATCGTTTCATTGAGGATGAAAAGACAGTGAAAGAGCTTTCTGCTCATTTTCCCCAGGCATTGGCTGTGGAAATGGAAGGGGCTGCTGTGGGCCATGTGGCCCATCGCTGCGGGAAACCTTTTTTGGTGATTCGTGCCATCTCTGATTGTTCAGACAATAATGCCAAAGGCAGCTATGAAAAATTTCTTCACGAAGCCGCGCAGCATTCAGAGACAATTGTGAGAGGTTTTATGAATGCGGAGAAAAACACGTAGTGTTCCTCTAAAAGATAAGTTTTTTGGTGGTGAGCATCCTATTATTATTCAAACCATGTGGGATGCCCCAATTTCCTGTGTGGATGATGCGCTGATTGAGAGGATCAATCAGCTGGAAAAGATGGGCTGCGGAGCCATACGATTTGGTGTGCCCACGCAGAAAGACGCCGTGACCCTGGGCGAAATAGCCCGGAAAGTGCATATCCCTGTCATTGCAGATATTCATTTCGACTATAAAATCGCTTTACGCTGTATGGATTTTCCCATTGCCAAGCTGCGTATCAACCCTGGCAATATTGGTGCTTCGTGGATGGTGCATGAGATTGCCGAAAAAGCCAAGGACAAAAATATTTCCCTTCGTGTGGGTGTCAACGGCGGCTCTATCACCGGCTATTATCGCAGCCAAAGCGATCGCGGGCGCGCCCTGGCCGAATGCGCGCTGGATCAGGTAGATGTTTTAAAGAAAGTTCAGTTTGAAAATATTGTTATTTCAGTGAAAGATTCCAATCCATACAGCGTGGTGGAAGCGAATCGTATTTTGGCAGAGCAGACCGACTATCCTTTGCATTTGGGTGTCACCGAGGCTGGGCCGCTGATTCCTGCCGTGGTAAAAAGTTCGTTTTTCCTGGGCAAATTATTAGAGCAGGGCATTGGTGATACGCTGCGTATCAGTATCAGTGATGAGATTGAATATGAGGTGATGGCCGGCCGGCAATTATTGGCCTGTGCAGGGATGCAGGATATTTGCATGCCCACTATTATTTCCTGCCCGCGCTGTGCCCGCGCAACATTTGATACACATACTTTTGCAAGTAAATTAGAAAAATTAGCCTATACTATGAAGAAGAAGATTAAAGTTGCCGTAATGGGATGTGTAGTGAACGGCCCTGGTGAGGCGGGGGAGGTTGATGTGGCCATTGCCGGCACGGGGAATAAAGTCTTTGTTTATGAAAAAGGACAAAGGACTTTTGGAGGCAGTGCACAAGAGGCAGAAGTCTATTTCTTGCAGTTACTCGAACATTGGCCTGAAAGTAAATAAATATGGCGTAGAAAATAAGGTATAGTCTTGATTCAATACTATCAAGCCGGTATCTTGAAATAAGGGGCAAAACAATGCAAAAAGGAGCCGGTGTAAATTATTGTCAAAGATGCCGTGTGTATGTAGATGTACAGGAATCAGCCTGCCCGCTGTGTCATGGTCCGCTGATTCATAGAGAGCAGGATTTGCCGTTTTACAGCCAATTGTCGCCCTTTGCCCAGGATCAGGATCGTGAAAATTTCTGGCAGGAAGTTCCCCGCGTGCCAACTTGGACTGTACTTCGCCGTTTAATCACCTTGGTGGTTTTTGCCTTGCTGTGCACTGTTTTTGCGCTTTTGGCTTTGGCTTTTCTTCAAAAGGAACGAACTGCTGTATGGCCAATTGGCTATTCTTATGCCATTCTCAGTCTTGCCTATGCCACTTTGGTCATTGCCTTTCTTGGGCATGTGCGCAAATTTCTGGTCACATTATTATGTCTGGTGATTGCCACGATATTATTCCTGTTTGCACTAGATCTCATGGATAATACTCTCACTTGGTCATATCGGCGAGGCATGCCTATTGTCTTTGCGGCCACGCTGCCATTGGCATTGCCAACGATCATTTGGAAGCTTAGCCGTGTGAAGGGATTAAATGTGGTGGCTGTTTTTGCTTTTTCTTTGGCGGCGTCTTTGTGTTTAATGGATTTAGCAATTGACAGAAGGGGCATATTTCAATTTGCCGGCTGGTCGATCATTCCTGCGGGCATTCTCATTGCCCTGGGTTTATACTGCTTATATCTGCATTATTATGCGAAAGTGGATTGGCATATTGATCGTATTTTTCATGTACGCCGCAGCGGCAGCGGATATTCTTCGCGCGATAAGGCATCGATGCCATGAAAAAAATAACCTATCCGCTGGATAATGTAGGACTGATTTACCCGGCGATTATCACAAAAAATAATTCCACATTGTTTCGTATGTCTGCGCATGTGAAAGGTCTGGTGCATGTTTCAGTTTTGCAACAGGCACTGGAAAATATCTTGCCGCGCTTTCCTATTTTTCGCACATCTTTATGCCGTGGTGTGTTTTGGCCATATTTGGAAGAAAATTTCCGCAGGCCAAAATTGTATCCCAATGACACCCCCAGCCAGGGATATCGCGTGGATAAAAATCATCATTATCCTTTTCGCATTTGTGTGCGCGGTCGCAATATCACCATGGAAGCCAGCCATATTATTACAGACGGCTATGGCGCCATGATATTTCTGCGCTCTCTTTTGGCCGAATATTTTTTTCTTCTGGAAAAATTTCCCACGCGTATTGAAAGTGTGATTAATCCCTATACACTGTTTAATAAAGATGAGATCAGCGATGCCTATCTGCGCTATGCCAGCTCGGGCGCGATACATGCTTCTTCCAAGCGTTCGGGCTATGCTTTTATAGAGCCTGCGCGTAAAGTATCTGCACCATTTTTGAAAATTCTGCGCATGACTGTGACTCTGGATGAGATATGTGCCTTGGCAAAAAAGAATAAAGTGACTGTCACTGAATTTTTATTGGCGATTTATTTCAGTGCATATCAGGATCTTATGTTCAATTATCCGCCAAAAGAAATCTATCGCCGGCCCATTCGCATCACCACGCCTGTAAATCTGCGTAAATTTTTTGAAACAGAAACGCTCAGAAATTTCATTGCCTTAATCTCTTTGGAAATTAATCCGCGTCTGGGTGTTTTCAGTTTTGAAGAGATTCTGCATGAAGTACATTATGCCATGCGCAGGGAATTGGTGGCAAAGCATTTCCAGCCTTTCATTGGATCCAGCGTGCGCAGCGCGGATGCAAAATTGATTGCCAGCATACCGCTGTTTATTAAAAAACCGGTTGTTCGTTTATTTCATGCTGATGCTATGCGCCATGAAACAAGTGTTTTATCCAATCTGGGCATTGTCGAGCTGCCGCCGCAATTAGAATCTTTGGTGGAGCGTTGGGATTTCACCCCCGCGCCCAAATGGGTGAACAAACGAGACTGTTCTGTGGTGGGCTATAAAAATGATCTTGTCATTTGTTTCAGCCGCATCGTGCACAGCGACCTGGTCGAGCATTATTTCTATCAGCGCCTGGTTCAGCATGGCCTGAAAGTCATTGTGAAAGAATTAGAACCCTAGTTTTTCAGCAAAGAGATCGCGATATTGACTAATTTATCCGCATGAAAAAAGAGATGTATTTTCACAGGCAGCATGGTATCCAGCTTATGAAATATCAATTCGCTGCTCATTTCCTCTTTGGGGTCTATGCCCAAAGCCATGCGGGCGTCTGCGGGTGTCATACCCATATACAGGCCAAAAATACTGCCGCGATAACGTTTGTCTGCGCGTATCTCTTTCACGCGGTTTTCCCATAAAATGAAAGACATGCCATCATTATAATTGACAACAATGCAATCTTCAGTTTCGCTTTCGCCGCGCATGGGCATCAGGTCGTCGGGATAGCCCTGCTGCAAAAATAAATCCTGGCTGGCAAGATTGAGGAAATTGTCAGTTGCGCCCAAGGGTATGATGAGGGCGAATAAGATCGCGATGCTAAAAAAAAATCTTTGTTTCATAAATATCACCAGCGCAGCAAAGTTCGCTTTTTATTGTCCTTAAATTGGCCGCTGATGATAAAAACAAAATCGATAAATTTCCAAATCCACACAATGGAGGCAATGAGGAATGCAGAAAAGACAGAGGCTGATCTTTGTGAATATGTGGTGACTACTAAATTGCCGTTTTCAGTTGTATACTCACCAAAATATTCCCATCCGCTTCCAGCGGGCAAAAAAATAGAAAGGTCGACCCCAGGGCCCAAAAGCTTGACACAGGATAAAAAAGAGATCAAGCTTAAAACAGCCATGATAATGGCTGTTTTTCTGTGTCCGGTATACAGTCTGTGCACACCGAAATCACCCAGAAAAAAACATAAGGCTAGGGCTAAAAGTCGACTGTATGGAGAAACATTAATGGTGACTTTTTCACCTGTGTTCTGATTTTGCCCTGCGGCTGTATCCATCTGCTGAGTTTGTTCAGCAGTGACAGAGGCCTCTGGGGGGATAATCTGCCCGCTAGGCTGTGTCAGCAGGCGTGTTTTCTCCCGCTGGAATTCCTCATCACTAAGGGCACCATTGCTGTGCAGTCTGGCTAAACGCTCTAAATCATCGTAACGGCTCACTTTAACCTCTCTTGGTGTCGGCTTTCACAGCCGACTACCTAGTATAGCATGTTTTTGGTATTAAGACAATAAAAACGGATGATGAATCCTCTCTATTGATACACTTTTTCCGCTTGTTATGTCTGCGGTGATACAGACCCCCTGTATCACAATATCTTCTTTGGAAGGCACGCTGCGGCAGGGCAGCTGTGTGGTGTATCGCGAAAGGGCGCCTTCCGCGGTGCTGCCAATCACGCCCGAGATAGAACCGCACAGGCCCAAATCTCCGATATAAGCTGTGCCGTGGGGCAGGATGCCTTCATCCATGGTCTGCACATGGGTGTGTGTGCCCACCATGGCAGTAATTTTTCCGTCTAAGAAATGGGCCAAAGCTTGTTTTTCCAAGGTGTCTTCCGCATGCATATCCAGGAAAATCAAGGCGCTTTGACTGCGCACTTTCTTCAAAATATTTTTTGCTGCCTTGAAGGGACAATCAACCATATTGGCCATGCGTATGCGCCCTTGAAGGTTCATCACGGCAATTTTTTCATTATGGTGCTGCAAAATCACCCAGCCGTGTCCGGGTGCCCCTTGGGGATAATTGTCTGGCCGCAGCAGCCTGTCATGCTGATCCAGCATGGGATAGATTTCTTCCCTTTGCCAGATATGATTGCCGCTGGTAATCACATTCACGCCATGATGAAAAAGCTGCTGGGCCTGTTCGGGCAAAAGGCCGAATCCACTGGCGGCATTTTCCGCATTCACCACAATGAGATCGGCCTGCGAGGTTTTTTTTATATTTTCTAAAGACAGCAGCACGGCATTGAAACCTGCCTCGCCTACAATGTCTCCCAAAAAAACAATGCGTAAAATTTTTGCTTCTCCCTGTCCTTTGCCAAACTCTAGACGCGTTTTGCTTTTTAGTGCTACAATCTTACATTATTATGCAGAATCTGGAAGAGAAAATCAAGTTTTTTATGCGTCGTTATGACGAATTGAGCAAGCTTCTGGGCGACCCGGACGCCACACGCGATGTGAAAAAGTATCGCACTTTAAGTCAGGAATTTGCCCATGTGCAAAGCGTGATGGAAGCTTATGGGCAATTTAAGAAAACACAGGAAGATTTAAACAAGACCACAGCCTATGCCGCCGGCGAGACAGACGCCGAGCTGAAAGAAATGGCCGAAGAAGAAGTGAAAGATTTAACACAAAGTCTTGAACAGCAAGGCAAGGCATTGCGCACTTTGCTGATTCCCCCTGATCCTCTGGACAGCAAAAATATTATTGTGGAAATCCGTGCGGGCACCGGGGGCGAGGAGGCAGGATTATTTGCCGCCGATTTATATCGCATGTATGTGCGCTATGCCGAACGCAAGGGATGGCAGGTGGAATTGATCGACGCGAATGAAAGCGAGATTGGCGGCATGCGCGAGGTGGTGTTTGAAATTGCCGGCTTGGGTGCCTATGGTCGTCTGCGCTATGAATCGGGAGCCCATCGCGTGCAAAGAATCCCCGTGACGGAGAGCAATGGCCGCATTCAAACCAGCGCCGCCACCGTGGCCGTGCTTCCCGAAGCCGAAGAAACCGATATTGAAATCCGCAAAGAAGATCTGCGTATCGACACCTATCGCGCCAGCGGCGCCGGTGGTCAGCATATTAACAAAACCGATTCCGCCGTGCGCATCACCCATATTCCCACCGGGGTGGTCGTGGCCATGCAGGATTCACGCAGCCAGATTAAAAACAGAGAAAAAGCCATGTCTGTGCTGCGCAGCCGATTGTTTGAAATGGAGCAGGAAAAAAAGGAAAAAGAGCGCAGCGACAGCCGCCGCAGCCAGGTGGGCTCTGGCGATCGCAGCGAGCGCATCCGCACATACAATTTCCCCCAAAGCCGCCTCACCGATCATCGTATCAATCTCACTTTATATAAGCTGGATGCGATTATGGATGGCGATTTAGACGAAGTTTTAGATGCCCTGGTGCTGGCGGCACACAATGAAGAATAAAAAAACCCTCTATTAAAGAGGGGGCTCTCTTTTTCTGAACCTTGCACAGAGCAGGCATTAGCCTTTTGCCTGTTTCAGTTTATGCTCGATATATTCCCAATTCACCATATTGTCAATAAAAGCATTCAGATAATCGGGGCGACGATTGCGATAATCAATATAATAGCTGTGTTCCCACACATCGCAGCCCAAAATGGCAGGCAGACCATCGGGCACGGGGCAGCCGCCATTGGCATATTGACGGATCTCCAAGCGCCCATCATTGAACACCATCCATACCCAGCCTGAACCAAAAAGTGTTTTGCCCGCCGTGGTGAAATTGTCTTTAAAACCCTCAAAAGAACCAAAGTCTTTTTTAATCTGTTCTTCCAGGATCGAGGGCAGCTTGGGGCCGTCATTTTTTTTCAGCATAGGCCAAAATTCGTTATGATTGAAGATCTGCCCGGCATTGTTGAACAAGGGCTTCAACTTTGCATCGTTATAGGAAATTTTAATAATTTCTTCCAGAGTTTTATTTTCAAAAGAGGAATCCTTGGAAATGAAATCGTTGACAAAATTCACATACGCAGCATGGTGTTTGTCATGATGATATTCCAAAGTTTCCGCGGACATATATGGTGCCAATGCCTGTGTGGCATAGGGTAAATCCATGAGTTTAAACATGAAAAAGCCTCCTTGGTTTTTATTCAATTTAAATTCATTATATTGTGAAAACTGTAAAAGACCAATGAGAATTAAGAAATATTTTTTTTATTCTTTTTTTGGGCAAGATAGAGAACTGTTAAACGCGAGATAAAAATGAAAGCACAGCACAGGAAAACTGCTATGTTCAAGCTGAATCGGCCCCATACATAGCAGCCAATCAGCAGCAAAGAGCCCAGCATAGACAGCCCGGCATAAAAGTCTGAATATAAAATCATCGGTTTTTCCTGGCGCAGCAAGTCGCGCATGATGCCTCCTGCGCATCCTGTGATGACAGCAAGAAGAATGCAGGTGTACCAAGGGGTGTTTTCGCGAATGCCCGCCAGGGTGCCAATGGTGGAAAATACTGCCAGGCCCAGGGCATCAAAAATCAGAATAATAGGCATATACAATTCAATATGATGGCTGGCCACCAGCATCACTAATATTGTGCAGATCACACAGACAATGAGATAGGCAGGGGTTTGAAACAAAGCCACCGGGGGCAGATTCAGCAGCAAGTCGCGCAGCACGCCGCCGCCAAATGTCGTGACTGAGGCCAAAACAAAAATGCCAAAATAATCCATCCTCGCTTTTACTGCCGCCATCGCCCCGCTGATGCTGAATGCAAAGGCACCCACAAAATCGAGAATATTCAGTATCATTTGAGTTTCCGGGCGTAGTGTCAATCAATTCAATCCTTTAGATGGAATGCACTTGAACCCCAGATAAGGCTGCAGTACTTTGGGCATGCGGATAGAGCCGTCTTTTTCCTGAAAATTTTCCATAATAGCCACCAGCGCGCGCGAAATGGCAATAGCTGTGCCGTTGAGTGTATGTACAAATTTGTTTTTTCCATCATTGTCTTTGAATCGTATATTCAGGCGGCGGGCTTGGAAATCTGTGCAATTTGATGTACTGGTCACCTCACCCCAGTCGCCGCTTTCGCCGCGCCCGGGCATCCAGGCTTCCAGGTCATATTTGCGATACGCCGGGCCGCCTAGTGTGCCCACGCAAATATCCACCAGGCGATAGGGAATTTCCAGATTGGTAAAGATTTCTTCTTCAATCTCGCGTAGTTTTTCATGCCAGGCTTCGCTTTCGTCTGGCCGGCAAAACACAAACATTTCCACTTTGGTGAATTGATGCACACGATACAGGCCCTTGCTGAACTGGCCGGCAGAGCCTGCCTCGCGGCGGAAACAATGGGAGACCCCGCCCATCAAAATCGGCTGCTCTAAATCGATAATTTGATCGGCATGATAGCCGCCCAGGGTGATTTCGGCCGTGCCCACCAGGCATGTGCCTGTGCCCTCCAGTGGATAGATATTGCTCTCTGCGCCGCGCGGCTGGAAACCAATGCCCAGGAGAATTTCCTCGCGGGCGATGTCGGGTGTTTGATATAATGTGAAGCCATGG
>JAHHUI010000025.1 GCA_020024055.1 Spirochaetaceae bacterium | reverse complement strand
TAGAAGGAATTTCATTAGGACGCTATGAGGCAATTCAAGTGGGCCACGATTGGCGTATTTTTGGAGTAGGAGGAAATTATGGCAAGATTCAGCGGACTCGAACCTGTCGTCGCAGAATTGAACAAATTCGGATCAATCATGACTCTTACAGAGTTGTCAAGTTTTCTTCAAGTTTCGAAGAAAGTTCTGCGAGGGCAGTACGAAAAGGGGAATCTCAATCTCTATCGTGTAGGCAGGGAAGGATATCAAATACTCACCGCAGATGTTATTGAATTCCTGGAGAATAATTATAATTTGGGTGACATGAAAAATCGTTAAATGTGAAGGAGGCATAAAGCCTCCTTTATTATTTTTGCCTATTTTCAAGTTTTTATGTTTTTTCTTGAATAAAATATTTTTATGAAAAAATATATTTCCAAAAACCTTAATGCAAAATTGATTAAACCGGAACATCATCTGTTACAATATTTACCTAATCCTGATGAGATTGCAGGGCATAATAGTATAGAAATTTACACGCAGATGATGCTGGATTCTCGGATTGCCAGTTTAATCAATCTGGTAAAAACAAGATCATTGAGTTTTCCCTTACGCTTGGTGAGAGCAGATGCTCCCGACCATGTTTTTCAAGCTTGTCGAAATGCTGGTTTTGAAACAGAATATTTCGATGATATGGAACAGATTCTTTCCTGCCTTATTTATGGTTATTCCATCAATGAGTGTATTTGGGCAGAGGATACTGTTTATTGGCAATTGAAATCAATAGAAGCAAAACATCCGAAACGTTTTACTTTTAATAAAAACTTTGAACCAGTTTTAATCAGTCAGGGTGAAAAGCTTGTTTTAAATCATCCATATAAGTGGATTGTTATGCGTTCTGGCGCAGCAATAGAAAATCCCTATGGCGAGAGCTTGCTGAAGGCTTGTTATTGGCCCTGGAAATTTAAACAGGCTGGATTAGAGTTTTGGTTAAAAGCTACGGAAAAATTCAGTGTACCGAGTATTCTGGCTCTTTTTGAAACACAAGGAACAGAGGAAGAAGTTCAAAAGCGCGCACAAAATCTGGCTAATATGCTTGGTGAGCTTAATTCTGGCTCTGGGGCTGCCCTGGCCAATGTTAAACAAGTAGAATCATTGCAGGCTGCAGGCGCATTGGCAGATTTTCGCTCTTTATGTGAATTTTGTGATCAGCAAATCAGTTATGCTATCACGGGTCAGTCTTTGGCCACCGGAGATGCAACTTATAATGCGCGAGCCGCCAGTTCTACTCATTATGATATTTTTTATGAACAAGCTAAAAATGTTGCTAAACAATTACAGTCCAGTATGCAGCAGGCAGTGGATTGGTTTGTAGAAATTAATTTTGGAGTGGATGTACAAAGCCCTAAAATTCAATTTGATTTTGGTGATGAAATCAAACCTTCTCTCTCGGAAATGATGCAATTGATTCAAGCAGGGGTACCTGTTGATATGGAACATTTTTATCATGCTTATGGCATTATTCCACCTGGCATAAAGCAATAAAAAATATTTAATAGACTGTTTTTCCCATGCTCAAAGTATATTTTTCTTAAGAAAGAGAAAATTTTCATTGACGATACACTTTCAACTTATGTATTCTCAACTAACGGGGGAAATTTACCGTATGAATAGAAGAAAGGGAGTGTGAAATAAAAGAGTGGATGAACAAGAGCTACAGGACATGCCGGTTGAAGAGCAGGATGCACAGGAACTCAGCTGTGAAGATTTACAGCAGGTTGTAGCCAAAATTGCAGCAGAAAAAGCAGAGTTAGAGGATAGATATTTACGTAAGCATGCCGATTTTGAGAACTATCGTAAACGTATGGCTAAAGAAAAAACAGAGGCTATACAATATGCAAATACCGAATTAATGAAAGATTTATTAGAGGTATTAGATAATCTGCAGCGTGCCCAAGAAGCCAGCTATGATGAAAATGCAGATATGGAATCTGTGCGTAATGGTGTAGATTTAATAGTTCAAACTTTATTTTCTACGCTTAATAAGAGTGGATTACAGCGTATGGACGTTTTGGGCAAAGAATTTAATCCTGAATTACATCAGGCTATTGCCAACAGCGAGGATGAAAATATTCAAGTTCCTACTGTGGTTGAAGAATATCAGGCAGGATACACACTTTTTGATCGTGTTCTGCGCCCTGCTATGGTTCGTGTGGCTATGCCCTCATCGGTTAATGATGAACAGCCAAATGAATAAGATTTAAAAATTTCAAAGACAATTCGATTTTTACATTAAACTTTTTTAGGAGAAAAAAGATTATGGGTAAAATTATTGGTATTGACCTTGGTACAACAAACAGCTGTGTTGCTGTTATGGAAGGCGGAGATCCCATTGTTATACAGAACTCCGAAGGACAAAGAACCACTCCTTCAATCGTGGCCTACACAGATAAGGGTGAGCGCCTGGTAGGTCAGCCTGCAAAGAATCAGATGATTACCAACCCTGAAAACACAATTTATAGTATTAAACGCTTTATGGGCCGTCGTTTTAACGAAGTGACTTCAGAACTGCAGCGTATTCCTTATCATGTTAAAGAAGGCCCCAATGGAGATTGCCGTGTGGATGCCAGAGGTAATTTATATTCTCCTCCGGAGATTTCTGCTGCCATTTTGCAAAAGATGAAAAAAACAGCAGAAGACTATTTGGGCGAGACAGTCACAGAGGCTGTGATCACTGTACCCGCTTATTTCAATGATGCCCAGCGCCAGGCCACCAAAGATGCTGGGCGTATTGCCGGTTTAGATGTCAAACGTATTGTGAATGAACCGACAGCCGCTGCCATGGCTTATGGTTTTGACAAGCAGGACCGCGAGCATAAAATCGCTGTATATGACTTGGGTGGTGGTACATTCGATATTTCCATTTTGGAATTGGGTGATGGTGTTTTTGAAGTACGATCCACCAATGGTGATACACATTTGGGTGGTGATAATTTCGACCGCTATATTATTGACTGGCTGATTGATGAATTTAAGAAAAGCCAAGGTGTTGACCTCTCTCAAGACCGCATGGCTTTGCAGCGCCTGAAAGAGGCTGCCGAAAAGGCCAAAATCGAGCTTTCCAGCTCTATGACAACGACGATTAATTTGCCATTTATCACTGCAGATGCCAGCGGACCAAAGCATTTACAGATGGAATTGACCCGTGCTAATTTTGAAAAGATGTGCTCTGATTTGATCGAACGCACAAAGGCCCCATGTCTGCAGGCTCTTAAAGACGCCGGGTTAACTGCCAAGGATATTGACGAGGTAGTTTTAGTCGGGGGTTCCACCCGTATCCCAGCTGTGCAGACCTTAGTCAAGGAGCTTTTCGGCCGCGAGCCCAATAAGAGCGTGAACCCTGATGAGGTTGTCGCCGCTGGTGCTGCTATTCAGGGTGGTGTCATTGCCGGTGATGTAAAAGATGTTTTGTTGCTTGATGTCACACCTTTGTCTTTGGGAATTGAAACCTTGGGCGGTGTGATGACAAAGCTGATCGAACGCAATACCACCATTCCCACCAAGAAGAGTCAGGTTTTCTCCACCGCTGCAGATAATCAGCCTGCTGTGAGTGTCCATGTTCTTCAGGGTGAGCGTGACAGAGCAGATCAAAACCGTACATTAGCACGTTTTGATTTGACTGATATTCCTCCCGCGCCGCGCGGAGTGCCCCAGATTGAAGTGACATTTGATATTGATGCTAATGGTATTGTTAATGTTTCTGCAAAAGATTTGGGCACTGGCAAAGAACAAAAGATTCGTATCGAATCTTCCAGCGGATTGTCTGAAGATGAGATTCAGCGCATGGTGAAAGATGCAGAGATGAATGCCGCCAGCGACAAGCAGCTGAGAGAAAAGGTGGAAGCACGCAATGAAGCAGACAGCTTGATTTACAGTGTGGAAAAGAGTCTCAAGGATTATGCCGATAAGCTGGATTCTGGTGAAAAGGCCAATATCGAAAGCTCGATCGCAGCACTGAAAAAGGCTATGGAAGGTGAAGACGTTGCTGATTTAAAAGCAAAAACAGAAGCTCTGAAACAAGCTTCACACAGCCTGGCTGAGAAGATTTATAAAGATCAGGCTGCCTCTGGTGGTGCCTCTTCTGCTTCAGGGGGTGATGCTAATGGCGGATCTTCCGATAATAATGGAGTAGTAGATGCTGACTATGAAGTGGTTGATGACAAGAAATAATTAAAGGGCTGGATAAACTGGCCCCTTCAAAATAAAAGCAGCCGCATAGTAGTCTGGATAATAACACTACTATGCGGCCCTTTTTGCTATGTGGCTGCTACAGTGGAGACAAGGGGAATCGAACCCCTGACAGCTAGCTTGCAAAGCTAGTGCTCTACCAACTGAGCTATGTCCCCGCAATAATCCACGAGATGACAAACATCAGGCCTAATCTAATATGATTCATTTTTTTTGTCAATATTCTTTATCTTAATTTTCAAAAATTGCCAAAAAATGTAAAATTTAGCTCTTGAACAAAAATCTAAAACGGTATTATAATAGGCCCCCAAAGAGGAAAGAGTTAAAAAATAAGCATGTCTGAACTTGAAAATGATAAGAAACCGAATGTGACTCTGATCAAAAAGACAGGGACCTCCAAGTCTGGAGATCTATCTGAAAGCCCTAAGCCTGTTGAAACAGAAAAAAACTTACAAGATGAAGCAAAGAAACTTGAGGCAGATGCTAAGTCTGGTGAAATTAAGAAAAAAAGAATTGTTGTTGTTAAAAGAGTAAAAAAAGAAGAGAACACTCCTTCTTCGTCGAATCCATCGCAGACTGCTTATCCGGGTCAAAATCCTGCTCCCGCCTCGGGTGTGCGTGTGCATGCCCGTGTGGGTAATTTGGCCGGTGATCGCCCGCATACACAGCGCCCTCATTATGAACGCTCAGGCTCTTCCGGGGGAAATTATAATTCAGGCAAGGGCCCTGCTTCTGGGGGCAATACTCAAAGATCAGGGGGATATCCTGGGCGTACGGGTTCGGGTCAAAGATCCGGAGGCCCTGGTTTTAATGCCAATCGTCCCAGCGGCAATTTCGGCGGCGGCCGGCCTTCGGGCGACAGAGCTGCCGGCCCTCGCCTGGGCGCCTCGGATCGAGGCGGTGTAGCTGCCCCTGCTGTGGGCAAGCAGCATGTTAAAAAGGTTTTTAAAGCTAAGAAAACCTATGCAAAAAAACAAGAAGTAACAGAAAAAGCATTTACACAGGTGAAGCGCAAGCAAAGCACCCCTGCAGCTGCTGTACCCTCCAGCATTGAAATTACAGAGATGATCACTGTCTCTGACTTGGCAAAGAAAATGAGCCTGAAGGCTTCTTTGTTAATTTCCAAGCTGATGAGCATGGGCATGATGGTAGCAATTAATCAGCAGATCGATGCCGAAACAGCAGAGATCCTGGCCAGTGAGTACAATTGCCAGGTGCGTGTAGTCAGTCTGTATGATGAAACTGTGATTGAGTCGGAAACTGATGAAGGCAAAGATTTACAAATACGCCCGCCCGTTGTCACAGTAATGGGTCATGTTGACCACGGAAAAACTCGCACTTTAGATGCTATCCGCCGCACAAATGTTGTGGCCAGCGAGCATGGAGGCATCACACAGCATATCGGGGCTTATTCTGTCACCACCGCTGATGGGCATAAATTAACCTTTTTGGATACTCCCGGTCACGAGGCTTTCACCCAAATGCGCGCCCGTGGGGCTAAAGTGACAGACATTGTTGTGCTTGTTGTTTCAGCGGCTGAAGGCCTGATGGCGCAGACGATTGAAGCTATCAGCCATGCTCGCGCCGCCGAGGTGCCTATTATTGTGGCTGTGAATAAAATGGACTTGCCCAATGCAAATATTGAATTGGTGAAAAAACAATTAGCCGAGCAAGACCTGGTGGCAGAAGACTGGGGCGGCCAGACTATGGTGGTGCCTATTTCAGCCCTGAAGAGTGAGGGCATTTCTGAGCTGATTCATGCCATTTTATTACAGGCTGAAATTATGGAACTGAAAACCAATTACATCTGCCGTGCAGAGGGAACAGTGTTAGAAACTCGTATTGATCCTGGCCGTGGAAGTGCAGCAACAGTGCTGGTACAGCGCGGCTGTCTGCGTGTGGGTGATCCTTTTGTCGCCGGTATTTATCATGGGCGCGTGCGTGCGATGTATAATGACACAGGGGTAAAAGTACAGGAGGCAGGGCCTTCCGACCCGGTGGAATTGATTGGCTTCAGTGATGGATTGCCAGCTTCAGGCGATCCATTCCAGGTGCCCACTGATGAGCGCACAGCCAGCCAGGTTGCCTCTAAGCGGCAGGAATTGAAGAAACTGGAAGGCGCGCGCGCTGTTAAGAAAGTGACATTGAATAATCTGTATGATACGATTCGTGAGGGAAATCTGAAAGAATTGCGTATCATTATTAAGGGCGATGTGCATGGAAGTATCGATGCTTTGCGTTATGCTTTAGAGCGCCTGTCCAATGAAGAAGTGCGCCTGGTCGTGCTGCATGCGGCGGCTGGGGCCATTGTTGAACAGGATGTGAAATTGGCCAGTGCCTCCCAGGCGATTGTCATTGGGTTCCATGTGCGGCCGACGCCGCGCGCCCAAATGGTGGCCGACCAGGAAGGGGTGGAGATCCGTAAGTATAATTTGATTTATGAAGCGGTGGAAGACATCACTCTGGCCATGGAAGGTTTGCTCAGCGCAGAACTGCATGAAGAGGTGACAGGCACAGCCGAGGTGCGCAAAGTGTTCCGCGCCAGCAAGATTGGTGATATTGCCGGCTGTATGATTACCGGTGGATTTGTCACACGCAAGAGTCGTGTGCATGTGATTCGCGAGGGCATTGTTGTGGCCACATGTAAGATTGACGGCCTCAAGCGTTTTGAAGACGATGTGCGCGAAGTGAAAGAAGGTTTTGAATGCGGTATCACATTAGATGGTTTCCAGGGTATTAAAGAGGGCGATATTTTAGAGGCCTTTGATGTGAAAGAGATTAAGCGCAGTATGGCGACCGTGGGTAAGAAGAAGAAAGAGAGCTAGAAAAACATGGATGCTATACGCAGACTGCGTTTAGAAGAATTGATACGTACACAGATTATGACTATGATTTCGCGTGGACAGATTAAAGACCCCCGCGTGGCCTGGCATGTCAACCTGACCAAGGTGTATATTGCTGAGGATCTCAGCATCGCTAAAATTTATGTTTCCAGTGACAATGGCGAAAAAACAATTTCTGCTGCCTGCCAGGGCTTGAACAGCGCAGCCGGCTTCATCCGCGTGCAGCTGGGAAAAGTGATGAAAAGTAAGAATACGCCCAAGCCCATTTTCTTTCCCGATGAGGGATTGCAGAAATCTTACGGCGTGGAAAAATTACTCGATCAGATTGCTGAAACTACTGTTGAATAAGCTATGGATGGTATTCTTTTATTGCGTAAACCTGCGGGTGTTACCAGTTTTCAGGCTTTGGCTCCCATTAAGAAAAAATTTCCTAAAACCAAGATTGGGCATTGTGGCACATTAGATCGTTTTGCCAGCGGCTTGCTTATTTTACTTCTAGGCCGCATGACACGCATGAATCCTGTTTTCTCTGGGTTGGATAAAGCCTATACAGCGACTTTTTATTTTGGGGTTCAGACAGATACATTAGACCCCGAAGGTGCCGTCATTGCCCAGGCTGAATGCCCGAGGGATATATCGGTTTTGGATCCTCTGCATTTTCATGGAATCCAGAAACAGGTGCCCCCTGAATATTCCGCGATTCATGTGAATGGCAAGCGCGCCAGCGAGCGTATGCGCCAGGGGGAAAAACCTGAGCTTTCTGCGCGGGATATTTGTATTCATAAATTAGATATCAGGGGTGAATTGCCGGATGTGGAGATAGATGTGACTTGTTCAAAAGGGACCTATATTCGCAGCCTGGCGCGTGATATGGGTGTGCATGCCGGCAGCTGTGCTATGGTGAAAGAGCTGGAACGTTATTGGATAGGTCATTATGCAGGGGATGAAAAAAATGGCTTTTTCCTGCATGATGCACATTTGGCGCAGGATGTGTGCCCGGATAAAGATGTGCTTTCTGCGTGGCAGACTTTACAGGCGCTGCCGCATATTCCGCGCGTGCATGCGCGACCTGAATTCGTACAGCATATACGTGCCGGCCGGGCTTTAAAATATGAATGGTTCACGCATGAATGGAAAGGGGATTTTGTTGTTGTTTTTGATGCAGATTCTCGACTGCTGGCTCTGGTGAACAGCCGCGGCGGGTGCCTGAGTTATGGTTTTGTGGCTACAGGGGACAAAGAATGATTTTTCGATTCAATGAACAGACTCATTTGCAGGAAAAACAAGAATTAGCCATTGGCGCCTTCGATGCTTTTCATAAAGGGCATCAGGCATTGTTAAGCCGTTTAACACCAGGGTGTGCCTGCCTCACTTTATTTTCCCCACTGCCGGCCCAGGTGTTTCGCGCTGATTTTGAAGGTTCAATTTGTTCATTTGCCCAGCGATGTGAATTGGCAGGACAGTTTGGAGTCGACCATATTTTACACATTGACTTTTCGAAAGAATTCAGTAAAATGTTAGGCGAAGACTTTTTGTCTAAAGTCTGCTGCTGTATGCCCTTGAAGAAAATAGTGGTGGGCTGGGATTTTTGTATGGGTAGGAATCGTTCTTTTTCTACCGATAATTTGATAAGCTGGGGACAGCAGCATGGGATAGAAATTGTAATTGTTCCCCAGATGAGGCAAAAAGATATTCAATACAGCAGTTCTGCTGTGCGAACAGCTGTGCTTGCTGGAGAATTTACTTTGCTTTGGGACATCCTTGGAAGACCTTATAGTTTAGACCTGCGAGGCTTACCCGCTGAAAAGAAAAATGGATTAGTAATTATAAATTTAGAAAATAGTGAACAGATTCTGCCGCCGGAGGGTGAATATGATACAAATGCTGGTGTGGCACAGCTGAATGGGCGAAAGCTCTCTTTGTCAGAGACTGTTGAACAATGTAAATTTAAAAAGAAGTTGGATTAAAGTTAAGTAAGGAGAAGAAGATTCATGGCCTTAGCAAAGGAAGAGAAACAGCAGATTGTAAAAAAATTTGCTATTAATGACAAAGATACTGGTTCTGTGCGTGTGCAGGTGGCATTGTTAACAAAAAGAATTAGAGATTTGAATGAACATTTTGCTGTACATAAAAAAGATCACAGTAGCCGCCGTGGTTTACTGAAACTGGTGGGTGCGCGTCGTTCTCTTTTGAACTACTTTAAAAAGGTAGACTTAGCCGGCTATCGTGCTCTTTTAGAAGAGTTGAATCTGCGTAAATAGCAAAAAGGATAGTTCGCTTTGCCGAGTAAGTGTCTCATCCTTTTCTTACAAGAAAGGAAATAACATGGAAACAATGAAATTAAAAATAGGTGCGCATGAGCTTATCTTGGAAACCGGCAAGATGGGCCGCCAGGCTAATGGCGCTGTTTTTGCGCGCTATGCAGGTGTGGCGGTTTTTGCCACCGTATGTTGTTCTGCGGATGAGGGTGAACCCTTAGATTATGTTCCTCTTTCTGTAGAGTATAATGAAAAATACTATGCTGCGGGTAAAATCCCAGGCGGCTTTTTAAAAAGAGAAAGCAGGCCTAAAGACAAAGAAATCCTGGTCAGCCGTCTGATCGACAGACCTATGCGACCTTTGTTTTATAAAGAATTTGGGCGTGATATTCAGGTGGTGCCCACCACTGTTTCTGCGGATCAAATCAATCCCCCCGATGTTGTGGGCATGATGGCGGCCTTTGCTGCGGTGATGGTAAGCGATATTCCCTTCAATGGCCCTGTTGCTGCCGTGCGTGTGGCTTATATTGATAATCAATATGTGATTAATCCCACTTTTGAGCAGATTGAAAACAGTCAGATGGATATTGTTGTGGCCGCGGGCCATGAAGGTATCTGTATGGTGGAAGGCGGCGCCAAGGGTGTGGATGAAGAAATTATGCTGGGGGCGATTCAAAAGGCAGAAGAAGAACTCAAGGGCATTAATGCCTTTTTAGTAGAGTTTGAAAAAAAGGCAGGCAAGGCAAAATTGCCTCTACCGCCGGCCAAGGCTCCTTTAGACAGTGCTGCTGAGATCACGGCCTTTGCCCGGCCTCTGCTGGAAAAGGCTTGTTTCGAGAAAGGCAAGCATGTGCGCTCTGATGCCATTCACGCTGTGAAAAATCAGGTCAAAGAGAAATTTGGCGCTGATTTTGATGATGAGCAGAAAGAAAAACTGGCTATACTTTTTGAAGAGCTGGAAAGTGATATTGTGCGCAAAAGTATTTTGGACAAGGGCCTGCGTGTGGATGGACGCGGCCTGGCTGATATTCGTCCTATTACCTGTGAGATTGGCCTCTTAGACTGTGCACATGGTTCATCTTTGTTCACTCGTGGGGAAACGCAAAGCCTGGGTGTGACGACATTGGGCACATTGTTTGACGAACAAATTTTGGACAATATTGATGGGGACAAGCGTGAAAATTTCATGCTGCATTATAATTTCCCCCCTTACAGTGTTGGCGAGACCGGCCGACTTTCCACCGGACGCCGCGAGATTGGCCATGGGCATTTGGCCCAGAGGGCTTTAGAGGCGGTGATTCCCAGCCGGGATGAATTTGCCTATACGGTGCGTGTGGTGTCTGAGATTTTAGAGAGTAACGGTTCTTCCAGTCAGGCAACAATCTGTTCGGGAACTTTGTCTCTTTTGGCTGCCGGTGTGCCTATCAAGGCCCCTGTAGCAGGTATTGCGATGGGATTGATTCGTGAAGGTGATCGCTATGCGGTGCTTTCGGATATTCTGGGTGAAGAAGATCATTTAGGTGATATGGACTTTAAAGTGGCTGGCACGGCCGAAGGGATTACTGCATTCCAGATGGATATTAAATGTGCAGGCATCACCACAGAAATTATGCGTGTTGCGCTTAAGCAGGCTCATGGGGGGCGTATGCATATTTTAGGAATCATGAATCAGTGCATCAGCAAGCCGGCAAAGATTAGTGATCATGCACCACGTATCGAAACATTTAAGATTGATGTAGATCGTATTGGCGCGGTGATTGGGCCCGGCGGAAAAAATATTAAGGCTGTTTCAGAAAAATATCAGGCCAAAATTAATATTGATGATGCCGGAATGGTCACTATTTCTGCCAGGAATTCACAATTGGTGGAACAGGCTAAAAAGGCCATTCTCAGTGTGATTGCCGATCCTGAAGTGGGTCAAATTTATGATGGAGTGGTAAAGAGGCTGACTGATTTTGGAGCATTTATCGAGATTTTGCCTGGCAAAGATGGCTTGTGTCATATTTCTAAGATGTCTAAGAACAGAATTAATAAAGTGGAAGATGTTTTATCCGAAGGACAAAAGGTGCGTGTGAAGCTTTTGGAAATTGACCGTATGGGCCGCCTGAATCTTGGGATGGTGGATATAGAATAAGGGCAAGCATAGGATTTTTAACAATGTTCTAGACAAACTTGTATAGAGTTGTTATAATCTAAAAAGTTAGCTTTGGGGATATAGCTCAGTTGGTAGAGCGATTGGTTCGCAATCAATAGGCCAGGGGTTCGATTCCCCTTATCTCCAGTCCTGATAAACAACGGGACGGGAGAATAATGATAGTCTCGTAGAAATATCTTGATGATAGAAAGAGGAAGAAATAAATAAATGGCTGTACCAAAATATAAAACAAGCAAGTCACGCACACGTCGCCGCAGAGTGATTAATATGCGTCTGGCCGAGCCGACTTTGTCTACATGCAGCAATTGTGGTAATCCTGTTTTGCGCCATCGCCTTTGCGGAAAATGCGGATATTATCGCGGGAATCAGATTATTGAAGTATAACTCATTTTTTAAGTATATTTTTGGAGGAATTGAAGATAATGGATGAACAACTTTTTAATCAGCTGAAGGAAATCATTGTTAGTAAGTTAAATATTAGCGATCCCAGTAAAATTGTTCCTGAGGCACGTTTCCGTGAGGATCTGCATGCAGATAGCCTGGATACTTACGAATTAGTTTATGCTATTGAAGAGCAGATGAATATTACTATTCCGCCAGAAAAAGCTTCTACGTTTGAACGCGTGAAGGATGCGATGGATTATATCGCTAGCCAGAAGAAATAATATTTTTCTAAGGTTACCGCTCTATATGAAAATAGGCCAAGAACGTTTAATAGCCCTGCAAGAGCTAGAAAATGGTCTTGGCTTTTTTTTTACTGATAAGACTTATCTGCATCAGGCCCTCACGCATAGTTCTTATGCACATCAGCATAAAATTATCAGCAATGAACGATTGGAATTTTTAGGCGACAGCGTGCTGGATCTTATCATTGCAGAACGGCTGTTTTCTCGTTATCCGCACAGCAATGAAGGTTTTTTAACAAAGGTCCGTGCCAGCTTAGTCAATCAAAATGTTCTCTCCCAATTAGCAATAAAATTTAAGCTTTCGCAATATTTATTGATTGGTGAAAGTATGTCTGATGAAAAGGTAAACAATCCGGCTGTGCTTTCAGATACATTTGAGGCTGTTTTGGGGGCAATCTATTTACAGCTGGGATATACGAAGACAGCAAGCTGGCTGGATCCCTATATACAGGAATTTTGGGAAAAAATTCATGCCGGAGATCTGGATACAGATTATAAAAGCAGTTTACAGGTATTTATGCAGCGCAAGTATAAAGAATTGCCAGTTTATCAGCTGACAGCTGTTCAAGGGCCAGAGCATAATCAGAGAATGTTTGTGCAGGTTTTTTTGAAGGGTGATTTATATGGCCAAGGCGAGGGCCGAAATAAAAAAGAAGCACAGCAAATGGCCGCCCGTGTTGCATTGAAAAAACTGAAAGAAGAAGGCTTATATGTCTAAGCTGTATATAGTTGCCACACCTATTGGCAATTTGAAAGACATCACTTTACGTGCTTTGGAAACATTAAAAGAAGTGGATTTCATTGCTTGTGAAGATACACGGCATACACAAAAATTATTGCAGCATTATCATATACAAAAGCCTTTACTCGCCTGTCATCAGCATAATGAAAAGCGCAGTGCGCAAGGACTGATTAAGCTGCTGAAAGAGGGTAAGGATATTGCCTATTGCAGCGATGCTGGCACGCCAGGACTCTCTGATCCGGGGGCTTTTATTGTGGCGGTGTGTTTGCATGAAGAGATTGATGTGATACCCATTCCCGGACCTTCTGCCTTCGCTTCACTTATTTCTGTGGCCGGTGTCCCTATCCACAGTGTGCGCTTTGTTGGCTTTCTTCCCCAGCATGGAAGCAAGCGAGAAAAAGCACTTTTGAAATTTTTGGAACAGCAGGATGCATTTTTGCTTTACGAGTCTCCTTATCGTGTCGATAACCTATTACAGATGCTTCACTTACATGCGCCAGGGCGTTTTTTAATAGTGGGGCGGGAGATGACTAAAATTCATGAAGAATTCTTGCGCGGCACCGCCGAAGAATTAATACTTCTCCTTAAAAAGAGAAAGTTGCAAGGAGAGTTTTCGATTTTAGTTGCATCTTCACCAGAATCGTGAATATTATACGTTCTAACCTCGATAATGAGGGCGACGAGCTATGAAGGAGTGATAAATGAATGTACACCGGATTAATCCTCTAGACCCGTTGACAAAAGTCTCTTCCCCGGAGAAGTCGAAGAAGGCCGAGTCGGTAAGTCGCCCGGAGTCCATCAAGCTCTCTGATCAAGCACGTGAAGCAGCTATTTTGAAAATGGCCGCGGATATTGCCAAGGCAGCTCCCGAGCTGCGTATGGAGAAGATAGAGGCAGCGAAAAGAAACCTTTCCGACCCCAATTATCTCCAGCGTGTTATCGAGCAGACTGCCGAGAAAGTGATGGAGTCTTTCGGTCTTTAAACGGGCCGGGATTACCACAGGTTCTAGCCGTTCAGGTGGTGGGTTTCTCACCACCTGTTTTTTTGCCCTATTGAATAATTTTCAGCACATCTTCAGGGATTGCCCTTTTCCCAAAATGATAATGTCCCAGTCTGCCCAGTTTTTTTGTATGCTCGCCGTG
This sequence comes from Spirochaetaceae bacterium, assembly GCA_020024055.1. Lineage (GTDB taxonomy): Bacteria > Spirochaetota > Spirochaetia > WRBN01 > WRBN01 > JAHHUI01. Next base: position 1,693 of record JAHHUI010000025.1, on the reverse strand, counting down.
ATAATCTGACCCGCCGCTGATAAGCAGGCCATGCTTGTCTGCTAATTCTCGCAGCCTTTGGCAATGGGCCACAGAACAAGTGGAATGATAGGCCTCCAAGCCATCAATGCCCATGGCTTTGAAATCAGCCAGCCGTGCGTCTAGATTACGCCAGGATAAACATAATGACATCGGATGGGCAATTACGGCTTTCCCTTTGCAGGAATGAATAGCCTGCAAAGCATATTCTAAGGGTAATGCCTTTTTAGGCAGATAGAAAGGCCGCCCATAAGCCAAATAAAGATCAAAAGCCTGCTGATAATGCTTCACTTTGCCTATGTCAACTAAATACTGGGCTATATGAGGCCGCCCAAGCACAGCAGAAGGGTTTTTTGCCTGCAGATCTTCATAAGTGATAGAAATGCCTGCTTTGCGCATCAGGGCCAATATCTGTTCATTGCGTTCTTTGCGGCCTTCCCTTTGCATTTCCAGGGCTTTTTGCAGCTGCTCATCATTGGGCCCCAGATTCAGCCCCAAAAGATGAAATTCACCCACATGCGGCCATTCTATTTCCAGCTCTACACCACGAATGAAAGTGACACAGGTGTCTTGGGTTGCCCGCTCTGCTTCGTCCAGGCCGGCAAGAGTATCATGATCGGTCAGGGCCAAATAGCGAATACCCATTTTGTCTGCTTTGGCAATCAGCTCAGCAGGGCTGTCCTGTCCGTCTGAACTTGTGGAATGGCTATGCAAATCAATCAGCATGCCTACAGGCCCTGGGCAAAGAAGATCTGATAGGCCTGGAACATGGCATAAATATCCCATTTGCTGGCAATTTCAAAAGGCGAGTGCATCGATAAAATCGCCACGCCACAATCAAGTGTGCACACGCCATGATTCGCGAAAAATGCGGCCACTGTGCCGCCACCGCCTTCATCGACTTTGCCCAGTTGGCCTACTTGATAGGCAATTTGATGCTGGCTGAGCACAGAGCGTAATGAGGCGACTAATGCAGCATCGGCTTCTGAGGCATGATATTTTCCTCCGCTGCCGGTGTATTTTGTCAAAGCCAGGCCATAATGCAGCTTGGCACTGTTTTGCTCGTCATGCACTTCTTTAAAAATTGGGTCGACCGCCGCCGTGACATCTCCCGAAAGACAGATGCTGTGCCACAGAGTTTCCATCAGAACATGATTTTCGCTGCTATGGCCGCATTTATGCAAAAGCCGGGCCACGGCATAGCGCCAAAAACTGCTTTTCATGCCTGTGATGCCCACAGAGCCGATTTCTTCTTTGTCTGCCAGGAAAAGCATTGCAGTTTTCTCTGGTGTGCCATTCTGCTGTAAAATGGCCTGCAGGCCCGCATAGCTGCACACTCTGTCATCTTGCCCATATCCGCCAATGAGAGTGCGATCCAGGCCCACATCATAACATTTGCCCGCGGGCACCACATGCAGCTCGGCCGAAAGAAAGTCCTCTTCTTCTATGCTATAATGTTCTTTCAGGTGGGTCAGCAAGGCTTTTTTCACCAGGCCTTTTTCTTCTTCTTTGCCTGCCTGGGGCGTGCTGAACACCACAATGCGCAGTTCTTCGCCGCGCAGCACTTCATTGGCTTTGCGCTCTCGCTGCACTTTGGCATCCAAATGGGGAAGCAGATCGGGAATAGCAAAAACAGGGTCACCTTCATTATCGCCGATATGCACAGTGATTTCTC
>JAHHUI010000024.1 GCA_020024055.1 Spirochaetaceae bacterium | reverse complement strand
GATGATGAGGTTGAAAAGGGCAAAAAGAAAACCAAAAATGTTCAGCTGGAGCAGCTGCATTTAGCCAAGGCTGTTGAGAAAAAAGAAGATGAGATTTTGCCTGAGGAGGAAGTTCAGACAGAGTCTCCTTTAGTGGCGATGGCTTTAAATGTGGCCAAGAAAGAAGACAAAGATTCTGATAAGGAAATCAAACCTGTGGTGAAGACTGTTTCCGAGTCGGATAAAAAAGTGAATATGAAGGCAGAGAATGAAGAAAATCATATTCACAAGGTGTCTTTAGAACACAAAACCGGTGATGAGGTCTTGGCGAAAGAGCCATCTTTACAGATGAATGCTTCAGAGGTTGGGGAAAAAGCCGAAATTAAAAATATAGATTTAAAAGATAAAGATAATAATATTGGGCTTGCAGAGCAAAGCAAGAGCGAGCCTATTATCCTGGTGACAGATCGCCGCAGCCAGGCTGACCTGGCCGAAGGCAAACCCATAGAACCAACAACATTGATTCGCCAGGCTTTAAAGGAAAGCGGCAATACAGAGATTGTGCAGCGTGCGCAGTTTATCCTGCGTGATCAGGCCGCCGGAGAGATTCGTCTGACATTAAAGCCCGAGAGTCTGGGCACGGTGAGAATTAATCTGACCCTGGATGATCATCGCGTGCTGGGGCGCATTGTGGTGGATAATGCTGAAGTGAAGGCGGCATTTGATGACAATATGGGCGACCTGCGCGAGAGAATGCAGCGCGGAGGATTCACAATGGGCCAGCTGGATGTTTCTGTGGGCCAGCATAAAGAAGATGAAGGCTTTCAGCAGCAAAATGCCGCCTATAGCGAAAGTCCTTTCTATTCGGAAAGACATCGAGAGGGAAATAAGGTATTTAGTCAGATTCAGGATACACCTCGGATGGACAGCTATCGCAGTGTTCTGGTGGATATGCAGGCATAAAGCTTTTGGATATAAAGAATTAGGAGAATTATATGGATATTGGCAGTGCATTAACGCAAGGCCCTCTCAGAATGTCTGAGGATGAGCTGCGCAAAACAGAAGAGTATGTGAAAACCTACAATGCTGCTTTGCGTGTCGAGCGCAAGGGCGGGACTCAAGAGATGGGCAAAGATGATTTTTTACGCTTGCTGATCACTCAGCTGCGTTATCAAGATCCTCTGAAGCCCATGGAAGATAAAGAATTCATCGCGCAAATGGCGCAGTTCAGCTCTTTGGAGCAGACCAAGAATATGGCCGATGCTCTGACTAAGATGAATGAAAATCTTACTGCGTCTCAAGAACGCAATAATGCGCTAAGCTTCCTAGGAAAATACGTCGAAGTTGTAAGAGATGACGGAAAAGTGGAAACAGGAAGAGTGGATTCTATTGATCCGCGCAGCGGTTTGATGAAGGTGAACGGGCAGTTTTATGGATCGGATCGCCTGATTGCCGTGACGGTGGATCCGTCTATGCATATGCCTGTGGCGGCACCCGCGCCGATAGCGGAGGATGTCGAAGGCATGGCGGATAATGAAGAGAAGCAGAATATTGTTGAGGGGGATGAATCTTTATGATGCGGTCTTTGTACTCTGGTGTGGCAGGTTTGCAGAATCATCAGACACGTATGGATGTAGTGGGTAATAACGTTGCGAATGTGAACACAATCGGCTTTAAGCGCAATCGTGTGAATTTTCAGGACATGATTTACCAGAACATGCAGGGTGCAACACGCCCCAGCGAAGATTTAGGCGGTGTGAACCCTAAACAAGTTGGTCTTGGTATGACGGTTGCTGCTATTGATACTATTCACACACAAGGTGCCTTGCAGAGCACGGGTGTGCGCAGCGATGTCGCGATTCAGGGCGATGGTTTCTTTATTTTAAGAAAAGGTGAAAGTGATTTGTATACCAGAGCCGGTGCTTTTAATGTGGATGGCGAGGGGTATTTGGTGAACCCTGCCAATGGTATGCGTGTTCAGGGGTGGATTGCCGAGACCATTAACGGCCAGCAGGTGCTGAACCCTTCGATGGATATTGCAGATATTGTCATTCCTTTGAACAGCAAAGACCCCGCCAAAGCCACCGAGTCTGTGCGTCTGATGTGTAATCTGGATAAAAATACGCCTCCTCTTGCTCAAGACGCGCCCTTAGATGAGAGACGTGCGGGGACTTATGTTGTCACCAAAGAAATCTATGATGGCATGGGTAATACGCATACTTTGCGTATTGAATATACCCGCCAGGAAGGCACAGTGAATGAATGGCAGGCTGCCGTGAGTATTAATGCCACCGAAGAAAATGAAAACCCCACTGATTTAACTTTGGGAATTAACGGTGAAATAGGCGCGGGCCAGACTTTCACTATTAACTTTGACAACAATGGCGCTGTAGCCAGTGTGACCGATGCCGAGGGCAACACCGTAAACGCGGGTACATTGAATATCACCGTGGCCTATAATGTGCCTGATTCCACTCTGGATGCTGATGGCAACCCCCAGAGACTCACTTTCAATATTGAAGTGGGTACAGTGGGTCAGTATGATAATTCCACCACTCAGTTTGCTTCTCCCAGCACAACAAAGAGCTGGTTCCAGGATGGATACAGCATGGGCTATATGGCAGATTATCAGATTGATGCCACAGGCAAGGTGATTGGTATTTACACCAATGGCCAGCGCAAAGAGGTGGCCCAGCTGGCTTTGGCCACATTTGCCAACCCCGGCGGTTTGGATAAAGTGGGTGAGACAAACTTTGCCAAGAGCACAAACTCTGGTGATGTGATGATTGACCCTGCCGGATCGGCCAATAAGGGCAGCATCCAGGCGGGGGTGCTGGAAATGTCTAATGTAGACCTGTCTGTTGAATTTGTGGACATGATTGTGACACAGCGCGGTTTCCAGGCAAACAGCAAAGGTATTCAGACCAGTGATACCATGCTGCAGGAACTGTTGCAGCTGAAGCGTTAAAATATAGGTTTTTAAATAGTTGAGGGGAGGGAAATCCAATCTCTCTCCCTTGGTTCTTAGGATGGTCACCAGGTTGATTAAACTAACGATGCAGGGCAAGCGGGGCAAGGAATTTTACCTCAATCCGCATATGATAGAGGCAATTGAGTGTAATCCTGATACAACTATCACCCTGTTGTCCGGAAAAATTTATGTAGTTGCTGAGGATTATTCTACTGTATACAATAGAATTGTAGAATACAGGCGGAGCCTCGCTTTGTCTAAAAATGAGGAATAAGAAGAGAGGATTGATATGGATCCCGCGAGTTGGTTAGGTTTTATCATTGCATTTGGTATGTTTTTTGGTGCCATCATAGCCAGTGGCAATCCTCTTAGGCTGTATTGGGACTTAGCTTCCGCGCTTTTGGTTGGTTTGGGTTCGTTCGGTGCTGTTATGGTGGCCACGGATATGTCTGTTGTCAAGCAATTTCCCGCTTTTATGAAAAAGGTATTCCGTAAAGATACGGTCAGTCTTCAGGAAGTGATTGCGCGCTTGGTTGGTTTTTCCGAAAGCGCCAGAAAAGAGGGGTTGCTCAGTTTGGATGACGCCGTGCGCGAAGTGGAAGATCAATTTCTCTCCACAGGTTTGCGTTTGGTGGTTGACGGTACAGACCCTCTGATTATTCAGAGGATTTTACGTCTGGAATTGGATAAAATGACAGAGCGTCACAATGCAGGCGCAAACTTTTTTTATACATGGACAGCCCTGGCCCCTGCCTTTGGTATGATGGGAACAGTTACGGGTATGATTGGTATGTTAGCAAATTTGTCCGACACATCGTCTATCGGTCGTGGTATGGCCTTGGCGCTGATTACCACTTTGTATGGTTCTATTGTGGCGAATATGTTTTGTACACCTGTGTATACAAAGCTGATTGAGCGCCATGCGCAGGAAATGATGGTGAAAATGATTATGCTGGAAGGTATATTATCTATACAGTCTGGTGATAATCCGCGTATTCTGGAGCAGAAACTGTACAGCTTCCTGCCTCCGAAAGAAAGACCTGTTGCCAGAGATGATGTCAGATAAGATATTCTGACATAAGAGAGAGTGTGAATACTTAAGAAGGAAGGATTGTCATGTCGACGACTGAAGATGGTGGAGAGAAAGAGCCAGAGAAAGCCAACCCGTTAGTTTGGTTGATCACCTATTCAGATATGGTGACGCTGATGTTGTGTTTCTTTGTTATCATGATGGGTGAACCCACAAAAGACGACAGCCGTATCCGCTTGGTGTTGAATTCTTTTGGTGGTTTAGGGCCTTTGACAGGTGGTATGACATTTAATGAAGGCAAGCTGGCGCAGATGGGTGCAGATGTGACAAGCCTGCCTGCTAACAAGCGTGCCAAAAACCTGGAAGAGGCTATGAGAAAGGCTCAGGCCCTGGTCCAGCCAGAGACCACCGCAACAATACAGCAAATTACTTTTGATCCTGAGCGTGGTTTAGTCATCTCTCTGGTGGGCGATGCATTTTTCCGCCCAGACAGCGCTGAAGTGAATTTAGACGACACGCGTGATACATTGCAAAGATTGGTTGTATTTTTAAATAGCCCTGAGGTTGCCGGGCAGACATTCCGCATTGAAGGCCACACAAATACCTCGATACCTAACCCCGCCAAGTGGCCCAGCAATTGGGATCTTTCTTCTGCTCGCGCTATTAATACATTGCATGTGCTTTCTGATTATGGTCTGGCTTCGGATCGCCGTTTCCAAGTGATGGGTTTGGCTGATACAAAGCCTGTTGCCGAGGGGGACACCCCCGAAGCTGCCGCGATGAACAGACGTATTGATATTGTCATGCTTGTGGATGGACTGCTATAAAGCCAGGAAGATGACAGGGGAGAAGAGGAACCTTGAGTGATACAACCGGTGGCGCAGAGAATAATAACAATGCAGCGTTGGATTATTTTGACAGTGCTGAAGCTCAGCAGACTGCCGCCAAGAATAAGAAAAATTTTGATTTTCAAAAATTCCTTAGCTATTTCAAGGGCATCTTGATAGTTTTCCTTGTCATTCTTGCCTTAGGCTTTATAGGTGGTGTCAGCGTTGCTACTGTATATATGATGCAAAAAATAAAATTTAAGCGCATCATGGCACGGATAGAGGGCACACGATCCGTGCCCCGGCCGGCTGATTATACCTATACAGAGCCTATTGTCATCAGAGGAAAGTCTAAACCGCCTGAAAGCTTTGTCTTCCAGGTCACTGTGGTGATAGGGTATGATGAGAAGAGCAAAACTGCAGCCGAGGTGCTCAGTGCGCAGCGTTCCATGATTCAAGATCAAATACGAACATATTTTGCCGAAAATTTAAGCGGGCGATTAACCCTGAGAAAAGAAAATACTATGAAGGCTGATTTAAAAGAGTGGTTGAATACATTGTTGACAGAAGACTATGTTCAGCAGATATTCTTTACAGACTATATAGTGGATAATTAATAACAATTAAGAGAGGATATAGTTGTTATGGCTGATATAGAAGCAAGCAAAAAGGCAGCGCCGGAGAAAGCCGCCGGAAATAATGTTCTTGTGCGTGTATTGGTGATGCTGGCTGCTGCGGTGGGCGCGATTGTATTTGTTGTATTGGTCAGTGTGTTCACCGTGATGATGATGGACTCTCAGATGAGTGCAGATATTATCGCCAGTTCACCCACTTATGATACAAGTTTAAATTATGACTACACCACGCCGGTGAATGTGCGTGGGCGCACCAGCGATGCCGATCCGCACACTTTCCAGATATCTGTTGCTTTAGGTTATGAAATGGGAGATACAAAAACCTCTGCAGAGATTGCCAAAAGACAAAGCCAGCTACAGGACTTGATGCGCAGTTTTTTCAGTTCTAAAACCGCCGAGGCTCTGTTGCCGGAGTATCAGGATGGCCTGAAGGTTGAGCTTAAAGAACGTATTAACAGAATTTTCAGCCAGGGCAAAGTAAGGGATGTTCTTTTTCCTGATTTTTTGGTAGACTAAAACTGATATAACAGCGGTAGGATAGCTTATGTCAGATTCGGTAAATTCAGAGATAATTGACAGTGGAGGCACCTCTGCGCCTAAGGTTCCTATTGGAAACAGAAATGGCGGTGTTATTGGTTCCTTTTTTGTGTTCATTTGCATGCTGGCTGCTTTTTTGGTGGCCGGAGCTATTTTTGTTGCTGTGGTCACCACCACGGCAAAAACAGTGCTTTCCAAGCCAGAATGGTTGAGAAAATCCAAACTGGTGGTGGCTAAAAAGAAAGAGGTTGATTTGCATTATACGCCTGAAATCTCTATGAGCGGGCGTACTAATGATGGCAACAGCTTTATTTATGATATTGTACTGGTTTTTGGTTTCACCGAGAAACAGAGACTGGTTGATGCAGAATTTGCCCGCCGTGGATTGGAAGTTCAAGATCTCTTACGCAGCTTTTTCAGCATGCAGACAGCAAGGGATTTACATTCTTCCAATGAAGAAAACCTGAAAGAGGAATTGTTGGAAAGAATTAATAAATTCCTGAAGACCGGCAAAATTGATGAAGTTTTATTCCTGAGATTGGATGTAAACTAGTAAATTTGAAAAGAAAAATCTTAACAGCGTTTTACCACTGCCGATATTTCCAAATGAGGCCGTTTTTTTGTTATGGTGATACAAGCTACGCTAAGGAAGAGGGATTATGACAGAAGTTCTTTCGCAGGATGAGATTGATCAGCTGCTGACCACGATTGCCGCAGGTGGAGAGGATGCTGCTGTTGATAGTACCCACACCACAACTCAGACCCGTAGACGTCCTAATGTTAAGATTTATGACTTTAAAAGACCTGACCGCTTCAGTAAAGAGCAGATCCGTACTGTCTCTATCATGCATGAAACCTTTTCCCGCCTGGCCAGCACCAGCCTGTCTGCCCAGATGCGCTCTTTGGTGCATGTGCATGTGGCCAGTGTAGACCAGCTGACCTATGAGGAATTTATTCGTTCTATTCCGAACCCCACAACATTGGCGGTCATCAATATGGAACCTTTGAAGGGTTCTGCCGTTTTAGAAATTGATCCCTCGATTACATTTTCTATTATTGATCGCCTCTTTGGCGGCACGGGCCAGTCAGCCAAGATTAATCGTGAATTGACAGAAATTGAAACAGCCGTATTGGACGGCATTGTAATTTATCTTCTGGGCAATATGAAAGAGGCCTGGAGTCAGGTGATTGAACTGCGCGCAAGGCTGAGCCAGATTGAGACAAATCCCCAGTTTGCGCAGATTGTTCCGCCCACTGAAATGGCCATTTTGGTGACCATGGAAACCAAAGTGGAAGGTGTTGAGGGTATGATGAATTTATGTATCCCTTATCTCACCATCGAGCCCATTATTGGCAAGCTGAGTGCCCAATATTGGTATTCCAGCGTGCGCCGCGGCTTCACAACGGAAAACCTGAATATTCTGCGCGAGAAGCTCAATCGCATCAGCGTGAGTGTTGTGGCTGAAGTGGGCGCCATGTCTGTTTCCACCAGAGAAGTGATCAGTCTGAAAGTAGGGGATTTGATTCGTTTCCCAAATAAGAAACAAAGCGACCCGATGATTTTGAAGGTGGGTAATAAGCCTAAATTTGAATGTCGCCCAGGCTTGGTGGGGCGCAATGTTTCTGTGCAGATTACTAAGAAATTAGAAGAACTGTACATTGAAGAATTTGAAGAATTAGTAAATAACGGAGAGCAGCAATAGCTTTATGATGAGTGGTGGTGCGCTTTCACAGGATGAAATTAATGCTCTTTTAACATCCGGCGGCGGTGGTAGTACAGGTTCTTCTTCGGAAGATATTTCATTTACTGCACAGCAGATTGATTATATCCGCGGTTTATTTGCCGCTTTCCCGGGCATTATGCAAAGCTCTGCAGCGAGCATGATGTCTGAGCTAATCAGTGTGCGTTTGGAAGACGTGATGGCAAGTAATAAAGAGAAAGCGCTCTCTTTATTTGAAGATAAAATCTTGGATGCATCTGTATCTTTTGCCGCAGGCATTTCCGGAGGGCATTTTTTTGTTGCCAATGAAAAAGATGTTCTTCCACTTGCGGCAGGCATTGTGGGTCAGGAATTGCCTTCATTGGAAGGGGCGGCTTTAGCTGCATTTTCCGAGCTGTTCCATCAAATGGAGCAGACTTTCGCAGCCTCATTGTCAACTACATTGGGCAAAAATATTCAGGCGGGTGTGCCTGATGCCCAGGTGGTGGAAAAGGGGCTGAGCAGAATTCCCTCCAGTAATTTCCTGTGTGTGAAATATGCTGTGAGTTTTCAAGGGCAGGAATTTTTCTTATATGAGATTCTTGATACTCTTGTCGTTAAATCTTTGGAATCAGCTTCGTCCGGGGCGGCAGCACCGGCGAGTGTAAAAGCGGTACAGGATGACGCGCCGCGTCCGTCTTCTGTTCCATTAGATAGCAGCACTGCTGCTAGTTCAGGAGGCAGTCCTATGTCTGTTTATTCAACAACACCTAGTGTGAAGGGGGTCCAATTGCCAAACCTTACTCCGACGGGATCTTCTGCGGAAGCCCAAAATATTAGTTTATTGATGGATGTCAGCATGGAGTTGACAGTAGAGCTGGGTAGAACACGCTGGCAGGTCAAGGATATTCTTGGCATGGGTGAAGGTACCATTGTAGAGCTGGATAAACTGGCTGGTGAGCCGGTGGATATTCTTGTGAATCATAATCTCATCGCGCGCGGCGAGGTTGTGGTGATTGATGAGAACTTTGGTGTACGTGTCACTGAAATTGTTTCCAGTGTGGACAAGGTTACAGATCGCAGAGGTTAATGGTTTTTAACTTTATGCGCTGTAAGGTTTTACTTGCCATTTATTTTATTTTCTCTATCGGCGGTGTTTCTGACTTTGCCTAGGGCCCCGCTGAAGCAAATAAGCAAGGGCAGAATGCTGCTGTTGACGAGACACAGATGGTCTTGCAGGAAGAGGCAGTCCCGCCGGCAACACAGCAAAATGTGCGCATGGGCAGCTCGATTGGTGCCACATTGCGTGCCTTTTTTGTCCTGGCTCTTGTTCTAGCTTTGTCATATTTCTTTCTTCGTTTTCTGCGTCGACTTTCCGGGCAGGAAACCTATGAAAGCTCCACTATTAAAATCATTGCCAGCCAGAGCTTGCGCGGCCAGGCCAGCGTGCAAATTGTTGAAGTGGCCAATCGCATTTTTGTTTTGGGCGTGGGCGAAAATGTCAGCTTGATTACAGAGGTGACAGAAAAAGAAGTCCTAGACGAGCTGCGTCTTCAGGCCAGCCAACAGATTCCCAAGCAAAGCTTTGCACAGCTTTTGCGTGGCAAATTGGCTATTCAGGGGGCAGACCCCAAGATGAAAACGATGCTGAACACAGAGCAGCAGGCCGATCGTATTCGCCAGCTGCTGGTGAAGAAGAACTCTCTTGAGAGAAGAGGGGAGTCTGATTCAAGTGAATAGGTTTTTTCTTGCGATTTTTTTCTTTTTAACGGCAACGCTTTTTGCGCAGGATGTTCCTGTTCCCCAGACGCAGCCACAGCCTATCATCCCCGCGCCAGAGCCAAATTATGTGGCCCCGGCGCCGCTTCCCGGCGGCACAATACCTATTCCTCTCATTAATTTAGATGTTCGCCAGCCGCGCTCGGGCCAGGAAATTGCTTTCAGTGTGCAGCTTCTTATTCTGCTCACAATTTTAACTCTGGCGCCTTCTTTTGCTGTTTTGCTTACCAGCTTTCTGCGGGTGTCTATTGTTCTTGATTTTGTGAAAAGAGCCCTGGGTCTTCAACAGGCGCCGCCCACCCAAGTGCTCAATGGCCTGGCATTGTTTCTCACATTTTTTATTATGTGGCCCACACTCAGTAATATTTATGAACGCAGCTTCAAGCCCATGAGCGAGGGACGCATCAGCACACAGCAGATGATTAGCGAAGCTGAAGGCCCGGTGCGTATTTTTATGTATAAGCAAATGCAGCAGAGCCCCGAGAATATTCGCCTGTTTATGCGCATGCGTGGCTTGCCTGCGCCAAAAACCCTGGCCGATGTGCCCACGCATGTGCTGATTCCTGCATTTATTCTTCATGAATTGTCCGTGGCATTCAAAATCGGTGTATATATTTATGTGCCATTTCTCATCATCGATATGGTGGTCTCAAGTATTTTGATGGCCATGGGTATGATTATGCTGCCGCCTGTGATGGTTTCTATGCCATTCAAGCTGATTTTATTCTGGCTGGTGGATGGCTGGACATTGATTGTGCAGCAATTGGTTGCCAGTTTTATGAATTAAAAAAATATTAAAAGGGGGAAATTTAGTGGAACTTGAGATGGTCATTACTGTCTTTCGCACAGCCATTATTCAGATTTTGCTTTTAACAGCCCCTGTTCTTCTCATCAGCCTTGTGGTGGGCTTGGTGCTCTCTATTTTCCAGGCCACCACCAGTCTTCAAGAACAAACGCTGACCTTTGTCCCCAAGCTGCTGGCTATTTTTCTCACGCTGCTGTATTTTGGAACATGGATGTTTACATTGCTGTCCAATTACACACGTGATTTATTTAATGTGATTCCCCAGCTGAAGGGCTAGAGGTGTAAAACTGTATGCTGGCCAATTTAGATCATCAGGTATTGGTTTTCTTTCTCATTTTTGCCCGCTGCGTGGCTCTTATCGAGACTTTGCCTGTGGTCACCTCCAGCGGCATTCCTTTTGCCGCGCGGGCTGGCTTGGCATTTTTCACCACATCGGTGATATCTCCCTGGGTGGTTGCTGCTGGCTATCCCATCCGCGGCAGCGGGGCTGACTATGTTCTGCTGCTGGCGGCGGAAATTATGGTGGGCCTGATTATGGGCTTTTTAGTGTATATTGTCTTTTCTGTCATGCACAGCGCAGGCCAGCTGTTTTCTTTGCAGATGGGCTTGGCCGCCAGTGAAATGTTCGACCCTGTTTCCCAGATTGAGCTGCCTGTCATGGGCCAGTTTTTCAATCTCATGGCTTTTATGGTTTTTTTCTCCAGTTTTGGCATGCAGAAGATATTCCTGGCCGGGGTGCAGGCCAGTTTTTCCAGTTTCATTGCGCCGCAGATACTTTGGCAGCCTGATGGCATTGCCATGTTTCTCACCAGTGCGCTCTCGGGCCTGTTTGTCCAGGCTATTGTCATTGCCATGCCGCTGATCAGCACATTGTGTCTGGTCACTGTGGTGATGGGTTTGCTGAACAAAGCCGCTCCGCAGATGAACCTGATGATGCTGGGTTTTCCTCTTCAGCTGGGTGTGGGCTATATTATTCTGGTCTTTGCCATTCCCAATATTCTCAATGCCTTTGATGGTCTTTTGAGCTCTATGTGGGATCAATTTCCTGCTTTGCTCAAACTGTTCACGGGCGAAAAGGCGGCGACAGGTGGATAAATACGTCGATTGTACCCTTTTGCCTGGGCAAGAAATTTGGTTTTCGCTCCAGCATTTTGCCGCCGAGGATGAAGGGCGCACCGAAGCCCCGACAGAATCGCGCATTCGCAAGGCCCGCAAAGAAGGCCGCGTGGCCAAAAGCACGGATTTGGCTTCGGCCGTGGTGATGATGGTGACCCTGGCTGTGCTCACTTTGATGTCCACATTTATTATTGATGTGGTGAGCGACATGATACGTTATTTTTTCACGAAAGTCTCTGTTCTGTCGCAAGACCCTATGCAGCACCCGGATCGTGCAGATGTAACAAAGCTGGTAAGCTATTATTTTCGCCTGGCTTTGCCTGTGCTGGGTTCGGTTTTTGTCGCGGCAGGAATTACCATGCTGATTCAGGTGGGCGGTTTCATATTCACCACAAAGCCCATCACGCCCGACTTTAAAAAGATTGTGCCCAATTTTGGGCGTTATCTCTCGCGTTCTGTTTTTGGCATTGAAGCTTTTTATAATCTTGGCAAAAGTATTATGAAAGTATTGCTGGTGGCAGCCATGGCGGTGTTCACGATACAAATGGGCCTGCCTAAATTGGTGACCAGCCCGTTCACGCCTTTGCATATCAGCAGCAAATTTATGGCGCAGCAAGCCTTGTTTCTCATGTTTGAAGCAACTATATTGTTTTTTGTTCTGGCCTGGCTGGATTTTCTGTTTCAAAAGAAACAGCATCTGGAACAGCTGAAGATGACGAAGCAAGAGCTGCGCGATGAGATGAGAGAGCAGGAAGGCAACCCCCAGGTGAAAAGCCGCATGCGTTCGCGTATGTTAGAATTTCTGCGCGCCACGATGATGCGCAATGTACCCAAAGCCGATGTTGTCATCACAAACCCGACGCATTTTGCCGTTGCCCTGGAATATACAAAAGGCGCCCGCGCGCCCAAGGTCACCGCAAAGGGCCAGGATTTAGTGGCGCAAAGAATTAAAGAAGTGGCCAAGGCTGCCGGTGTGCCTGTGATTGAAAATAAGCCCCTGGCACGTGCCTTGCATGCCAATATTGAAATAGGCCAGGAAATCCCTGAAGAATACTGGGAAATTGTCTCAGCTATTTTTGTCCAGGTCTATCGCATGACTGGCAAGCAAATTGGAATTTAATTCCACTCATCTAATTGACCCTGCATGCCAATATCACCGGCCTTGAAATCCATGGGTAGTTTATTCTTTCTTTTGCGTTCATAATCCTGCAGAGTTTTTATGGCCACATTGCCCAGCATGATCAGGGCAAATAGGTTGATCATCGCCAAGAGCGCGATGAAAAGATCTGTCATATTCCACACCAGGCTTGTTTTGGATATTGTGCCCACAAAAACTAAGGCAGCAACGATCAGTCTGAAGATCACTAAGAACCATTTCTTATTGGCATGCAAGAACTGGAGATTGCTCTCGCAATAGAAATAATTGCCGATGATTGAGCTGTATCCAAAAAATAGAATAGCAATGGCAATGAAAATGGGGCCAATCTTGCCCATATATTGGCCCAGGGCGGCCTGGGTCAGCTGTATGCCCTGATAATCACCGCTGACATTAGAGCTAAGAATGATAAAAGCCGTGGCCGAGCACACTACCAAGGTATCAATAAAGACACCCAGGGTTTGCAGCAAACCTTGTTCGGCGGGATGCTTTACATGGGCTGAGGCGGCTGCATAGGCACCGCTTCCCATGCCTGCTTCATTAGAAAACAAACCGCGGCGGATGCCAATAGCCATAATTCCGCCCAGCAGGCCGCCGGGCACGGCTGTTTTTGTGTTGAAGGCCTCGACAAAAATGTTCTTGAGAATCCCGGGAAATGCCTGAATATTTAACACCACCACAATTAAAGCAATAGTGATGTAGAAAATGGCCATGACAGGTACAATCCAGCCGGATATTTTAGCAATGCGCTGTGCCCCGCCCAGAAGCGACCATACGGTGAGCACAAACAGGAATAAAGCCATGATTTTCAGGTTGAATGTCTCATCTCCAAAGGGCAGGAGATGACTGAAGGCCTGGCCAATCGTATTGGCCTGAACCATGTTAAATGCGATACCAAATGTGAAGACCATCGCAATGGCAAAGGTAATGCCCAAAGGTGCATTTTTCAGACCCTTAGTGATGTAATAAGAAGGGCCGCCCACGAAATGATCTTGTTGACCCGGGGTGTCATCTTTTCGTTTATAGACCTGGCCCAGGGTACTCTCGATACAGGCACTGACGCCACCGATGAGGGCGACGATCCACATCCAAAACACAGCGCCTGGGCCGCCGACTGTCACGGCAATAGCCACACCGGCCAGGTTCCCTGTGCCCACACGGCTGGCAACACTGACAGCCAGGGCTTGGAAGCTGGATATGCCTTTATGTTGTTTTTCGCCTTCTTTGATTCCTTCAGGCAGAAGACGCAACATCTGCCCAAAAAGACGAATCTGGACAAATCTTGTCCGCAATGTGAAATAAAGGCCTACGCCAAGCAATAAAAAAATGAGTATATAATCCCACAGTATCGTATTCACGATATTGATGATATTTTCTAAAATATCCATAGAACTGTTTCCTCCTTAATAAAAAATGAGTTTCTTATGAGGCAGGATGACAGTTTTCCTGGCTAAAAGATGGGTTAAAGTATATACTTTCTTTATGTTCTTGTCAATTAAAAGATAAGTGTCAATATATATCCTGTATATATTCTTGGCCTGATGGCAGCAAAGGCAATATTGACAACAGTTTTAATTCACAATAGTATCAAAGGCATGGGTGCAAATTTTCATGCAACGACGATCTTGGTGGTGCGTAAAGACGGCTGTGTGGCCATGGCCGGCGATGGGCAGGTCACCGTGGGTGAGAGCGTGGTGATGAAGGGCAATGCCTGCAAGGTGCGCAAGCTGTTCGACGGGCGCGTGCTGTGTGGCTTTGCCGGGTCTACTGCCGATGCCTTCACTTTGGAAGAATTATTTGAAAATAAGATGAAAGAAAAGCAGTTTGATATTGCCCGTGCCTCAGTGGAAGTGGCACGCGAGTGGCGCACAGATCAAAGGCTGCGTAAGCTAGAAGCCATGCTGTTGGTGGCCAATCGGGAGAAGACTTTTCTCATCAGCGGCAGTGGCGATGTGATTGAGCCGGAAACAGATGTCATGGCCATTGGTTCAGGGGGCAATTTTGCCTATGCCGCGGCTTTGGCCTATTTAGACGCCGGAAGCTTGAGCGCGCGTGAAATTGCCGAAAAAAGTCTGAACATCGCGGCCTCTTTATGTGTGTTCACAAATCATCATTTGACAATTGAGGAATTGACCTGATGCTGCTGGATCTGGAAAAAATGACACCCAAAGATGTGGTGGCAGAGTTGGATAAATATATTATTGGACAGGAAAAGGCCAAAAAAGCTGTGGCCATTGCTTTACGCAATCGTTTTCGACGCAGCCGCCTGCCCAAAGATATTCGTGATGAAGTGATGCCCAAAAATATTATTATGATCGGGCCCACAGGTGTGGGAAAGACCGAAATTGCTCGCCGTTTGACGAAACTCAGCGGTGCGCCTTTTGTGAAGGTGGAAGCCTCGAAATTCACCGAGGTGGGCTATGTGGGCCGCGATGCAGAAAGCATGGTGCGCGATTTAATCGCCAATGCCGTGACGATGGTGAAAAATGAAATGACCGAGGCTGTGCGTGCGGAGGCACAGCAGCAGGTGGAAGAGCGCATTTTAGATTTACTTTTGCCCAAATCCCCCCCAAGTGTCGGCCTTCAAAGCACAGATGAGGCAAATGACGAGGCCGGGCGCAGTGTGCGTGAAAAATTTCGCCAAATGCTGCGCAATGGAGAGCTGGATGATCGCAAGGTAGAAGTGACCAGCCAAGTGAATCCTTTCGAGGGTCTGTTCAGCGGCGCTGTCGATGTGATTGGTGTCTCTGATAATTTTGATAAATACGGCCAGGGCGGTAATATGGGCATTGGACAGCTGTTCGCGCGGCCAAAGCATCGGCACGTAAGCGTGAAACAGGCAAAGGAAATCCTGCTGATGGAAGAGCGTGATAAATTGGTGGATATGGAAAGTGTGTATGAAATCGCACGCGAACGCACGCAAAAAGGCGGAATTATTTTTATTGATGAAATAGATAAAATCGCCACACGCGGGGGCAAAAGTGGCGGCAGCAGTCCCGACATCTCGCGTGAGGGCGTGCAAAGAGATATTTTGCCTATTATTGAAGGCACATTGGTGAATACGAAATATGGCGTGGTGGATACACAGCATATTCTCTTCATCGCTGCAGGGGCTTTTCATGTCAGCAAGCCCGGCGACCTTTTGCCCGAATTACAGGGACGTTTTCCTGTTCAGGTGGAATTGGAAGAGATGACGGCAGAGATGTTTGAAAAAATCCTTACGGAGCCGCGTAATGCCCTCATCAAGCAATATACAGAGATCATGAAAACAGAAAATGTGGCATTGATCTTCGCGCCCGAGGCAATCAGCCGACTGGCCCTGATTGCTGCCGAGCTGAACAGCAA
>JAHHUI010000023.1 GCA_020024055.1 Spirochaetaceae bacterium | reverse complement strand
GCTTCAAACAATTCACCAACACGCGGCAAACCACCGGTGATGTCTTGCGCCTTGATACTTTCTTTGAGCATCTTGGCCAAATGCATACCTGCTTTTACGGTTGAGCCATGCTCAATCCCCGCGGCCAGATAGGCATTGCTGGGCAGATAATATGTTCCAATCGCCTCGCCATGCGCATTGACAATTTCAATGCGCGGCATCATTGTCTCATTGGAAAGATCCATAATACGGCGCTCAATATTGCCTGTGTCTTCATTCACTTCTTCTTTCAATGTGGTGCCTAAGAGGATTTCCACAAATTGCACTGTGCCGTCCTGCTCAGCAATAATGGGGTCACTGAAGGGATCAAATGTGGCCAAGACATGATTGGCCGGCACCGCCTGTCCCTCTTTCACCAGCAATGTCGCCCCATTGCGCACGGGAATCTTTCGCTCCTGGGCAATCAGCAACACCTTGCCATCCATCACTTTCACATAACCAATCTCATTCGTGACAATCGACTCGCCCGAGGCTTTTTTAATAATTTCCTCGCCTTTAATGGCACGCTTGCCGTCTTCCAAAAGAACCTTGTCGCCCTTTTGCAAATCGAATGACTTCAAGATGCGATGCACCAGCAAATGTCCCTTGCGTGTGAACAGCAATTCATTCTCTGACAGCGTCACTGTGGAACCGGTGATTTTCTGAATATACAGCGGATATTTCAGCTGTAATTTATTGTCTTCACTGATTGTGCTGGCCGCACCACCGATATGGAAAGTTCTCATGGTCAGCTGTGTTCCCGGCTGGCCAATTGACTGGGCTGCAATGGTTCCCACTGCCTCGCCAATATTCACAGTGCGGTCACGCGCCAGGTCACGTCCATAGCATTTCTGGCACACACCCTGTTGCGCCTCACAGGCCAGCACCGTGCGTACTTTTACTGATTCCACACCAATTTCTTCAATCTGCTCGGCAATTTCATTGGTAATTTCCTGGCCCACATCCACAAGGATCTCTCCCGAAAGCGGATGCATCACACGCTCAAGAGCAAAACGCCCCGAGATTCTGTCTGCCAGGCGCTCCACCACTTCTTCCCCGTCTTTCAGGGCCGTCACCACGGTGCCATTGATGGTGCCACAGTCTTCTTCATTCACCACCACATCCTGGGCAATATCCACCAGACGGCGTGTCAAATATCCCGCGTCGGCGGTCTTCAGGGCTGTGTCGGACAAACCTTTACGCGCACCGTTCGAGGAAATAAAATATTCAATCACAGACAGACCTTCTTTAAAGTTCGAACGAATCGGCAATTCAATAATTTCGCCCGAGGGTTTCGACATCAAACCGCGCATCGCGGCCAGCTGGCGAATCTGTGTGCGGCTTCCGCGTGCACCTGAATCGGCCATCATATATACATTATTGAAACCGTCTTTGTCCACTTCCAGTCTCTTCATCAGAATATCTGTCAAGTCATCATTGGTTTTGCTCCATACCTGGATGGCACGGCTATAGCGTTCTTCACCGGTGATATGACCTTTCTGATACTGCTCTTGAATACGCAAGACCTCTTTATTGGCCTTTTCAATCATTTCTTTCTTTTCATCGGGAACCAAAATATCATCCATGCTGATCGTGGCACCAAAGAATGTGGCATAACGATAGCCTGTGTTCTTAATGGCATCCAGCATAGTGATAGTCGTGTAAGATCCGAATTTCTCATATACTTCGGCAATCAATTTGCGCAAAGACTTATCACCCAGGGTGCGATTCACGAAACCCACTTCCTTGGGCATGCTTTGATTGAAGATCACACGCCCGGGCGTGGTCTCTACAAATTCACCGTTCATATGTACATAGCAAAGATCCTGATAGCCGATGACACCACGATCGGCCGCCTTCACGGCTTCATTCCCGCTGGAGAAATAATGCATCTTCTCCGCTCGCGGGCGCGGCTTGGTCAGATAATAAATACCCAAGACCATATCCTGGCTGGGGAAAACAATCGGCTGCCCGTTGGCAGGGTTCAGCAAATTATTCGTCGCCAGCATCAATGTCCAGCATTCCACCTGTGCCGCCTGGGTCAGGGGCACATGCACAGCCATCTGGTCACCGTCAAAGTCCGCATTGAACGCATGACAGACAAGAGGATGCAGCTGAATCGCCTTGCCGCCCACCAGGATCGGCTCGAAAGCCTGAATACCCAGGCGATGCAAAGTCGGTGCACGGTTCAGAAGTACAGGATGCTCTTTCACCACTTCGCCCAAAACATCCCATACTTCGGGTGTCTCCTGTTCCACCAAGGTCTTCGCCTTACGGATATTATATACCACTTCCTTGTCCACTAATTTCTTCATGATAAAAGGCTTGTACAGCTCCATCGCCATCTTGGCGGGCAAACCGCATTGATGCAGCTTCAGCTTGGGGCCAACAACAATAACCGAGCGGCCCGAATAGTCCACACGCTTACCCAACAGGTTCTGGCGGAAACGCCCACCCTTGCCTTTAAGCAGGTCGGAAAGACTCTTCAGCGGGCGATTAGATGCACCCTTCACTACTTTCTTGCGGCGGCCATTGTCAAACAGCGCATCCACAGCTTCCTGCAGCATACGCTTTTCATTGCGAATAATAATATCAGGCGCATTAAGAGCCATCAGACGGCGCAGACGATTGTTGCGGTTGATCACACGGCGATACAAATCGTTCAGGTCGCTGGTGGCAAATCGTCCGCCATCCAGCTGCACCATCGGGCGCAATTCAGGCGGAATCACAGGAATCACATCTAAAATCATCCATTCAGGGCGATTAGACGAATCACGGAAATTTTCCACCAGTTCAATGCGATTCAGCAGTCTCTTGTCGCTCTTGACACCCTTGGCCACCATCTCAGCGCGCAGCTCTGCCGCCAAAGTATTCAAGTCCAGTTGTTCCAGCAAAGTACGGATCACCTCGGCGCCAATACCCGCCGTGAAGGCCAGACCATAGCGCCGCTTGGCCTCGGTATATTCTTCATCCGTTAACAGCTGCATCTTCTTCAGGTCCGTATCACCGGGGTCCACAACAATATATTTCTCAAAATACAAAATGCTGCGCAAAGCCACCATCGGCAGATTCAGCAACAGGCCAATGCGGCTGGGCACGCTGCGATAATACCAAATATGGCTGACCGGGCTGGCCAGTTCAATATGTCCCATGCGTTCGCGGCGCACCTTGAAATGTGTGACCTCGACACCACAGCGATCACACACCACGCCCTTATAGCGAATGCTTTTAAATTTACCACAGTAACATTCCCATTCCTTGGTGGTGCCAAAAATACGCTCACAGAACAAGCCATCACGCTCTGGCCGCAAAGTGCGATAATTTACTGTCTCAGGCTTCTTCACCTCGCCATAGCTCCAGTCACGGATCTTCTGCGGCGATGCCAGCCGAATTGTAATACTGTCAAAGTCCGGAATCTCTCTCACTTCCCTCATCCCCTATCTCTCTTCGGGTATCATAAAAAAACCGGCAGCTCACCCCCCTAAATACCACCGATCTACACTCTTTTATTCATTAAAAGTCTGACCTTCCTGTTTTTTGCTGATGATTTCAGCATCACGCTCGGTCAGCGGAATCTGATTTCCTCGATTATCCGACAACGATAAATCCAAAGCCAAACTGCGCAATTCCTGCACCATAACATTAAATGCCTCAGGCACACCAGCCGGATTGGTCGGCTCGCCCTTCACAATGGCCTCGTAAATCTTGGCACGCCCTGTCATATCGTCCGACTTAATCGTCAGCAATTCCTGCAGGGTATTCGCCGCGCCATAGGCTTCCAGAGCCCACACTTCCATCTCACCCAAACGCTGGCCGCCAAACTGAGCCTTGCCGCCCAAGGGCTGCTGCGTCACCAGACTGTATGGCCCTGTCGAGCGCGCATGCATCTTATCATCCACCAAATGATGCAGCTTCAGATAATACATATAGCCCACAAAAACCTGATTCTTGAACGGCTCGCCGGTCAGCCCGTCATACAAAGTCACTTTCGATCCCTTGTTCAGACCCACTTCTTCCAGCATCTGCCCAATGGTCTCATTGCTGGGCGACTGGAACACCGGAGAAACAAACCACTCATTGCGCTTTGCACCCACCATGCCCAAAGCCGTCTCCATCACCTGCCCAATATTCATACGGCTGGGCACACCCAGCGGATTTAAACAAATATCTAAAGGCGTACCGTCAGCCATATAAGGCATATCTTCCACAGGCACAATCTTGGCCACAACGCCCTTGTTTCCATGGCGACCGGCCATCTTGTCGCCCACGCGCAGCTTGCGCTTGGTCGTGATCAGCACTTTCACCACTTCTTCCACACCCGGGTCAATGTCATCGCCCTGGCCGCGGCGCAGGCGCTGAATATCTACCACCACGCCTTCCACTCCATGCGGCAGACGCAGGCTGCTGTCCTGAACCTCTTTCGCTTTCTCGCCAAAAATACTGTTCAATAATTTGAATTCAGGTGTGGTCTCTGTTTCGCTCTTGGGCGTCACCTTGCCCACCAAAATGCTGCCCGAACGCACATAAGTGCCCACAGCAACAATACCCTCGGCATCCAGATGCTCCAGACTCTTCTCGCTGGTGTTGGGAATATCACGTGTAATCTTCTCGCAGCCCAGCTTGGTCTCGCGCACCTCGGTGATAAATTCATGAATATGAATCGAGGTATAATAATCCTCTTTCAGCACATTCTCGCTGATGAGAATCGCATCTTCAAAATTGTAGCCATTCCAAGGCACAAAGCCCACTAAAAGATTGCGGCCCAGCGCCAGCTCGCCATTCTGCGTTGAAGATCCATCGGCCAAAACCTCACCAGCCTCCACTTTCTCGCCCACATTCACAATGGGCACCTGATTGAAACATGTATCTTGATTTGTGCGCTGGAATTTCGCCAGGGCATATTCATCTGCGCCGTCTTTTGCGCGCACGACAATCTTCGTGCTGGACACATATTCCACGGTGCCTGCGCGCTTGGCCTTCACCACCACGCCCGAATCATAGGCAGCCTTGCTCTCCATCCCGGTGCCCACAATCGGCGCCTCGGGGAACAGCAACGGCACAGCCTGGCGCTGCATATTACAGCCCATCAGGGCACGGTTGGCGTCATCATGTTCCAGGAAAGGAATCAGACTGGCCGCCGTGGAAATAATCTGCCGCGGCGAAACGTCCATATACTTAATATCTTTAGGAGAACGCGTGGTATAGTCGCCCGCGCGGCGCACTGCCACTTGCTCTTCCAGGAAATTGCCGTCCTTGTCCAATGGCGCACTGGCCTGGGCAATATAATGGCGCTCTTCATCAAAGGCAGAAAGATATTCCACCTCTTTTGTCGCCTTGCCATTCACCACTTTGCGATACGGGCTCTCTAAAAATCCGTATTTATTCACGCGTGCATAATTTGCCAGGCTGACAATCAAACCGATATTTGGTCCTTCAGGCGTCTCAATCGGGCACATGCGCCCATAATGCGTCGAATGTACATCGCGCACTTCAAAGCCCGCTCTGTCACGCGAGAGACCGCCCGGGCCCAAGGCATTCAGGCGGCGTTTATGCGTCAGCTCGGCCAGAGGATTACATTGATCCATAAACTGGCTCAGCTGGCTGCTTCCGAAAAATTCACGAATGGCCGAGACAATCGGCTTGATGCTGATAATATCCTGCGGCTTCAGGGTTTCGGCGCCTTTTAATGTCATACGCTCGCGCACAATGCGCTCCATGCGTGCAAAAGCCACTTTTAATGAATTGCGCAGCAGCTCGCCCACACTGCGCACACGGCGATTGCCCAAGTGGTCAATATCATCCACCATCTCTTCGCTGATATACACACGAATGAGAAATGCCATGGTCTTGGCCATATCCTCACGTGTCAGCACAGATTCTGTGCGGTCTTTCTCGGCCACGCCCAGCTTGCGATTCAGCTTATAGCGGCCTACCTCGCCCAGGTCATAGCGACGCGAGCTGAAGAACAGACTGTGCAGGTCTTTCTCCGCGTTCTCCATCGTCACAGGGTCACCAGGCTGAAGCACCGAATACACCGCCGCCAGCGCATCCTCGCGCGCAGGCTCGTCGGCAGCGGGGTTTTCCTGATAGACACGCCCGTCTTCACGTTCAAAACAATTCAAAATAATAGGAGAATTCAGGCTGCCTTCAGCTGTGAAATCAATCACTTCCACCTCTTTCACACCCGAGTGAATTAATGTATCAATTTCGTGGGGATAGATTTTATCACCCGCACGCAGCAGCTTGCGCTCAGTACCGTCGCTGTCTTTCACCATGACAACACGGGCCAATGTCTGGCCAGAGAGCTCTTCTTTCTCTGCGGCCGAATCCACCACGGGAACTTTCTTGCTTTTATAAAATGCCTGAATAATTTTCTCGCGGCTATCGAAGCCCACCGCACGCAGGAATAATGTTCCCAAAATACGCTTCTTGCGGTCGATCTTCGCATAGATAAGATCTTTCTTCTGATCAATTTCAAATTCCAGCCAGCTCCCGCGATAAGGAATAATGCGGCTGGAATACACGCCCTTTTCATAAGAAAAAACGACACCAGGCGAACGATGAATCTGGCTGACCACCACACGCTCGGCGCCATTAATAATAAATGTTCCGCGTTCTGTCATCAGCGGAATATCGCCAATGTAAATATCTTTTTGCCGAATCTCGCCTGTATTGTGAAATACCAGGCTGATCAATGCCCTCAGCGGCGCTTTATAAGTCAAGCCGCGATATTTACACTCAGCTTCGCTAAATTCCATGGATTTTTCATCGATACTATAACCATGATATTCCAAAGAAAGCTCACCATTTGTGCTTTCAATGGGGAAAACGCTTTCAAAGACAGCTTGCAGGCCCTGGCTTTCCAAAGGCTTGCCTTCACGCAAAGCATCCAGCTGTAAAAAGCGCTCATAGCTGGATAATTGAATATCAATAAGGTTAGGAAACTCAATCACTTCCTCATATTGTGTACCAACAGGCACTCTCTTTTTCGTTTTCTCTCGAACGAACATTATGCTGGGGCCTCCTAATATGAACTCAACATATCTATCCTTTAGACAAGGGCCAATTTAAAGCAAGACACCTCTCTTCCTATCTTACTTTTATAAAAATGTTAGTTAATCAGTTTAGGGCTAAAGCCATTTTTAACAGCTCCAGCCCTTTTATATCATTTTAAAAATTACTGAATTTCAACAGCAGCACCTGCTGCAGTCAGCTTTTCTTTAATCTTGGCAGCCTCATCCTTGGAAACATTTTCCTTCACGGGCTTGTCGCCTGCTTCCACCAGGGCCTTGGCCTCGCCCAGACCCAGACCGGTAATCTCGCGCACAGCCTTGATCACATCAATCTTCTTCTCGCCAAAGCTCTTGAGCACAACAGTGAATTCACTCTTCTCCTCATCGCCGCCGCCAGCAGCACCGCCACCCGCTGCCGCCACCATCACAGGAGCCGCCGCTGTCACACCAAATTTCTCCTCAATCGCCTTCACCAGGGCTGAAAGCTCCATGGCTGTCATCTTCTCGACTGCACTCAAAATGTCTTCTGTCGTCATGATTAACTTCTCCTTTTTTGTTGCAAGGCGGCCAGCCACAACGCCCTTTGCAGAAGACTGCACCGCCATTTATTAAATTATTTTTTGATTAAAACTATGCTGCAGGCTTCTTGTCTGCCACAGCCTGCAAAGCACGCGCCAACTGGGCCACAGGCTCATTAAGCACACGCGCAAACATCGCCACAAGGTCGATCTTCGTGGGCAATGCACTGTAGGCCGCCAATTGCTTGGCATCATACACTTCGCCCACCACCAGGCCGCCCTTCAGCACCAAAGACGGCGCATCCTTGGCAAAAGCCACCAATGCCTTGGCCGCCGCACCCGATTCGCCCTTCACAAATACCGCCGCCGTAGGCCCGGTTAAAAACCGTCTCACCTGCTCTTCCTTGCCCAGAGAGCGAAACGCCACACGCAAAAAGCTGTTCTTCACAACACGATATTTGGCATTGTGCTTGGCCAGCTCTCTGCGCAGATCCACCAGCTGAGACGCCGTCAATCCGCGATACTCAGTGAAAAAGACATCATCATGCGCCTCTATCATGGCAGACAAATCTGCCGCGGCATCAACTTTATACTGTTGAACTTTTTTTTCCATTCCCTCTCACCTCATTATCCCATAAAGGGCGCCTGATCTAAACACACACCCGGACCCATCGCACTGCAAATGTAAATCGACTTCACAAATTCACCTTTCAGGTCGGCAGGCTTCTTGCGCAGCAGCTCGGCAATGAATGTGCGGATATTCTCCGCCACGGCCCCATTATCCATGCTCACCTTGCCCACGCCCAAATGCACCACGCCGCCCTTATCCGCGCGAAATTCCACACGCCCGCGCTTCAGTTCAGCCACCGCCTCTTTAATATCATTGGTCACAGTCTTTGTACGCGGATTGGGCATCAGCCCTCTGCGACCCAGAACCTGGCCCAGGCGACCGACATCTTTCATCATATCCGGAGTGGCAATACATACATCAAAATCCAGCCAGCCGTCTTTCACTTTCTGAACCAAATCCTCATCGCCCACAAAGGTCGCACCGGCAGCACGCGCCTCATCCGCCTTTTCTCCCTTGGCAAATACAAGGATCTTTTTCTCTCCGGTGAACTGATGCGGCAACACAAAAGTCTCGCGAATAGAATGACTCTTCTTAATATTTAAAGACACAGATACTTCCACTGTCTCGTCAAATTTTGCAAAGGCCATGTCTTTCACCAGCTTAATCGCCTCATCCAGAGCATAATGCTTATCGCGGTCCAGCTTCTTTTCCGCTTCAAGATATTTTTTTCCATGTTTCATGTCTCTAAGCCTCCACCGTCACACCCATGCTGCGTGCTGTGCCCGCCACAATTTTCATCGCGGCATCAATATCATTCGCACTCAGGTCGGGAAGCTTAGTCTGTGCAATCTCCTTCAGCTGCGCCTTGCTCAGCTTGCCCACCTTTTCTTTATGCGGCAGCTTCGAGCCTGATTCCAGCTTCAGAGCTTTTTTGATCAAAACCGACGCAGGCGGCGTCTTCAGTGTGAAGCTGAAAGTCCTGTCTGCATAAACTTCAATCACCACGGGAATAATCAATCCCGCTTCCATTTTGGCAGTTCTGTCATTAAACTGCTTCACAAATTCCGGCGCACTCACCCCATGCGGCCCAAGCGCGGGCCCAACCGGCGGCGCAGGCGTGGCTTTACCCGCAGGGCATTGCAACTTGATATACGCCGCAACCTTTTTCTTTGCCATTTTTCACACCTCCGTGGTCAATCGCCCCCTCTTTATAAGGGCTTCCACTGTTTCTATAACCCCAAAACAGGGCATTTATAAACGTTCTACTTGAGCAAAATCCAGCTCAACAGGCGTATCGCGCCCGAAAATAGGCACCATCACACGCAACTTGCCGCGCTCCATATACACACCCTCAATATCCCCGGTGAACCCATCAAAGGGCCCGTCGATAATGCGCACCTTCTCGCCCAGGCGATAATCCTGGCGCAGCCGCACTGTCTTTTCCACTTTAATATCACCAGATTTCTGCAGAATCGCACGCGCTTCATCCTGGCTGATGGGCTGAGGCTTCGATGAGCCGTCAGACTGGCCCACAAAACTAAGCACACCCTGAATACGCTTAATATTCAGACAGGCATCTTGCCAGCCCTGATCCGGCAAATCCATTTCTAAAAGCACATATCCGGGCAGAAATTTGCGATTCACCGTACGCTTTTTCCCATTCACCACTTCAATAATTTCTTCCACGGGGACACGCACATCCAAAAGCCCCGGAACATCCCCGCTGTCCATCATCGTACGTAAAAACTTTTCTATCTTGTTTTCATGCCCGGAATACACAGACAGGACATACCAACCTCGTGCCATAATTCACTCCCCAATTTTTACCTAAAAGACCAGATTGACCAGCCGGTATAGCACAAAATCTACAAAACCAAAAAAACACGCAAAAATTATCAAAGAGATCACAATAGCGCGCATTTGACGAAATGCCTTTTCGGGAGTGGGCCACACCACACGCTTCATTTCATGGCGGCAAGCAACAGCAAAACTATAAATACTCTTACGATAATACAGGATCATTGTCAGGAAGAGAAATCCCAACACAGAAAGAATAATCATTGACACTGTACCCATTAGAACACCTCCTCCCCTCTGCGCTCAAAAACCAGGCCAGGTAGGAATCGAACCCACATAAGACGGTTTTGGAGACCGTTGCCTAACCATTAGGCTACTGACCTAAAATTTATTTGATCTTCGCTTCCTTGTGTTCCGTATGCTGCCGGCAAAACGAACAAAATTTACGTAGCTCTAATTTACCCTGCATGTTTCGTCTATTCTTTTGAGTACTGTAGTTCTTGTTTTTGCAAGTACTGCACTGCATGGCGATTAATTCCACTGCACCTTTTTTTGCCTTACCCATATTCCACACATCCTCTGCGATTTCACACGACTTGGGTACAAGCGCCCCTGCTCCTTGCAAAAAGGGCACACCCAGACAGCCTTCGGCCGGGATCGAACCGGCGACCTCAACCTTACCATGGTTGCGCTCTGCCAACTGAGCTACAAAGGCACATAATAAGCCGCCCTGCCATCCTATAACAACAAAACTTCTTTTGTCAAGAGACAGCAGGACACTTCTTCGAAACTATCTTCTCTTCAGGCTCACCTGATATAAAACATAACCAAGCAAAGCAAAAATCACCGGCCCAGAGATCATCAGCAGCATATAATTAATGCCGGTGGCAATCCCCTGGGTGTCTTTGGCCTGCAATGCACTGAGCAATGGTTCAAAAATTGTAAACAAATTGGCAAAGCCCACAAAAAGCATTGTGACAATAGCCATCACCATGGCCTGCGTATTGCTTTTTAAAATTAAAAACGGCTTTTCAATCTGCGTATTTCTGCGAAAAGCAAAATAGGCAACGGCAATGAACACATAAGGCAATGTCATGGCCACATTAGCCATCATCACCAGGCGATTCATCAGCTCCTTTGCCCCCGCGCCGCCAAAGGCATTGAATGCAATAATTAAAATTATCACAACGGCTTGCACCATCAAAGCACCCACGGGCATATCATTCTTTCGCTTGAGCATAAATGCAGGCCACAATTCCTTGGGCGTGCCTTCAATCACCTGCTTCAAAGGCGAATAGAAACATGTGAAGTACACGGCTGTATACACCATCACCATAGACAATCCGGTGATTCCGGCGAAAATCCTTGACAATATCAGTGCGCCATCTTGATCCAGACCCACGGCTACACCCAGCTGGGCACCCAGCTCACCCATCACAATATACACCACATTGCCCAGGTTCACATCAGACTGATCCATCACGCCAAGCCAATTAGTGAAAATACCCACAATAAAAATCATGATGCTGTATCCGGCCGCAATGACAAAAGCCGCCAGCAACAGCCCCCGAGGGAAAGTCTTTTCAGGATTTTCTACTTTGTCCACCAGGCCGCTGACCACCTCCAGGCCGCCATAGGCAAAAATGGCAAAAACAGCAAAACCCACCATAGATAAAATACTATTTGTCTTATACGGGTTCACAATAAAAGACTGCAATCCGGTAATAGGCTCAGCAAAGTGAAACTTATTCAAAACCAAGACCAGCAATCCACCCAGAATCAGCAATACATTCAGCAGCAATACACAAAAACCGCCCACATTGGCCACCCAGCTGACCGAACGCAAACCACAGGCAAGGCTGGTGGCCACTACCGATACCAAAAGAATAGCCAAAACACCAATCAAAGCACTGTTATTATGCAGGCTTTCTATCAGGGGTGTCAGGCCGCCTGTATTCACCATTTCCAAAACCTTGGCTACAGGCACCCAAATAATGCTGGACGTAGTGACAAGAAGGGTGATAAACGACGTATACCACATGAAAATGATGATAAAAGCAAAACGTGTACCCACAGAAGCTTTTGCCCATGAATAAATGCCGCCATGTTCATTTTTGTATGTATATCCAAATTCCGCCATCATCACGGCAAAAGGCAAAAAGAAAGCCAGTGCTGCCAAAATGTACCAAAAAATCGCTCCATATCCCATCATCAAAAACGCGCGAGGCACATTAGCAAATCCATACACTGTGGAAAAAATCATCATTACCATAGGTAAAAGTGTCAATTTGTAATGAGTTTTTGTCACCTACAGACCCCCTTTTATAAAAAATTAATTGGTCCATGCTAACACATTAAAGCTTTTACTGTCAATGAATTTAGTGAAAAGAAGCCTTATTCAGGCGAGAAACGATAGTGGAATATATTAAAGCCAAAAGATAAAAAATTCCACACACCATTATAATGCCGGCTGTGGTATTTAAATTGGCATAATATGAGATCATCAGGCCCAAAATGCCCCCACTGGTGGCGAAGACAACAGAGAGCCAATGATACATGCGCAGATTGCGCGAGAGGATGCGGCTGGCCGCCGCAGGAAGAATCAGCATGGCATTCAGCAACAGCACGCCCACCCAATTAATGGCAAAAGCCACCAGGGAAGCCAAAAGCAAAGCAAAAATCAGCCCAGAGACAAAGGGATTAATGCCATAAGAAGAGGCCAGGCCTTCGTCAATCTGCACCAGGAAATTACGATTGACCTGATGCCCCCAGACAAAGAGCACCACCACAAAAAGAACAGCCAATGCATAAATATCTGCATAAGAGATGGTGAGAATATCGCCGGTGAGCGCATGGGCATAGCGAGAAAAATTGCCAAAATATGAGAGAATCAGCAGGCCCGACGCCGCCGACAGCGAGGCAAAGACGCCTATCACAGTGTCGCTGCTGGCGCGGCTG
Source organism: Spirochaetaceae bacterium (assembly GCA_020024055.1). GTDB lineage: Bacteria > Spirochaetota > Spirochaetia > WRBN01 > WRBN01 > JAHHUI01. Next base: position 3,058 of record JAHHUI010000023.1, on the reverse strand, counting down.
CTTTGGCGCACAAAACTGATAATCAGCGCAAAAACAACAGAAAAAATCAGCGTAGCCACCGGCACGGGAATATGCAAGCCCAGCAACAGACTGAAGGCCAAAGCGGCAAAGGCACCATGGCCCAGGGCATCGGAAAAAAAAGCCATGCGCGAGGCCACTACTGTGCTGCCCAAAAGGCCGAACATGGGAGCTGCCAAAAGTATCGCCATCAGGGCACGCTGCATAAATGCCGGCTCGAGCCATTGTATCAAAACATTCATGAAAAGCCCCTACAGCAAGACAATACTTTCAGCAAAGAAATGCACAAAAGCCATGACAAAGCACAACAAACCCAGCCACATGGCCCTGCGATGAATCATATCCAGAATCTTTGAAAAAGAAGAATTTTCCTTGGGCTGATGATTTGGATATTCGTGTAGAAACAGCGTATACATTAATTCCAGCCCGGCAAGAAGCAAAGTCAAGCTGGGAATCAGATTTTGTAAAATAGTAATCTTGCCCGAGCCCACCCAGACTAAATTAGACAGACCCACGCTTAAATCGAACAAAGACAACAAAATTAATGTGACATGCCCATGTGCGATAAGAAGAATCTGATCTAATAAATTATCCTTGCCTTTTAGGCTGGGCCCAATCAGGACAAAACCCGAAAGAATCAGGCCGACAATCAGCAAAAAATAGAACTGCTTCATTAGAAATAAGGATACCTTTACCTATCTGATTTGTCAAGGAGAAAGACTAAAACAGAGTATTTTCAGAATGGACAAGGGGAATGCCCAAATGGCTGTATGCCCTGGGTGTGGCCAGTCTTCCGCGCGCTGTGCGCTGTAAAAAACCCGCCTGAACCAGATAGGGCTCGTAAAAATCTTCCAGGCTGTCGGCGCTTTCGCCCACGGCAATGGCCAATGTCTCCACACCCACAGGGCCGCCATGATATTTTTCTATGATGGCGCGCAGGATTTCTCTGTCCTGATGTTCCAGTCCTGCCTCATCAATCTGCAGGCGCTGGAAAGCTTTTCGCGTCAATTCCTCATCAATCTGCGGCCGGCCGTCCACCTGGCAAAAATCCCTTAATCGGCGCAGAAGCCGATTGGCCACACGCGGCGTGCCGCGCGCGCACATGGCCAGCAGCCTGGATGCCGGATCATCAATCCTAATATTCAAAATGCCTGCGGATCTTTGAATAATCTCGCATAATTCTTCCACAGGGTAAAAATCAATACGCAGCGTGATGCCAAAACGTGTGTACAGCGGGCTGGAGACACGTCCGGGCTTTGTTGTGGCGCCCGCCAGGGTGAAGGGAGGAATAGGAATGCGCACTGTACGCGCGCCAGCGCCCTGGCCAATGACAAAATCCAGCTCGAAGTCCTCCATGGCAATATACAGCATTTCTTCAATGGCAGGCTTCAGGCGATGGATCTCGTCTATAAAAAATATACTGTGGTCTTTCAATGTGGTGAGCAAGCCGGCCAGATCTTTGGCCTTGTCCAATGCGGGGGCGCTGGTCATCACCAATTCGGCATTCATTTCATTGGCCACAATACCGGCCAAAGTTGTCTTGCCTAATCCCGGGGGGCCGGAAATAAAAATATGATCCAGGGCTTCGCCGCGATTGCGCGCGGCCCGGATAAACACGGATAAATTATCCTTGATGGCGGCCTGGCCCTGAAATTCGCTCAGCAAGCGGGGGCGCAGGGGGCTTTCTTTTTCCTGCTCTTCGTCTGCCTCTGGCTCTCCGCTGAGTACGCTGTGTTTATGTTCATGCCCCATGATATGTGTAGAATAGCTTTTCTTTGTGGCTTGATCAAGTTATAATCCAATAAGAGTTTATTTTTTGGGGGGCTGTTTTATGACTTTAAGCAATCTTGTTTTTTTCCTGCTGTTTTTGTTCCATCTTCAGGGCATTTTCGCTGGATATGTGCCTATCGATCGTCTGCGCTGGAATATGAACGCAGCCATAAGCGTGTATGCTGACATTCCCCAAGCGCGATCGATCACTGCGATGCAAAGGCATATTTTTGTCACCACGCAAAGCGGGTCGATCTATTATGTGTATCCGCCTGAATCAGGCCTGGGCGACCCGGATCGTGTTGTTCAGCTGATCAGCGGGCTGGGCATCAGCCACGGCATTGCCCATCACAATGGCAATCTATATTTCACAGATCGCAGCAAAGTGTATGTGGTGCCCAATATTCTGCAGAAAATTGCCGCAAAAGAAAAAATTAAACCTGAAATTTTTATCAACAATCTGCCCGACCATGGCGAGCGCTATCATGCCGGCAAATATATGCGTATTCATGGCAATGACATGTTCATCAGCGTGGGGCGTCCCGGCGATGTGGGCAGCGATGGGGGCGGTCAATTCGGTAAAATTATCCGTATTGATATGCAGACCAAAGCGATGAGCGACTATGCCACCGGATTGCGCAACAGCGTGGGCATGGATATTAACAATGCCAGCGGCCGCCTGTGGTTCACAGACAATGGCCCCGACCGTCAGGGCGAAGAGCTGCCCAAAGAAGAAGTGAATGAAGTCGTCACGCCCGGCAGTTTTTTCGGCTTTCCATACACACATGGAGGCACGCCTATTTCCAAAAATCCGCGCAGCGATGCTGTTGAAGCGACCTTGTTCCTGCCTGCGCATGTGGCGCCTTTGGGCATGGTGTTTTATCGCGGGCCCATGTTCCCCGATATGGACGGACGGGTTTTGCTGATTGCAGAGCATGGATCGTGGGCCAGGAAAAACCCCCTGGGCTATCGCATCAGCATGTTCCGTTTCCGGGCAAATGGACAGCCCGAGCCGGCCAAAAAATATGAGATTTTTATAGATGGCTGGCAAGACCCTCAAACAGGCAAAGTGTGGGGCCGGCCTGTGGATGTCACCGTGGATATAGATGGAGCCATTTACATCACCGATGACAAGCAGGGAGTGGTGTACAAATTTTACAAGAAGTATTTCGAGCCGAAATAATAAAAAGTCTCTTGTCAAAAAGAGGGCATTTTTTTATACTGAATCTGTCAATCAACGACACTTGGGCGTCGGCAAGCGGTAAGCCAA
>JAHHUI010000022.1 GCA_020024055.1 Spirochaetaceae bacterium | reverse complement strand
AGTAAAGAGATCTCAGGCCTCAGGCGCAGCCTGGCCGGCGACCCCTCTGCGATTTATTTTTCTTATTTTGGCGGCGCGCGGCATTTTGATGAATTATTCTGGCAAGGGGTTTTGCATCGGCATTTTTCCCCCATGCTCCAAAACGAGGAAGACTGGCAAAGATACAATCCCGCATGGATGCAAAGCATAGCCAAAACTGTGCATAAAGAAAAAGAATGCGCCCTGGAATGTCTGGATTTATATGCCCGCCAGCATCGCAATTTAGGCACATTGAATCAGAAATACCCTCATTTAAAAAATTTCTGGAAAAAGCAAAAAGAGCTGCTGGAAAAATGCGCAGGGCAGCATGCCTGGCCGGCTATGCCTGCTGAGACTTTAGATTTTTTAAGCACATATATAAAATCTCTAGAGATACGTGTTCAGCGCGCCCTTGCAAACCCAGCAAAAGATAAAGAAAAAGAGAACTCAATAGAGCATTTTAACCAGCGGATTTCCGCACTCGAAGATCAGAAAATTTATCCTGCTGCTTTGTTGATGTATCAGCAGCTTCAGGTGAAAACATTTGCACCGGAATTACTAGGGCATATAAAAATCTCAGCGCAAATTCTGGATCAATTTCTTTGCAAAAATTCCTGATAGCCATGATAAAATATGCTATACTTTTTTTATGAAAAAGTTGTTTCTATTGCTGTGTACTCTCTCTATATTTTCATGTGAAAGCCCCAAAATAACCAAGGCACGTAAAGATTTAGAAACAAATCCAAATTGGGAATTGGCTGATAAGGTATTTTACACTTTATATTCAAAACCTGTACGCGAAATCTTTTTAATAATAGAAGATAGTGTTAAATTACTGATGCCTGCGCCTCTTTTACAAGGAACAGTATTGTATTTGCAATTTGACCAAGAACCGCCTGCGACATATATTACAGATGAGAAAACACTCTCTATTGATATTTCGGATAAAATACACACCCTGCTGCGTGCACAGACATTGACACTCAGCGGTGATTTATTCAATATGGGCCTGCAGGAATCTTTGACCATTCCGGTGGCCCATCTTGGCGAGGCTGTACAGTCTATGCTGATTCTCTCAAAATCTCAACTCTCCCTTAATCAATTCATCACCAATATCACCATTGGCCGCATGCTGCAAAATATCTATCAAAATGCCTGGCAATGGCCCTCATACAGGCGCATCAGCGATCTGATGCGCGACTTTTATTTTTTCCCCCAGATTTCTGTCTGTATATCTTTCGAAGAAGAAAATGGCCCTCATATGATTGTATATATCAGCCGCACATCAGATGGCCTGACGATAAAACCTATTTTAGAATTTAACAATGAGCAAGAGGCAGGCTCTCTGATATCCGAAAGAAGCAACACCCTTGCCCTGCCCTTTCGCGCGCGATTTGACCATGACATTGTGCAGACTAGCCTACCCCAAATTGATGAGCAGGGTAAATTTTTCTCTTTGGGGCCCATATGGAAATATCTATTAAATGCCCGGGAAATGACAGCCCGATGGCCCAATGAAAACGAAGAGCCCATCACGCGATACACCTATATTGACGGTTTGGAATATCGCCTGATCCAGGCCTATGCCGCCGCGGCTTTGCAGAAGAATTCATATTGATGAATATTTACAAAATATAGCTTGTGCCTGTGCTGTTTTTGCTCATTCTCTCTTGCCGGCAAAGAGAAACCCTATATCCCAAGTACTTTATCAGTCTTATTGGCGGCTGGTCAGTTTTGAATTAAGAATAAAATCTGTGCGCGACGTTTTCCTTAGCCTCACCCAGGAAGACAACAGCCCTTGGGCAGGCTCATGCTATATCAATCTGCCTATGGCTGTGCCGCAGGGCACTGTTTTACATCCGCAGCTTGATCAAAACAAGTCTATCACGCATATCACAGAAACACAGTCTGAATGGGTTGAATTTGCCGGTTTATTTCCTGCATTATTATAGGCTGAAACATTGACCATCAGCGGTGATTTATTCAATATGGGCCTGCAGGAATCTCTGAGCATTCCTGTATCACACTTAGATCAGCGGCATTAATATTAACAAAATCCGCATATTCAATGAGGAATTTATCTCTTTTGCTGCACTGCAAGGCTATCGTCAAAATTCATGGCGATGACTGAATGGTGATTCTCTTCCAAAAAACAAAGAGAATATGCACAATGTCAGCCAATTTCGCACTCCGGCGGCTTTGCTGCGCGATGTACACTTTTTCCCCTTCATCAGCGTTTTGCTGTATTTCAAATATCGCGTACGCTGATGTCTGTGCATATAGATAAAGATTTACAGTCAAGTCTTTCTTAGAATTCCAGGATGCCCTCTTTGATACATAAGCATAACAAAAACACTCTCTGAATATACGTGCACGATTTGACAATGATGCTATTATCCAGGTCAAACCGAATCAGGCAGACGAAGAGGGAAAAATATTTTCCTCAGAGCTATTATGGCCATATCTGCCGCATGCGCGCGAAATGCGCATGCGATGGATGCATACGGATCAAGAATATATTGCCCAGGCCGAGATTCACGGCTTGGAATATCGCCTGATCCAGGCTTATGCTGCTTGTATCTTATGCACCTGAAAACTGCAACTTGACATAGAAACACCATTATGCTAGCATCAAGCTTGTATGCGTCGGTCGTATAATGGCTATTACCCGAGCCTTCCAAGCTTGTGACGTGGGTTCGACTCCCATCCGACGCTTTGGGATTGTTTTTAAATTTTCAAAGCATGAGGATCCTAATGCACAGCGGCAAAAAACTGTTATTCATTCTCATGGCTTTTGTAATTTTTTCATGTAAAACAAATAATAAACAATCAGCGGCCAAAGCTATGGATCGCAACCCCTATTGGCAACTGCATCGATTTCCCGAGCAAGAAACATCACTCATATTTTCTTTGACTCCTAAAAAATCCCTGTCTCTCAAATTTTCTCTTCATCTGCTTCCCTTTTCAACAAAGCCGCCCACAATCAGCTTTCAGTCACGCGAGACAGGCTTTACATCACCTGATCTCAATGTTCAGCTTCAATTTGACAATCAGCCTGCCGTCAGCGGAAAAGCAGGCAGCCCCGAAATTGCCATGGCGATGTGGCAGGGTTTGATGAATGGCGCAGAGATCCTGAGCATCAGTGGCGATTTTTCCAGCCTGGGTGTCAGTGACTCTATACAGATTCCTGTCGGGCAATTTCCCCAGACTTTAGAGGCTGCCCTGATTCTCACCGGCTCTAAATATAATGTGCAGCAATTTCATGCGGGCGTGATGGACGCAAATTCTATGATCACTATTTCAGACAGAGAACTTTATGCCCAGCTGTGGCAGTGGCAGCAAGATCAATCCCTGCTGCACAGCCTGATGTATGGTCTTCAGTCAGTGCGGCTGGTCAGCGGACCGATGACAAACAATGAAGGCATAAAAGAAATTGGGGCAAAAATTATTGTTCAGACTGATAAAACCCCTCAGGGTGTGCGCATTACTCCTATTTTGCAATTATCACGTCCAGCATTGCAAAGGCAAAAAAAAGCCGGTCAAGCACCTACATTGCTCCTAGACTGCCGATTCGGAGACATCATTCTGAAAGAAGTGCATGTGCCCCAGATAGACCAAGAGGGCTGTGAATTCTCTCTGGAAGAGCTTTTACCCCTGCTGATGGAATCAGACCGCATCACATTACAGGCAAAAACACAAAATGGAAAAACAGTGACCATGTGGCTGTATACCACAGGACTGAAAGAGCGCCTTCAAGAAGTAGAAAGAGCCATGTGTTTGTCTTATTAAAATTATTTAATCAATTTTCTTAATGCTGCGATTTTCTTCTGATTGAACGGGGCAAATTTTGTCATAATTTCCATGCCTGTGCCGTGCACAATCACTCCTCGCTGATGAGTAAATGTATCAAAGCTGGCCTTGCCATGATAATTTCCCAGGCCGCTGGGGCCTTGACCACCAAAGGGAATCTCGCAGGAAATGACCTGTAATAAAACATCATTAATCGTCACCCCGCCGCTTTGTGTATGCTCCAGCACATCTTTCTGCTTGGCTGAATCTTCAGAAAAATAATATAAAGCCAAGGGTGTATCTTTCTGGGCAATTTCTTTAAGCAAATCAGAGAGATCATTAAACTTAAGAACAGGCAGCACAGGCCCAAAGATCTCTTCAGTCATCACCTTGCTGTCTTTTACCGGCTGGGCAATGATGGTGGGGGAAAAATATCTCTCTTCTATATTATATTCGCCGCCGAAATAAATATTGGCGTCCTGAAGATAAAAGGCCATGCGCTGCACAGCATCGCTGTTCACCAGGCGCGGATAATCAGGGCTTTTCTTTGGTTCGGGGCCATATTGAGTCCGGATCTCCTGTACCAAAAGAGGTAGAAATTCATCATAAATACTCTCATGCACGCATAAATAATCAGGGGCCACACAGGTCTGCCCGGCATTCATAAATTTCCCCCAGACAATTCTGCGCGCAGCATAGTCCAGCTTGGCACCTTTGTCCACAATACAGGGGCTCTTGCCGCCAAGCTCTAAAGTGACAGGGGTCAGGTTCTTTGCCGCCTCGCCCATGATAATCTTGCCCACCCGGGTGCTGCCCGTGAAGAAAATATGATTAAATGGCATGCCCAGCAATTCTTGGGCCAGGCTGATGCCCCCAGCAGGATCAACGGCATATAAATACTCAGGGGGAAAATTCTCATTAATCATTTTCTGTATCACGAGGGTGGTCTCGGGCGTGTGTTCAGAGCCCTTGAGAATGGCACAGTTTCCCCCCGAGATGGCCCCCACCAGAGGACTGATTAATAATTGAAAAGGATAATTGAAGGGCGCGATAATCAGCACCACGCCCAAGGGGTCTTTATACACAAAGCTCTTGGCTGGAAAATGAAGGAAAGATGTAGGTTTTTTCTCGGGTCTGGCCCATTTTTTAATATGCTTTAAATGATAATTAATTTCTTCATATACCATGCCAATCTCTGAGGCATAGGCTTCAAAGGCGCTTTTATTAAGATCCTGTTTCAAGGCCTGCATCAAAGACTCTTCATGTCTTTTAATGATTCTCTTGAGCTTTTTCAGCTGCTCAATGCGAAACTTGATATTTCGTGTATGACTTGCGGCAAAAAAATCTCTTTGCTGGGCAAAAATTTCCCCTAGATCACTCATATTTCCCTCTTCCAAAGCCGCTATAGTGCACTTAAAATTCATTTAAGTATATAATTAGCTCTTGATTAATGTGCAGAAAATAAATTTATTACGGCTTCTCTCTTCAAAATCCGTTAAATTTTGTATAATGATTGTGTCTTACAGATTGCAATAACGGTGAATCGAGTCTAAATCTTGACAACCAAACAAGGAGAAATATTTTATGTCTTGCTGTTGTTCTTCGGAAAAAAGAGACTGTGCCCGCGAAAAGGCAGAAAAAGTACCGGGCATGATGGGCTTTATTCGCGATTCACTCATCATTGTCATCGCAATTCTGCTCATTAAATATCTCTTGCCAAAGCAGCAATATGAACTGTATATTTATGCTGCATTGTATGTGTACTATGGCATGCCTATTTGGATAGCCACGCTGAAAGACCTGCGCAAAGCAAACTGGCTGAATGAAAATTTCCTCATGGCCATTGCCTGTTGGGCGGCATTTGTCATTGGCGAGCATATTGAAGGGCTGGCTATTTTATTCTTTTATCGTCTTGGTGAGCTTTTCATTGGCTATGCGGAAAACAGAAGTCAAAAATCGATTGAAAACCTGATGTCTATGAAGCCCAGCCAGGCGCGTGTGATGCGCGACGGAGAGTGGACATTGGTTCCGGTGGAATCTGTGCGCGCAGGCGATCGTTATCAGCTGATTGTCGGCGACAGAAACAGCGTCGATGGCCGCATCATCAGCGGCAGCGCCACCGTAGATTCTTCAGTTCTGACAGGTGAATCGGTGCCCGTATCCGTGCGCCAGGACGACGAATTGCTCGCCGGTGTACTCATCAGCCAGGGCAGCCTGGAGCTTGAAGCCCTGCGCCCGGCAAAAGAATCAAGCTTCGAGCGCATTCTTGAATTAACCAAAAACTCGCAAACACATAAAAGTTCTGCCGAGCGATTTATCACCACATTTTCGCGCTATTACACCCCTACTGTGGTGCTGCTGAGCGTGCTGACGGCATTATTGCCTTTGCTGCTGTGGCAAGAGCCATGGCTGGTGTCTTTGCGCCGGGCAATTATTTTGATGGTGATCTCCTGCCCGTGTGCTCTAGTCATTTCCGTGCCCATGAGCTATTTCACGGCCATCGGCCGTGCCAGTCGCCTGGGCATGATTTTTAAGGGAGGCCAATACATCTCTAAATATGCTGGCATCCGCCATTTTGTCTTCGACAAAACAGGCACGCTGACATCAGGCACATTCACGGTGCAGCATCTTTTTCCCCACAACACAGACAGAGAAACATTGCTGAAAATGGCCGCACTGGCAGGCAGCCGCTCTTCCCATCCCCTGGCCCAGACCATTGTCGGCTATGCCAAAGAACAAGATATCGAGATTTTGCCCACCGATGGCTATCAGGAATTTGCCGGCTATGGCACATCATGCAAATATCAGGGAAAAACATTGCTTCAGGGCAAAAAAGAATGGCTGAAAACCAATGGCATCACCATTCCTGATGACCCCTTAACTGAACAGACCACTGTCTTTGTAGCCTATGACGGACAATATCTGGGGGTGATTTCATTAGAAGATGAACCAAGAGCCACTAGCCAGCAATTGATCGATGCCCTGCAGGAAGAAAAAATTGGCATCACAATGCTTTCGGGAGACCGTCTGGCTGTCGTCAGCCGCACGGCCAAAAATCTTGGCATCCAAGACTTCAAAGCCCAGATGCTGCCCGAACAGAAATTAGAATATCTTTCTGAATTGATTAAACAAAATCCGGGCAAAGTGGCCTTTGTGGGCGATGGAATTAACGATTTGCCCGCCATTGCGCGCGCCGATGTGGGCATTGCTATGGGCAAAGGCAGCCAAAGCGCGCTGGAAGTGGCCGATGCGGTGCTGCTGGGCGAAAGCCCCTATAGTCTGTATGAATCTCAAAAGCTGGCGCAGAAAACGCAGGTGATTGTCTGGGAAAATATTATCTTCTCCGTTAGCATCAAGTTGGTCTTCATTGCCCTGGGGGCCTTGGGTCTGTCCAATATCTGGGAAGCCATTTTTGCCGACACGGGGGCCAGCATCCTGGCCGTGTGCAATGCACTGCGCCTTTTTGCCTTCAGCAAGCCGGCTGCGAAAAATGATTCGCCCATGCCTAACACCCGCCCCGCGGAGGCATGATTTCCCAAGAATTACAGTTTGCGCAGCATCAGCGTATCAATGCCTATATGCGCCGATCGCTGCACATGCTGCATATGAATTCGCTGAATTTATATCAGGAAATTACCCAATTTGCTCAGGACAATCCTGCCTTGCTCATTCCCGATGACTGGTATGACTGGCCACAGACGCATGCAGATGCCAGGCATCGCCAAGGCACAAATTCCCGCGTGGCAGCCCAATCACCCATTGAAAGTGCTCAGCAGAAAAACAGTCTACAGCAGCATCTGCTTCTGCAATGGCAAAATGAATGCAAAGAAAAAAATGAATTTGCCATTGGCGAAAAAATCATCTCAAATCTGGATGATAATGGGTTTCATAAAATGCCCCCTGATGATTTATTTTTGCCCGATATCCCCAGAGATCTCTATCAGAAAGTGATGAAAAAAATCCAAGTGCTCGAGCCAGTCGGCTGCGCCAGTGCCGATTGTTTTGAAAGCCTTCTTATTCAAATGCAAAATGATGGGCTGGGCATGGGTCTTTCGCCAGAAGATGTGAAAAATGGCCTGAAAGCCTGGGGTGCGCACTATAAAGAAAAATCGGCACAGGCTTTTCAATGCCAGAGTATAGACGAATTGGAAGACCTGATGCTGTATATGAAAGATTACACACCCTATCCGGGCTCTGCTTTTCGTGACCACACCCCTACATCATATATCTTCCCCGAATTTTCTGTGCAATGGCATCAGGGCAAACTCATCCTCAAAGAATCTTTCCCCTTTGTCAAAAATCTTAAAATTGACAGCGCCTATGAAGCTCTCTCTTCAGAAAAAAATGAACAGGGCCGCTATGCCAAAGAGCAAATAGCCCAGGCAAAAGAATTCCTGAAAATATTAGAGGATAGAGAATCTACTCTCAGGCGCATTGTATCCCTTGTGTGCCATTATCAAAAAGACTTTTTCATCAAGGGCTATCATGCGCTGCGCCCTCTGCGGCAAAAAGACATTGCCCGGCAAATTCATATGCACGAAGCAACAGTCAGCCGCGCGGTGCGCTCAAAGTATCTGCAAACCCCCACAGGCCTGGTCCCCTTGCGTTCGCTTTTCAGCAGCGCCCTGGGCCATCAAGGGCACAGCATCAGCAAAACAGCCATCAAAGCCATCATTCAAGATTATCTGCGCGAACATAATAATGCCATTTCAGATCAAAAAATTTGCGATAAACTGAATGCACAGGGCTATCAAATTGCACGCCGCACAGTAACAAAATATCGAAATGAACTGGAAAAATCCTGAAAAATAGAGTATTCTTTACAAAAATACATAGGAAGTCATTTTCTTCCTGATTTCACTTCATTCCTAAGGAGGATTGATCATGAAATGGCATGCGACAGGTGTGGATTATCATGTCAGTGACCACACAAATGAATATTTAGAGCAGAAATTCCATCGCCTGGAACATTTTGCTGATATTTTGGATGAAGTAAAAATCACTATTGCGAAAGAAACTCATGAATATCGTGTTGAGGCACAAACTCATTTTAAATGGGGCGGCGAGACGATTCACGTTGAACAGCGAGAGCGTGAACTTTGGCCGGCTCTGGATCATCTCTTTGATAAATTAGATGCTAAATTAAGCAAAGAAAAAGAGAAACATCAGGACCATCAGAAACATTAATATGCCGCGTACGGATCCCGGTTTAACTGTTTTTGATTTATTATCCTCTCCCCTGCCCGAAAGCCAAAAACTGCTGTTGAAATGTCTGAGCGGGCAGGATCATTTAGAATCACTGGTGCAAGAACCGGAAGTGAATCGTCCCGGGCTGGCACTGTGCGGATTTTTTAATCATTTCGGCGAACATCGCGTGCAGATTTTTGGCCGTGGCGAAACAGCCTTTCTGCAGCAATTGGCTGAAAAAAAACAGACATCTGTCCTGCTGGATTTTTTTTCGCGGCCCATCGCCTGCTGCATTTTCACGCACAGCCTTCAGCCCACAGAGCCATTCACATTTCTGGCCAAAAGCGCCAATGTGCCCATTCTCCAAACAGAATTGACCAGTAATGAATTCATCACGCGCCTATTGGGGTTTTTCAGCAATGTATTTGCCCCAAGAGAAACGATTCATGGGGTTTTGGTCGAGGTGCATGGCATTGGCATGCTGATTCTGGGCAACAGCGGCGTGGGCAAAAGCGAAGCCGCCCTGGAATTGCTGGACAGAGGCCATCGCCTGGTCTCAGACGACTTGGTCGAGCTGCGCCTGATCAATGGCGGGCGCACCGTGGTGGGCCATTTGGTTAATAATCTGAATCAGCATCATTATATAGAAATCCGCGGCATCGGCATCATTAATGTAGAGCATCTTTTTGGCACGCGTTCCTGTCTTCAAAGAAAAAATGTAGACCTGGTGATTCGCCTGGAATTGGACGCCGAGGGCAAAATCTATGAGCGCACCAGCTATCAGAACCGCACCTATGAATTATTGGGCGTGCGCGTGCCCTTGCTGGCCATCCCCGTGAAACCCGGGCGCAATATCCCTGTTATTCTCGAATCAGCCGCCTTGCATTTCCGAGGCAATCAACAAGCAGAAACTCTATACGATGCGGTCTTAACAAGACTGTCTGTAGACTAGTATTATGTTAAAAGAGGTTGATCATGAAACAAGTTGATGTCACCATTCCCAATCGCGCCGGTCTTCATGCCCGCCCGGCCACAAAAATCGTGCAGATCACCAGTGCATATCCCTGCGAAACACAGCTGTGCTATAAAGGCGAAACAGCTAATGCAAAAAGCATTATGGGCATCATTGCTCTGGGCATCACCTATAATGAAACTGTGACATTGATTACCGATGGCCCTGGCGAAGAAGAAGCCATGGAAAAATTGGTGCAGCTTTTCCAGCAGGGTTTTCATGACGAATAAAAAGAGTTTTTCTTACTTTACCTGTCTTGATCTTTCCAGGCGTTCTTTTACAAAAACGCCACCAACAGCAGAAAGAATCACTGTCATTGCAACCCCAGATACCTCATGTAAGGAATTAGCCCAATTTTGATTTTGATTAAGCTTACAAATAACCTTTATTATAAATAATAAAGTAAGTATTACAACTAAAGTAAACCCATGACAACAAAGACAAAACCAATGATCAAATTTTTTTCTGTAATAGTATGTTTGTGTTTTACAAGTTTTTTTTCATCAGCAAGATCATCTGGATCAAGTTTTGATGGTTTAATATTTTTGTCTATTCGTTTAGAAATTTGTTTTATACGATCTTTATTCATTGCCATTTTCCATAGAATCATTTACTAAATTTTTAAAATAATTTTCTATATCCTCTTTAGGAATGACACAATAAAATTCACCATTATTTTTCTTGATTGCCTGATCCCATGGGCTTCCTTCTTCGTGCGACCACTCAGATAACTCAACAGCAGTTCTCTGCCCAAATGTCTTTACAAATATTTCTACAGCATTTTTGAGGTTAGGGTCTTTTTCTAATTTATCAAAATCTTCTTCCCATACACCCAATATCGGCGGCTGTTTTTTTGTAACATACTCTGTACTTTAGGATATACAGGACCATATTGCCATGCACGGCAATTTTCGTTTACAATATTGCGTCCCTCTGCAAGCATAACCCCATCGAGAATATAAAGAAGTTTATGTGTTTTTGTGACATTCATATCTATATTGCACTCTTTAGCAACATACCAAATATATTTAGCCAAGAGTCTGCTGTCAAACCGAGCCGCCATATCCTATATCTCTTTTAGTTTATTATGCTACTACAATGTTACCAAATAGTCAACTTTTCATTATTTCGAACAGTTAATTTAATCCCTGATTCCGCACAGCATCGCTTTCGCGCAGATAATGCGGGCCCGCCTCGTCCGCACAAGCGCCTTCTTCTTTCCATTTTTTTTCCGCGGATTCTATCATCATGGCCGCGCGCGGACGCAGGGCATAAGCATCCAGAATAATACCCTTTTTATCTTCCAGCTGTTCATACAGCAAAGGGGCCCCCGGCCCGCTGAGCAAAATATCGCATACAGATTTCTCTTTATCTAACAAGCCCAAAATACACTGTAAATCCGCGTCATATTCATCGCTGATCATCTCGCCATGCTCATTAGCCATGGCCGCATAAAAACGCCCTTTACGTGCATCCAGCACACACAGAACATGCTGCGCATGAAGACCCAGGGCATATAAAGGCAAAGAAGGCAGCAAAATCAAGGGAATATCCTGAGCCAGGCTGATCCCTCGGGCACTGGCCATGCCAATACGCAGACCGGTAAAACTGCCCGGGCCGGAGGCACAGGCAATCAAATCCAGACTCTCTCGAGGAATACCTGTGCTGTGGAAAAGATAATCAATCCCCGGCAACAGCAGCTGGGCATGCCGGAAACCGGCAGAAATAGCATATTCAAAAATCTGCCCCTGATAGCGCAGCGCCACAGAAATCATCGAAGAAGATGTATCAATGGCCAAAATATTCATGATATCACCTCTCCGCCTGGCTGGCGCACAATACGCACCTGGCGGCTGCTGTCCGTCAAAATATCAATGCGCACGCTGATATAGTGCGCCGGCAATATTTCTTCAATCAGTTGCGGCCATTCAATCAGGCAAATCTGCCTCCCCAGCACTTCCTCGCCGCCGATGAGGAAAAACTCTTCTACATCAGAAAGACGATATAAATCAAAATGGGAAATAATATTATCCTGGCCCGCATAGGTGTGCATCAGGGTGAATGTCGGGCTGGAAACCGCATCAGCGTCTATACCCAGACCACTGCACAGACCTTTGACAAAAAGCGTCTTGCCCGCCCCTAAAGAACCATATAAGAGAACAAGATCATCTTTGTCCAATTTGCCGGCAAAAGAACGCGCAAAGGCAAAAAGATCTTCTGCCGTAGAACACAACACGATTACACCAGCAGCCCATCATTATACAATTTCATCACCCGCTCTTTCAGCAGGCGCAGTAAAGGAATTAGAGGATAATCAACCGAGCCTAAGATTTTAACAAAGACTTTTTTCTCCCCCAACGGGCTGATTTCTATAATAAAAGAAATAGGGGTTTCTGTCTCTTTGCCACCAATTTCAAAAATCGCATTGCCTGTATATTGCATGCGATAGTAGACAGAAACCTCACTCGTCTTAATATCACGAATATCTATCAGTTCCATTGCCCCTAAGTTCCCCTAAACTCATAAACTAATTCACCCAAATTGGATAAACCTATTTTTGTCGATTGAATAAACTGCACTTCCACCAAATAAGACGGGTTTTCATGCTCATTTTCTTTATAGGCTTCGCCCAGGCGCCCATAATACACAGCCGGCACATCATGCACGGAAAAGCTAATGGCCACATGCAGGCCCTCTTCACACGGCTGGTTCATGCGCAAAACACAGCCCGCCATAGAAACACTGACAATGCTGCTGCTTTCAAAGGCTTCATCTAAATCTCCAGGAAGAACATCTTCACTGCCCGGATGGAAAAGCCTGCCCATATGTATACCATGAATATCTACTTTCTTCTCTCGATAACGACGATAAAAAAGAGAACTTATCTCTTTCGTATGCGCCAAAGTAATCTGTGTTCCATGCGCCAGCAGCTCGACAGACTTAATTTTGGCAGAAAAATGATATTCTTCCATCACTCCCACAGAGAAGATTAAATCCAAAAATTCACCTTCTTTGATAGAAAACACAGGAGTATATGTTTTTTCATTCTCGGCATTTGTCCGCATGAATAAAGAAAAGCTTTTCTTTCCTTGGGAAATTATTCGTGTGCTGATGCGTGTTTTATACTGCAAAATAATAATTTCTGCATCCATAGGCAAAAAACGCGTGTTGGGAAGATTTGAGTGTGAATAATCACGTAAATCTATTACTTGCTTTATTTTATATAGGTTCAAGACATAGTCGCTATCCGCTGCATAACGCCATGCAGAGCTAGTCTCCACTCTTTTAAGTTCACTTTTTAAAATATTATCCAATACCAAGCTGTCGCGAAAAATTTTTGAAGCAGGACGTATATGATAACGACGAATCAGACTTTCCAGAATGCTGATAAGATGCCGATCTAGTCCCGCGCGCAGCGCAGAAAGCCAAAAAAATACCAAAGATCGCCAATACAGAAAAATTCCCCCTGTCAAGACCCCAAAAAGACATAAAGGAAAAATAATATCACGATAGCTCATTCCTCAGCTCCCCTATTCATTTATCAATTTTTTTATGATAAGAGAGTCTTCAATTCATCCAAAGCATCTAAATGCGGCACAATTTCATATTCAGCTAAATCTGCCGCTAAGACATAATCACGCGTTTCACAAGCCTGGGTAAATTCGCGCATTTTACCAGAAAATTTTTCCGCTAATGAGGCGATTTTCTGCCTGAACTCATGTTCATCTGCGTCCAGAAAATTCGCCGTGCGCATCAGTTTTTGAAATAATTCCATAAAAACCAAAATTTCCTGCATAGCCTGCGCATCTTTTCCGTTTTGAAACAAAACTGCCAAGCCAGTCAATGGTTCTTTAAAATCCTGCAGCTGTGTAATAGCTAAGAGTATCTCTTCTTTCGGGTGCTCCAGCTCGCGTCCCTTTTCCTGTATCGCGTGAACAGATAATTCCAGCATGCGCAGAATCTGTGTGCGCAGCTCTTCTTTTTCTTTCATCTGCGGCAACAAATTGGGGATATTCATCATGGTATTAAAATAACTCTCGCCCAGATGAAAATCTGAAAGCCAAAAATGCAAAGATAAAATAAAACGCGGCCACAAAGACATTACTTTGTCTATGTTTTCCTGCTCGTCTGCCTCCAGGGCTTCTTTGGCCAGGTGCAAAACCTTGATACATTGCTCAAAATCATAGGCCATCAGGCCATTCACCTGCATATATGCAATATCTTTTATCGCACGATCGTGCCAGGAATCATCGTGCAATTCTATTTTCTTGCCATCCACAAGAATCTGCACATCAATAAATCCATTTGTCTGTAAATATTCAACAACACTGCGCACCACATCTTTTAATGTCTGCTCATTTTCCAGTTCAAAAGCAATCTCTTCCCCGTTAATTTCTAATTTCATGTTATTTTGCTCCAATTAAAATCGCTATTTATTGCTGGGGAAGAAACCATCCATCTGTTTTTTCAATCTTTCCAGCTGAGCCTCTGCCGACTCAACTTTCATGAAATCGCGTTCCCATTTTTGTTTTTGATCTTTGATCTTTTCATTAAAATCATCAATTTCTTTTTCCTGCCTCTTAATACGTGTATCGACAACCTCAATACGCTTGCTCATCAGGCCGTCTCTGCCTGAAAAAGGTACCAGATAATCGCTCATTTTCACAGCCAGACCATCATTAGGAATCACTGTCTCGCCATTTTTGCTGGCAAAAAATTCCCGTACATCATCCCAGCTGCTTTCCAAGGTGGCACGCAGTTTTTTTTCATCAATTTGGAAATATCCACGACGTGAAGAAGGATCGCCATATCCAGTCAGACTGTTATTCATGCTGATGCCCATTTGTGAAAAAACCATTTTTCTTTCGGGATCTTTGCTCACTTGATAAGGATTGATCATCATGCCAAACATAGAATTTTTCATCTGCACCAGCTGCATATCGCCCTGATATACACCCAGCTTTTTCTCAGCATCCTCTCTATCTTTCTCGTCATCAAAATTGATCTCCTCCAAAATCTCCTTATTTTCTTTATAGGCAGTGGCAATATTCAGCTTGGAAATATAATAGTTATAAGCAGCAATAAAATTCTTAATAGCCTCTTCACCCTTGTCAAAATCAGGCTTCACCACAATATGCACGGGATCTGTGCTTGAACTCATCAGATTCAGCTTCACTTCCGGGTTCAAATCATCAATATGATTTGTTGGGCGCTTCACTTCCACACCATCTAAAGTGAATTCAGCATCTTGGGCCACACTGGCCGGCTTCACAGGCGAAAAATCAATATCCGAGGGGGTAGAAAATTCCACATTGCGAATCTCCACTGCCTCTGAAAGGCTTTGATTGCGCAGCACCATGCCCTGCACTTCGCCTTTGTAAGAGCTCAAATCAATATTCATCTTGCCATAAGTATCCTGCTCGCCCAGCGAGGCAATAGGAATCAATTTTCCATCAATAATTAAATAAATATTCGTATCATCTGATAAACGTGGCAGATTAATCAGGCCTTCATCCTTCATAGGCACCAAAAATCCCTCTTTCAGAGCCTCGCTCTTGCTGATAGCCGGCAGATCAGGTGGATAATAAACGACATCAGAAGTTTCTGCTTTTTTCGTATATTCAAAATTAAGATAAGCCCCTTCGCGCAGCTTTAAAGGTGCTGTGGCATTTAAAGTCATATCTAAATAGCGCCCCGGGTTCAGGCGCATTTCCTGGGCCACATTCACACTGCTGCCCTGCTGCAATCCACCATTATCAGAAGCAACAATATATTCAAATGACACCTCATCTGTAATTAATTCCGTATCAAAAGCAAAATCTTTTGCTTTTTTCTTAAAATTCAGACGATTGTCTGTCCCTGTTTTTAAAGACTCTATCAAAAGTATCTGCTGATCGGAAGAACTGCGAATAACACTGCCTTTTAAATACTCAGGTTCTATTTTAGAAAACTTGGTTGCAAAATCGTCTAATGTGCCGCCCTCATAATTGAGTGAAATTTCCTTTTCACCAACAAAAAATTGATAATCTCCAGCGGGCACTTGAAAATCCATGGGTAGTTCTTTTGTGTAAAAACGATCAGCGGCAGCAATTTGCTTTACCAAGAGCTCCATATCCACTGGCTTGGCATCG
>JAHHUI010000021.1 GCA_020024055.1 Spirochaetaceae bacterium | reverse complement strand
TAATTTTGCTTGTATAAATACTGATCTAAAATCATGGCGATATTCAGCGGCGTGCACATATAAACATAATAAATATCCTGAAAGCGATTTTTTCTTTGCTCGGCCCAGAAAATATCATTGGGATACTGATGATATTGCACGAATTTCTGGCAGATTTCTGTTAATTGGACCAATCGCCTATAGCTCAGACGCAATTCAGTAATCAGCTCGGCATTCATACACACTTCATCTAAGATATGATACAGTGTTTTTAAAAGCTCTGAAAGCGAGGATAAAGCAAGGAAAAGTTTTTGCAGCAAAGGGAGCACAGCAGAGATAATATGTGTGCTGGTTCTTTCATACAGGCGAAATGAGGGCTCATGCAATTCGATATTTTGGGTGTGCAGATTTTCGATTGCGCTACTCAGTTCGTCAATTGCTGCTCGTGTTTTTTCTATACAGGCATTGTGATATTCGCTGGCGGGCAATTCGGCGGCAATTTGAGCCAGCAGGCCCATTTCCTGCTGTCCCCGACGGCGAATCAGGCGGCCGATTTGTCTTTGTATGCTGAAGTGGGAAAATGTGCTGGAAAAAAAATGTGTGGCCGATGACTCTATCTGATGCGCTTCGTCAAAAATCACTTTTCGAAATGGCGGCAGAATGCCCAAGACAGCATTTTCCATTTCAAGGCGCAAGACCAGGTCGGCAAAGAATAAATGATGATTCACAATCAACAGCTGCGCCTGGGCTGCCTCTTTGCGAGCCTTAAAGATAAAACATTTTTGATAAAAAGGACATTTTGCACCCAGGCATGTTTCTGTGTCGCCAGAAAGCCGATTCCATAAATCCTCTGGCGGCAAAAAAGGCAAATCAGCTTTATCACCTGTTTTTGTTTCCTCTGCCCAGTCGGCAATTTTCCGCAGCGGATCATCTTCTTTCAAGAAAAGTTTTTCCTCTTCCATGATTTCAAATAAATGATGCAGACACAGATAATTCTGTTTGCCTTTAATCAGTACAGCCTTTACATGGCTGCCCAGCATGTGTTTCACCAGGGGAATATCTTTGTTCATCAGCTGTTGCTGCAGGGCGATGGTGGCTGTCGAAATAACAATGCGCTCTTGATTGGCTGCTGCCCACTCGATGGCGGGAATGAGATAGGCAAAGCTTTTGCCCACGCCTGTTCCCCCTTCAGCGATGCCAATAGTGTTCTCATTAAAATGCCTGGAAATAAATTTCAGCAGTGCAATCTGTGTTTCGCGCGGCTCATAATGGCTCACCATCTTGCTCAGAGCGCCGCCTTGCTGTAAAGGCGCAGCGACGGTATCCATATCCAGCATTTGGATATTTTCAGAGGGCAGTGAAGATTCATTCAGGCGGCGCAGTCTTTGTGCAGTCGGATGCAGCAGATAAAGCCCAATGCCTTGGTGGGCCAGGCAATGTGCCATTTCTTCATCTTTTTCTGTTGTATGTAATGGGCGCGTGTGGCGACAGAACAGGATGATATGCCCATTTTCCAGCTGTGGGAAAGCATCAAAAATAGATTCTATCGGCCCTGATCTATGCGAGATAATTTCGCTGATCAAGCCCTGGGCATTTTGCTTGGACAGGAAAAGCAGATCAAGATTTTGTTCTGCGCGCACTATTTCAATAATTTGGGCCAGTTTGGCTGATATTTCAGGAAGAATGTATTTATCCGCACTCATCGCCTATGCCCTTTAGAGAGAAAATTTTCCCGCCTCGATATTTTGCCACAAAATGCGCATATGTGCGGCACGCGCCATGATATTTGCATTGGTGAAAATCTTTTGTTTTTCATTGATGCCATGACCCAGGAAAAGATAATCCACTGCCGGCAATACGCAAGTGTCTTGATCAAAGAATTGTTTCAGCAAGGCTAGCTCCTGCCTTGCAAAGTCTTTTAGAGAATGAGGCTGTTTTGTATTTTTAAAAAAATCCCAACTGTGATGACAAGGCTTCAAATGGCTGAGACTGCCATGCGGATATCCTAAGGGCAGTCCGGCTAGGGACAGGCTGAAGATGCGCTGGGCATCGCCCTGGCTAGCCATTTGGGCATAGTGAAGCATCAGGGCATCTGTGTAGACAATTTCATCCAAGCCATTTTTTTGTGCGATCAGCGGGCGATTTAATTGCTGTATCAGGGTGAGATTGGGAGACAGGCGGCTCCAGTTTTGTAATGTCATATTATGGCTATAAGCGCCTCGGGCATGATTTTTCCCCAGGGGAAAGGAAAAGTCCAGCCCGGTGAAAAATATAGGCCCGCGCGTCATTTTCAGGGCAAAGGCCATGGCCGCGATACCTACGCTGCCCAAGGGGGGAATCTGAAGCAGATTGGTGGCGCTTGAGAGGCGATCCAGCAGGGAAATAGGCGCAAATTTGGTGAAGAAGAAAGATTGGAATGTACTGGGAAATCGTATCTGCTGCGGCAGGCTGGTGAGGTCACGCAAAATCGCCACCGGACGACGCAGGCAGGGAATAAAATCCTGCAGATTATGATAGCTGGATTCAAGAACAAAAACCAAATCAGGTTCAATATCATGCGCCAAAAGACATGGCAATGCCGTATCAACAGCCACCAGACGAAAACATGGACGAAACTGGCGTAGTTGAGGCAGGTTAATTTCTAAAGATGTGCCCGCGCCGGCAATGACTATAGGGTCTTCGCCCGGGGCCAGATTATATGCCGCCGTGTGGGGGAAAAAGCTTAAATTGGTGAGAAGGTTTTTCAACCATAAATCACCGTTTTGCTTGAAAACCGCTTTATTTTGATGATGAACATAAATGCTGTGGCGGCAGAAATTCAAAATCTGTATGTATTGTTCATTGAAGAGCTGAAAACCTTGATTCAGCTGCAAAAACACACATTGCCGGAATTGATCAAGATTTTTATTTTTCAGCAAAGCATCAATATCTTCGATGCGCGGCTGGAATAAAACATCAATCTGAGCTGTCTGCCATGTGTTTTGATGCTGCTTGGTTAATGGGATGAGTTCATCATGATATTCCACAGCGATGATGTGGCTGTCATCAGGCAATGTCTGTAAAAATTTATCCAGCCCATAGCCAAGCAAGGGACAGGGTGCAAAATAAAGCGTTGCTTTTTCAGCTTGAGGCAGGCCTCTTTCAGCGCCATGTCTGGGTTTATATCGCGAATACAAAGCCTGTCCATTCATCAGGACATTGTATCCGTCTCCTACCTCTTGTAATGATACAGACTTGCCATTCATTTTTCTATAAGTTGCTGCTCTTTAAGGAGCAATGCCAATACCTGGATTTGACGGCATTTGCAATGACGGAGCCTGGGGGCCAAATCCCTCTGGCGATGCATTCGTCTGCGGCATCTGGCTGGCAGCTTGCTGCTGTTGCACAAGCGGTTCAATCTTCTTGGCATACACTTTGTTGAAATTATCTTTGTATCGCCGGCTTTCCAGGGCCTGGTCAATCATTGATGTCATTGTATTCTGGCCCAGGAAATATGCCAAAAGGAAGTCTAGTGTAGAATTAATATTAGGCAATACTTCCACCGGCTGTTCGTTAATCATCTGCAAAGCAAGCACGGCATTGTCTAAAATGATGGGCTGTGAAATCTGCCCCGGCTGAAGGCTGAATGCCTGGAAGAAAAATTCTCGCGAGGACAGTACGGCTGAGGCGATGTTCTGATTGTCTAACCCGAAAGAATCAAGGAAAGAACGAATATCGCCATTATAGGGATAATACATAGCTTCCTGGCGTGAGAGTGTCTCTGGATTCAGACGATAGACCATGCTGAAATAATCTGTTTGAATCGCTTTGCCCGGCGCGGGTACGCTGGCATTGAAATTGACTGCCTTAATCAGGCTGACCTGGCCAATGAAATAATCGCTGATCAGGCCTTTTCTATTTGCAATAAGATAATCCAGCACAGTCTGTCTTTGGCTGCTGCTCTTTGGATTGAGGTCGGTTTTTACTTTTGTCACAAGATAGATTGCATAAACTTCTTTTTTTTCGTCCTGGGTTTTATAGCGCACGGGCTCGGAAATGCCTTGTTCCTTCAGGCTGAAGATTTTCACTGCATCAGGGGGGTTTTGAAGCGAATCAGAGATTTGATAGAAAAATCTCTGGCCAAGATCACCTTCCTGAGCACTGATGTCTTCATTGGCGAATTCCTCGCGGGAATTCTCGAAAAAGATGGAACTGAATTCAGCTTCTTTATTCACCAGGCGCGAATATATGCGCACGGCATCTTGTTTTTTGCCTTGAATCAATATGCGCTTAACAGAAATCTGCTGAAACAGCTGGGGATTTTCTTCTGCAAATGCACGAATTTTTTCCGCAGGATAGTCTTTAAAATTGAAAATGGCCATGCGAAAATTGCGCTGCTTGTTTGATGGATGGGCCAAAACAGCCATGGCCGCGTCAGAACGAATAATATTTTGTGTTAGTTCTTCCTGATAGGAAGAAATTAAAAGAGAATGACGGATATCGTTGATGATGGACTGACGGCGATCGGGAGACATATTATTAAAATCAGCGGCATTGAAAACACCATTGCGACTGAAAAATCCTGATTCTTTAATGCCGTCCATCAATTGATCTTCGCCGATATCAATTCCACTGTGCTGGGCATGATCCATCAGCACGGCATATTGCGAGGCTGTGCGAAAAGCTCGCAGCCACATAGTGTAATAGATAAAAGGTGAATTCACGTCATATCCCTGGGAAGAAGCTTCCTGCATGGCATGCTCGAGGTCACGGGCAAAAATATTTCCCTGCCTATAGGCAATTTCCTGCGAACCGTATCGCCCAAAAACAATGCCCTGACTGATTGACTGGACAGGAACAAAAGCCGGCGCAAAAACGAAACTGACAACAAGAATAATAAGCAGGATTGAAGAGAGAATGAAAACAGGCAGATTGGGTTTTTTGTGCTGTGTGCCCGAAGATGGCGCAGGAGATTTCTTTTTAGACATAAATGTTACCTTGATTTTTGTGAAAATAAATCTAAACAGAGATTGATTTTTCTATTTAGAGCCAAAACAAATAAAATCATACACGATGCTCTTTTATACCGTCAAGAGGGAAAGCTTTGCCAGTGCCGGGCCAATTATGCTATGATTTGCAAGGTATTGCAATTTGAAGGGAGGCCCTGCATCTATGGCCAAGGCAAAAACAACCTATATCTGCAGCGCCTGTGGACACACAGAAAGCAAATGGAGCGGCCAGTGTTCGTCCTGCGGAGAATGGAACACTTTTGAGGAGAAAACAGTTTCTGCTTCAAGCGCCTCGGCCAGCAGTGCTTTTTTCAAGGGCAGCGGTGCGCTGACCACTCTTTCCGCTGTGAAGGCAGAAGACAGCCATCGTTATGACAGTGGATTTAAAGAAGTGAATCAAGTGCTGGGCGGGGGCATTGTGCCCGGGGCAGCCATGCTGTTCAGCGGAGAGCCAGGTATTGGAAAATCAACATTATTGCTGCAAATCTGCCAGCGCTTTGGCAGCCAGGGAAAAATCCTTTATGTCTCGGGCGAAGAAAGTCCAGGGCAAATAAAGCTGCGTGCTAATCGCCTGGGTATTGATGCAGCCATTGCCTTGTATACGGGGACAGATTTAGATGCCATTTTACAGACGATTAAAAAAGAAGCCCCGCAGCTGCTGATAGTCGATTCGGCACAGACATTATACAGTGGGGAGGCGGGCATGATTCCCGGCACGGTGAATCAGGTGCGACGCTGTGCGCATGAGGTGATTGGCCTGTGCAAAGAGATGAATATTGCCTGTTTTATGGTTACCCATGTCACCAAAGACGGCGGTATTGCCGGCCCGAAAGCCATTGAACATTTGGTGGACACAGTGCTGTATTTTGAGCAAGGTGATCATGAGGTGCGTATTCTGCGGGCCATTAAAAATCGCTTCGGCGCCGTAGACGAATTAGGGCTATTCATCATGGAAGAGCAAGGCCTGAAAGAATTGACAGAGAAAGAACAGGCGCAGTTTTTTCATCGCCATGTGCCTGCCGGGGCCGCCATTGCTTGTGCCTATGAGGGCAGCCGTGTGTTCTTTCACGAGATTCAAGCCCTGACAGTGCCGGCGAAATCGGGAATGAGCCGTGTGTATTCCGAGCGTATTGATGCCAGTCGGGCTTTGCGCATTGCGGCTGTGCTGGAAAAACATGTGGGCCTGAAATTTTCTGATCAGGATGTTTATGTGAATGTTTCTGGGGGCATACGCCTGACCGAGCCGGGCATTGATTTGCCTTTGGCTTTGGCTCTGTATTCAGCACGGACAAATATTGCTTTTCCCTCTGTGGTCAGTGCAGGGGAAATTGCTCTTTCGGGAGAGATACGGCCGGCTTTGCATATGGGCAAGCGGATTAAAAGCGCCAAGGATCTGGGCTTTGGGATTTTTTCAGGCACGGGCATTGAAAAAAGCCAGGGTATTAAAGTTTTGGCCGCTGCACAGCTGAAAGATGTGATTGCCCAGGTATTGGCAGAATGCAATAAAGTGATTTCGTGAAAACAATGAGACAAAAAGGGGGCCCGTCCCGGGAAGGAGGCAGGAGAGGAGGGAAGGGCCAGAGGATGTCTAAAGTAACTTAAAGGGCAACTTGGCAAATATATGTGGCTCTTTGGGTAAAAGCCCCTCTGCCAAGTAGGCAGCGTCTAATAACATGACACCGTAGTCTTTAAGTTCGGCTTCACTGTCCATTAGCAATAGCTTTTCTATCACAGGATGTTTCGCATTTAGTTCTAAAATAGGTTTTACCTCCGGAGTCTCCTGCCCCATCATCTTGAACATACGATTCATCTGCATACTCAGGCCGTCCTGACTGTTCACTAATGCCGCCGGTGCTTCCTCCAGGCGCTTGGAATAGCGCACCTCCTGCACACGGTCTTCCAATTGCTTTTTCAGTTTTTCCAGTAACTCTTTATGCTTTTCATCATCGGGCACAGCCCCGCCATCATCATCGAAGAGAGAATCGTTTTCGCTCAGGTTAATTGCCTTCAGTGGTTTGCCCTGATATTCTCTGACCATAGGGATGACAAATTCGTCAATCTCATCGCTCAGCAAGAGAACTTCATAGCCTTTTTTCTTGTATGCCGCCAAAAGAGGATTCGAGCGCACCACTTGCTCATTCTGGCCGGTGATATAATAAATATCCTTCTGCTCGTCGCTCATACGGTCTTTATATTCGGCCAGGCTGACCCAGTCTTCACCATGAGTGGACTTGAAACGAATAACAGACAGCAGGTCTTCCTTGTGGGCAAAATCATTGTATAAACCTTCTTTAAGGACGCGATTGTACTGTTCCACAAAGATTTTGAATTTTTCTTTGTCCGTCTCGGCCAGTTTTCTGAATTCTCCCAGTAATTTTTTCACGCTGGCCGAACGAATATTAGCCAGAATACGATTCTGCTGCAAAATCTCGCGGCTGACATTCAAGGGCAAATCCTGGCTGTCAATCACGCCGCGGACAAAACGCAGATAAATAGGCAATAATTCTTTGTCATCATCGGTGATAAACACACGCTTGACATATAGTTTTACCCCAGCCTGATAATTGGCCTGATAGAGGTCCATTGGGGCTTTCTGGGGAATATAAAATAATGTGGTATATTCCAGATTTCCCTCGGCTTTTGTATGGCTGTAGAATAAGGGATCTTCTTGGTCATGGGCGAAGGTGTGATAGAAATTGATATAGTCTTCTTCTTTCAGCTCGCTTTTGCTGCGCGTCCACAAAGCCTGGGCACTGTTCACCTGCTCTTCTGCCGGCTGCTTGAATTCTGTGCGATTTTCGCCCTCGCCTTCAAATTTTGTTTCCTGATAATGCAGGAAAATAGGAAAAGCGATATGATTAGAATAGCGCTCGATGATATTTTGCACCCGCCAGCGTGTGGCAAATTCATAATGTTCTTCTGTCAAATGAATGAGGATGCTGGTGCCGTGCTTGCCGTTGAAATCACATTTTTCAATGGAATAGCCGGTGGTGCCGTCGCTTTCCCAGCTGTGTGCCTGGGTTTCGCCGGCGCGCAGGCTGCGCACCAGAACAGATTTTGCCACCATAAAGACACTGTAAAACCCCACGCCGAATTGCCCAATCAAATTCGAATCTTTTTTGCTGTCTCCGGTCAGTTTTTCCAGAAATTCAGCCGTGCCCGAATGAGCAATCTGACCCAGATTGGTGTTCAGCTCATTCTCGCTCATGCCCACGCCATTGTCTGTAATGGTTAGAGTATGATTTTCTTCATCAATTTCTATATCAATACGTGGGCTAAAATCCTCATTTTTGAATTGATCCTCGATCAGGGTCAATAATTTCATTTTGTCCAATGCATCACTGGCATTGCTGATAAGCTCGCGCAGGAAGATTTCTGTGTTGCTGTATAATGAATGAATAATCAGTTTCAACAGGCGGTCTACTTCCGCTTTAAACGGCTTCTTTGCCATAAAAAACTCCTTTTGGTCTGTCTGTAATTTTGGTTCAGCATCTAATTAGATGGGAGAAATAATAAAAAAGTCAAGAGGAAATGAATCCTCGAGACTTAAAAGGAAAGAAAAGCAGGGCTTTACGCATAAAAGCCCTGTTTATTTATACATATTGTTGCATCATTTGAATCAACTGATACACTTTGGTATATAAATCAGCCATGTATCGACCCAGTGGTCGGTCAAGATCTTTTCCTACATCATCCCAGTTTGTCACAAGCTCACTGGCAGGTTTTTTCTTAAAATCGTCAATATAAGACTTCAAAGAACGCGCCAAAATAGTGTAATTTTTGTTCGCGTCGCGAATCAGACCAAAAGCCTTGGCATTGATTTCCAAGACCAGACTATTCAATGCAGACTTGTCTTTGCTCGGCGCTCGCACCAGGCTTTTCAGGCGCACCACATAATTAGAATCTTCTGTCAATGTGCCGTCAAAGTCTAGAATATCAACACGATTTTGCAGTAATTCCTGGATAGAATCGGAAAAGTCCTTATAATAGGAATTTTTTGTCCATTTTCCAATCAGAATCAGTCGGTCTAATAATTTTTTAATATCGCGGTCAACATAAATATTCGCGAAATGAACCAAGGCGCTGAGCATTTCTGTAGCCTCATAACCTTCTATGCTTTCGCCGAATATTTCTTTGTTTCTTTGTTTTGTGTATTGACGCAGAGCACTGCCATAATCAGCACCGGCAAAGAGATCACGCCCGATTTTTTCATTATTTTTGCGCCGCTGATTCTGCTCAATTTTCTGCACTAGATTTTTCGCATTGCGTGCCAATTTCTTCAGATAAGGGCCCACAATGTCTACAGTTGTAATCGTGGCCTTAATCTGAAGATTAGGATCATTGCGAATCACTTTAATAATAGATTCAAATGTCTGCGTTGAGATCATGTCTGTGATAGACTGCAGCATTTTTTTCCAGGAATGGCGATTCACAATTTCTGTATTGCGATAGTCTTTCAAAATATCAAAAATCTCATCCCAGTCTATGCCCGAAAGTATAGGAATAGAAACCATTAAAAAATCGTCCAGGTCGTCGATCAGCTGGCTGGCAGGAACAGGTTTGGGCTCAATTTTATATTCAAAATTGGCCACAGGCAGGCCGGGATCAAATTTTTTCAGAACTGAGTAGAAATCAAAACTGGAAAATTCCGCCAAAGAGCAAATATAAGCATAGGTAATGTTAATCAGGCTGGATATGCTGCGATTTTGCAAAGAGGCATGAATCGCTTCAATTTTTTCTTTCATTGTACGTTTCACTTCAGAGAGATCGACTGAGTCGAAACGATGGACCATAGTGTCGCTGTTCAGTTCAACTATGAATTCACGCATGTCTTCAGAAAGATAATGTTCCACGACAATGCTGCGAATTTGCTCAGACTTTGATAAATTTTGAGTGAAGGGCTTCATCGGGCCCATGACAAGATAAATGTCAAAGAAAAATTTGGCAACACTAGGCTGAAGTTCATGCGTGGAGAATTGATAATATTTTTGTCTGCGCTTCAGCAAGTCAGTCAAACCCTTCATCATGCGCTTTTTTTGTCTTTCTTCGGTGTTTTTTCCGCCGCCGGAGAAAATATCAAAGATGTGTTCTATCAAAGACTTTTTTTTCTCAGTATTGTCACTCATATTTCTATTTCCACAGTACTAAAGCTAGTTTACATTCTTTTATTCAAGTATCTTGATGAGATCTATCGTCTACCGAAACGAATTTCTTAAATCGAGGCCGGTTTTAATAAAAATACTCGTCCTATTGTACTTCGGCGCGCGTGTTTAATTTTTATAGCTTCTTAAAGGTAAAATTATTGCATCGAGAATAAAAAGAGCGCAAAAGTTCTTTTTCATGCCTGAAAAGCAAGCGTTTTTTAATGGAATTGAGTTTAATAAGTTCTTTTTCTTCTTTCAGGGGCTCATTTGTCTGATAAATGCTGAAATAGGGTGCTTCTGCTTTGCTTAACAAAAAGCATTTGCTCAAATTGTCAATCATATTTTGTGCTTCCTCTATTTCCACTGGGGCAAATTGCACGCTCAGATATTCTTTGTCTTTCAGGCAGAATACATGCGCATGAAAATCATATTCACTTTGAGCAAGGCGGCACAGAAGAAAATAAAGATAGTCCTGAGCCAGAGTACTGTATTTTCTCATCTCATCTTGTTTTTGTTCATCGCTGCGGGCATTCAGGTGTATATAATGTATAGTTTTTTGCGTATGGTCTGTGAACAGCAGTGGGCATTGGCCATAAATGATGCCACTTTTTCCCTGTATGTGATATTGGGCAGGCAGCAGAATATTCATTCCTTTCTGCTTATCATGAAAAATACATGGCGTGCTCATCTGGCCCAAGGGCAAATGGCCCAGAGATTCGCTTATCCAGTCGGCATATTCTTCCAGACGAATATAGGCCTGGCGCGAGAGCAGGGCATGGCTGATATTGCCCTCTTTCAGGCGCCTGCTGCGATCATCATTAATAAAGCGATGCCATGAGAAATCTTTTCCCATTTCTATCGTCTGGGTAATCAGCTTTTCATATAAGGTATATTGTTCTAATGAAGTCAGTTCATAGTGTTCATCTTGCTGTTCGGCGGCATCTGATTGGGAAAGCATGCTGTGATCCACGCCCAGGACTTTGTCAAAAAAATAGATGATGGGGCTTTGGGCAAATCGCTGTAGCTGATGTACCTGGATATTGTCCTGCCAGGTGCTGTGCCATATCGCCGCTGGGGGGTCTTCTTGTGTTTCTTCGGACATAGACCATGGTAGTTTTTCCTGCTGAATTTGAATTTGGCCGCTGTGGCGTACTTTGGCCAAGGATAAATGATATGTATCAAAGCTTTTCCATGGATATGTGCTGCGGAATAAATCGGGAGAAAAGGGGCTTTTGGGAAAAGAGATTTGATGATGGGCCAAGTCTTGCGCATGGCACAAAACGCTTTGCAGATATAATTCTAGATCTGCCAATGAACTGGAAGGAGAAAGTTTCTCGCCTGTGATCGAGTCTCTGTCCTGATGGAACAGCCATAATTGTTCTCTGGCGGAGAAAATCGTTTCCAAAAAAGCATAGCGGTCTAAATATTGCTTTTGCGCATTAATTTTTGTCATGGCCTTGATGCCTGTACTCTGCATCAGGTCATATTCACGGTTTTTCTGGGCAGCTGATTGGGGAAATTCACCATTGTTCAGGCCCAGAATGATAATGATTTTAAAAGGCAATGCACGCAGGGGGATCAGTGATGAGCAGACAATGCCATGGGCCAGATAGCGCCCGATTTTTCTTTTTTGCCGGCGCAGCACGTCGCTGATAATTTCCTTGGCAATGAAATAAGACAGCGGCTGCTGGCCATAGGGCAAGGCGCTCATCTTGGCACAGCTTTCGCGCAGATGGGAAAAAGCCACGCGCAGGGGCTTGAGTTCGGCCGATTTGTCGCTCAGGTGATAGGTCAGGCGTTTTTCTATCACATCCAACCATTCATACAGGGGTTTTTTCATTCCTGCTAGGGGGTAAAAATCTTCATACAGCTGCTGTATAATCAGAGTGAAATTTCTAATTTTTTCTGCTGTCTGCTGGCCCATAGAAGCCACCGTCTGCCCAAGTTTTGTATCAATTTCTCCATAAGTCTGGCCCAGGGTGAAACGAAAAAAGCCATGATCAAATGTATTGATATTTTTATGACCCAGGTCCATTTTTCTGCGCTGATCGGCATCTTTACCCAGCAAAATCTGGGTTTTTTCACAGAAATCCAGCCATATGGCGCGATCGTCGTCCTGGATGCGATAGCGCTGCATCAGCAGCGGATTGTCCAGCAATTCAAAGATTTCTTTGCGGGAAAATCGCCCCCCCGCCAAATTCATCAGGCCCAGGCTGGCCTGAATGAAAGACGGATCGGCACTGTCATTAAGGTCAATAATATTATAGGCCAGCTGTTGCCCCTCTTCGCCGCGATCGAAAATTGCCTGAATATAAGGTGCATATTTATTAATGTCGGGCGCCAGGATAGCAATGTCGGTGAGCTCCAGGTTTTCATCTTCGTCCAGGGTATGCAGAAGCATGTCTTTCAGCACTTCCACTTCGCGCTCTTCGTCGCTGCATGTGATACGGCGTATGCTGTGATCGATTTTAATTTTTTCTTGGGGAATCTGGCCATAATACAGACTGTGCTGTAATATGCCCAGGGTGTGCTTTGGAGTTGTTTTTTCCATCTCCAGAGTTTGAATCTTCGTGCCCGGGAAGGCAGAAAAGAAATCCTGCAGCTGGGTGAACATCTCTTTATGATTCAGCAGAAAAGGCAGATTAGGGTTGGGGTGTGCATCGGCCATGGGCTGAAGCATGAAATGATAAATGTCTATGTCTTTGCCCAGGAAATGAAGAAAGCCCAGATAAACCTCATTCAGAAAAGCCGATCCCACCAGCACCACGCGCCTGATATGCCCATCATAAGCCTCTTTGGACAGCATGATGCGATCCAGCGCATCGCCCAGGAAATTGTATGCCGGCGCATCGCCGCCGAAAATGCTGTGCCATAAAAATCTTTGCCAGATTTCTGTTTCCTGATCAAGGGGCACATTCGCATGCCTGTTGCCTCGCCATGCCTGCATCAGGGGGTGGCAGCTGCGTGCATATTGCGCAAACCACGAAGCAATGTCGCGCGAGAGATTCCACAGATGCACATGCACATCGCCTGTGTCCATGCGCCGAGCATAGTCTTGAATAAAGCCCAGCTGAGGATGATCAAGAGAATTTTGTATTGTGTGATAAATCAGCAGCTGCAAGTCATCATCAAAGAGAAAAGGCTGGCCCATTTCGCCTGTCTCCTCATTCAGCTGCACAGCCTTGCGTATTTGAGGAAAGCCCAGGGCCAGCTGACGAAAAGCCTGTTCTGTTAATTGACAGGAAAAGCCCATCAAGATGCCCTGTGCGCGTGAAAGCGTATGTGACAGCCAGTCGGAAGTCTGCTGATTCTGCACAATAAGAAGCAAGGAATCATCAAAGAGATCTTTTTTCAGAAAAATGTCGCGGTGATGGGCAATCAGGTTTTCCAGCCTGGGCGAGCGAATCAGATGATAGGCCATAATGTGCATCTTAGCATAAATGACAAAGTACAGTCAAAAGTTAAAGAGTTCTGGAAAAAAAGTCTTCACTTATTTATAATAGGCTTTCATGACATCCGCAGTGAGAAAAAGTATTAATCAGCTTTTTAACAAAGGCCAGGCCACACAGAAACAACTGATTGAAATGCTGGACCTTGATGAAGAAGATGCCAAAATCCTTTTTGAGGCCGCAGATCAAAAGCGCAAAGATATGGTGGGCGATGGGGTGCATTTGCGTGCCATTGTAGAATTTTCCAGCGCATGCCGCTGCTTTTGTGCCTATTGCGGCCTGAATGCCGGCAACAAAGATATTCCTCGCTATTCCATGAGCGATGATGCGATTCTCTCTGCCGTGGAAACAGCGCATAAGGCTGACTATCGCACTGTGGTGCTACAGTCGGGCGAGGACTTGAGCTTCACCCAGGCGCGTGTGTGTGCATTGGTGCAAAGGATTAAACAGACTTATCCTGATATGGCCGTGACGCTGAGCCTGGGCGAGAGGTCCAAAGAAGATTATTTGGCTTTCAAAGCTGCTGGGGCCGATCGCTATCTGATTAAGCATGAAACCTCTGATCCTAAGATTTATCATCTTCTGCATCCCGATTCCACATTGGAAAAACGCCTTCAGGCGACGCAAAGTCTCATTGATACGGGGTTTCAGACCGGCGGAGGATTTATGATTGGCCTGCCAGGGCAGACGCATGCCGCCATTGCCGATGACTTACTGCTGCTTCAGAAGATGAATCTGCGCATGGCGGGCATTGGTCCTTTCATTCCCCATGCGGCCACGCCTCTGCGGCATGTGCCTGCCGGGGATATTTTTTTAAGCCTGAAGGCAGTAGCATTGGCGCGTCTTGTTTTGCCCAAGGCCCTGGTGCCTGCCACCAGCTCGCTGAATATTTTGGCCGGTGATATCACTTTGGCCCTGAAAGTGGGCGCCAATGTGCTCATGCAAAAGGCAGAACCTGAAAATTTTAGAAAAATGTATGAAATTTATCCAAAACCTCTGGATGGATCAGCACTCTCTGATATAAGAAAGAGAGTTACAGATAAAATAGAAAGTATTGGCCGCTATGTCTCGGGCACACGCGGCGATTATGGGGAGGATGTATGGTAGATGCTGCTAGAGAGGAATGGGCGCAAATTGCGCGCAATATTGAGAATGAGCAGGAGATCATGGCTCTGCTGGAAGCCGGGCGTGAACGCGTGGACAGCCATGATGAGGTTTTGGCTATTTTGAAAAAAGCCGAAGAAGCTAAAGGATTGACTTTGGAAGAGGCAGCCGCATTGATAGCCATTGAGGATGAGGAATTGCGCAGGGCCACCTGGGAAGCAGCCGGAAAAGTGAAACATGCTATTTATGGCAATCGCGTGGTGATGTTTGCCCCGCTGTATGTCGCCAATCATTGTGTCAATAATTGTCGCTATTGCGGTTACAGCTTCAAAAATAAAGAAATGATGCGCAAAAAATTGACTATGGATGAAATTAAAGAAGAGACGCGTGCATTGATTAATATGGGACATAAACGCATTGCCCTGGAAGCAGGCGAAGATCCGGTGAATATTCCTCTTTCTTACATTTTGGATGCCATCGGGGCTATTTACAGCGTGGAAGAAAATGCACTGAATCTGCGCCGAATCAATGTGAATATCGCCGCCACCGACGTGGCTGGTTATAAAGCCCTGCATGATGCCGAAATTGGCACGTATATTCTTTTTCAGGAATCCTATCGCCGCAAAACTTATGAGAACATGCATGTCTCGGGGCCAAAGAGTAATTTCAACTATCACACTAGCGCCCATCATCGCGCCATGATGGGCGGCATTGAAGATGTGGGCTTTGGGGTATTGTATGGCCTTGATGACTGGCGATATGAAACAATCGCTATGCTGCGCCATGCGCATATTTTGGAAAAAGATCAAGGTGTGGGGCCGCATACGCTGAGCGTGCCACGCGTGAAAAAAGCCATTGGTGTGGATAATGAGATGTTTCCCTATGCTTTGACGGATGATGAATTTTTACAGGTGGTGGCTGTGCTGCGTTTGTCTTTGCCTTATGCGGGGATTATTCTCTCCACGCGTGAGAGCATCGAAGTGCGCAATCGGGCTTTGACTTTAGGCGTCAGTCAGATGTCTGCTGCCTCTTGCACGGGCGTGGGCGGCTATAGTGTATATAAAGAAGAGAAGGAAAAGACAGCTCAATTTTCCATCACGGATGAACGCAGCCTGGCCGAAGTGGTGCGCAGCCTGGCGCAGGGGGGATATATGCCCAGCTTTTGCACAGCCTGCTATCGATGCGGCCGCACGGGCGACAGATTCATGGAATTGGCCAAAAGCGGGCTTATTCAGCTGGTGTGCCAGCCTAATGCCCTGGTCACATTGAAAGAATTCAGTCTGGATTTTTGCCCCGAAACCAATAACCCTGCGTATTATGAGCAAGAATTGGAAAAAATCGCCAATGAGAAGGTGCGCGCCGACACCAAAGATAAGCTGGCACGCCTGGAAAAAGGCGAGAGAGATTTGTATTTATAAATTTTTTAAATGGGTTTCCAGCATTTTCAGCACAAAGGGAAGATGCCGGAACCCAAAATCTATACTGAAAGAGGGCTGCTGTTCTAATGTGGTCATGGTGGTGGTCATATATAAATTATTAAAACGATAGCCGTCTACTTCGCCTTGTTTTTCATTGATGGTCAGGCCGTCTTTTATCCAATACAGCATGTCCTGCATCAGGGGAATAGGCTGTTCTTCGTCTGATGTGCCAATGTAAATATTGCTGAGCCAAATAGATGTTTTGCGCAGCTGCCAGTCTGTAAAAATAGTTTCCCAAAAATAATTGTCTGCGATACTTTTAAATTGATCGCTGTTATTATTTTTCAATGCTTCCTGCATAATTTCAGGCAGCTGTTTTCTGCTGTACAC
>JAHHUI010000020.1 GCA_020024055.1 Spirochaetaceae bacterium | reverse complement strand
ACTATTAATTTAAAAACGAAAGAAGTCATCCTGGAAGGCGGAATTTCTGGCAGCATGGATGATGAAAGGATAGAATTTGAATAATCCTAATCTTATTTTTTCTCCTGATGATGAAATCGTTAATTATGGCCTAAGCGTTGTGGGTCTTTCAAAATCATTTGGAAAGAAAAAAGCTGTTCAGTCGGTGTCATTTTCCGTGCCCCCAGGGGAAATTATTGGACTTTTAGGCCCTAATGGTGCAGGTAAGACCACCACTTTTTATATGATTGCCGGCTTCATCACACCCAGCAGCGGCTCTGTTTACATTGATAATTGTGAGATCACACGCCTGGCAATGTCCAAACGTTCACGCATTGGGCTCACATATCTGCCCCAGGAAAGCTCTATCTTCAAAAAACTCACTGTAGAAGAAAATATTTTTATTTCTTTAGAGCTTTTTGGGGGCATGAGCAAAAGACAAAAGGAAATAGAAACAGACGAATTGCTGGAAGAATTTCAAATCTCTTCTCTGCGCAAACAGCCTGCCTACACCCTCTCAGGGGGCGAACGACGTCGCCTGGAAATAGCCCGTGCCGTGGCCACACATCCGCGCTTTCTGCTTTTGGATGAACCCTTTGCCGGGGTAGACCCCATCGCTGTGCTCTCTGTGAAGAAAATTATTCGTTATCTTTCTAAAAAAGGCATTGGAATCCTGCTGACTGACCACAATGTGCGTGAAGCACTCAGCCTAGCTTATACCTCTTATATTATTTATCTGGGCAATATTCTTGTCTCTGGAGATCGAGAAACAATTTTATCCAATGAGATGGCGCGTCAGCTGTATTTGGGAAATACTTTTGACGAGTAAAAAACTTCTTCTCAGCAGCATCAATTTTATAGACTTCACTGTCGAGAAACATAACCATGAGAGTATCTCTAATTTTAATTGTCCTCTTTTTCAGCCTTGCCTACATCAGTGGCCAAGTTGTTCATAAAGTTGAGAATGGTGAAACTCTCTATCGGGTGGCCCGCCAATTTGGCATCTCGGTAAAGACCCTGATGGATGCCAATGGAATCACTGATCCCACATCTGTTAAAGTAGGGACAATTTTAAGAATTCCCGGCCAAGGTCAAAGCTCTTCTTCCAGTTCTGCACGCAGCACCTCTTCTGCCTCTGGCACACATCGTGTCGTGGCCGGAGATACTTATTATAGTATTGCCAGGAAATATAATATTTCTGTGAATCAGCTTTTAAGTATTAATAATAGAACATCAAAAACTGTGTTAAAAGTTGGTGAAGTTCTAGCCCTTTCAGGAAACACAAGCGCAACAGATATGGGCATCGCCGTAGCCAGCACTGTGACCCCCAGTGTGCGCAGCCGCAATATACAAAGCCTGCCCATGGTGAACAATATCACTTGGCCCGTATCGGGTCGTATGGTGAAGCATGAAGGAAAACAAGGCGGTATTAAAATTCAGCTCTCTTCCCCGCAGGATGTACGCGCAGTGGCATCGGGCACTGTGGTGTATCATGGGCGCTATCGTGAATTGGGCCCCATTGTTTTGGTTGAACATGAAGGTGGTTATATTTATATTTATGCAGGCGTCAGTTCCAGCATGTTGAAAGTGGGCGACCGTATTGGTGTGGGCGACGTTTTGGGCCGCAGCAGCCCCGGGCGAGATGTTGTCTTCTCTGTATTTAAAGACGCAAACCCTATTGACCCGAAAGAAGCTCCGCGTGTTTAAAATTGTTTCACGGGTGAAATTTATTGTTTCACAAGTAAATCAATACTCGGGTTCATCACTTTTATTTTCAAGATTTTTATAGTATTTTTGCAATATTTTCCTCAAAATATGCCGATTTCGATACATATTTTCATGCTTTTCATCATAAAAACATATAGGCGATAATTCACTCATCAGCGTATCTAAATCAATTTGCCGCCTATTCTTGGCAGAGATATTCAGCAATCTGCGATACTCTGTTTCTTCAATACATTCATCATCGGCATACAGTTTTTCATCCAATTTCTCTCCTGGGCGAATACCTGTATATACAATCTGAATCTCATCTTTCTTGGGGTCAATATGATAAAATTCCAGCATCTGCATGGCCAGGTCGACAATACGCACACTCTCACCCATTTCTAATAAATAACAGCCTGTTTTGCTCTGTGTTCCCCCGGCCAAAAGCACCAGGCTGACAGCTTCGGGAATTGTCATGAAATAGCGCTTCATATCCTTATGCGTGATAGTCAGCGGCCCACCGGTAATAATTTGTTCTTTAAATAAAGGAATGATAGACCCGCGACTGCCCAAAACATTGCCAAAACGCACCAAAGAAAAGCCCTCATGCCCTGCCTCATGCGCCTGAAGCACGATTTCTTCGCTCAAGGCTTTGCTCACACCATACACATTAAAGGGCTCTACAGCTTTATCAGTGGAAATAAGGGTGAAATGTGGCACTTTGTTCTTCAAGGCTGCCTGCACCAGAAAATGCACGACAAAGGCATTATTTTTTATCACCTCGACGGGATTCCCTTCCATCAGGGGCACATGTTTATGCGCCGCGCAATGAAAAATCATATCTACATTCAGGCGACTGAGCAAGAAATCTATATAACGCTGATCCTGCAGTTCGCCAATCACGCTCACCACCTGTGTATTGCTGCCGATGCCTGTAGCCTGAAGTTTTTTTAATTCTTTATCCAGCTGATAAATAGAATTTTCGCCATGGCCCAAAATATATAAACGCTGGCATTCGGCCAGCAACAGCTGGCGCGAGAGTTCACTGCCGATTGATCCTCCCGCCCCTGTCACAAGAACACGTTTTCCCTGTAAATAGGCCAATGTTTTCTGCATATCCAAAACAATGGGCGCACGCCCAAGAAAGTCAGCAGGATCCACCTCACGTGTCAGGGCTAAAGAACCCGTGGCCGTCAAAAGCTGGGATGCAGAAGGCAAAATAGAAATATGCTTGAATCCATGTTCAATAAGAGTCTGATATAATTGATGCAATTCATTTTTGGGCAACCGCGGAATCGCGATAAGTACTTGGGCACTTTTGTCCAGGCTGCGTAAGGCACCATAAATAGGCCCCAAAACGGGAATTCCCTGTATTTCAGTACCTATTTTTTGGCGATCATTGTCTAAAAAAGCAAGAACTTCACCCTGATGATAGTGCAGAATATCCCTGGCAATCGCTTGTCCTGAAAATCCTGCACCAATAATATAATAATGGCCTTGCCTCATACATAAATTTATCGTATAGGATGGCGCAATGTTTCATTATTATCTATTTTAATTATCAGCTGTGAACCCAGGGGTGCAATATAAGGAATGGTTAAGGTCACATTTTTCTGCATTGTGGTGAATAATATTTCAGGATCCATTCCTGGGCGTTCCATCAGGGCTTCTATTCTGGTAGGCCGCTGGGCATCGGGCACATCATAAGAGAAAATCCCAAAAACATTCTCGCCTAAAACATCTGCTCTTGGGCGGGAAATACTTAAAGTTACTCTTTGGCCTTCATTCAACACTGTGCCAGGCAAAGGAGACTGATCAATCACCTTGGGCACGCTGTCAAATTGCTCTAAAGCGACAAAATTGAAAGGAATATTCTGCTCTGCCAAAGATTCCATGGCTTTGCGATAAGAATCTCCGGTAAAGGTTTTCACCACATTGCTGGTGTCCATGCTGGGCCCGCGGCTGATAATCAGCTCAAGGGGGGTATTGCGTGTCAATTCTGCTTCGGGATCCGGGCGCTGGCCAATCACCGTGCCGCTGGGGCTCTCGTCAAAAGCATAGACAAGCGGCTCTTTGATATACAGCAGATTATCGCCAAATGTGGTTAAAAGCGTTTGTTTCACATCATCCAGGCTTTGACCTCTAAAATCAGGCACCAAATTAATCACTTTACCGCGGCTGACAACCAAATTTACCTTGCGATTTCCTTTCACCCAAGAATTGCTGGAAGGTTTTTGCTCTAAGATAAAACCCTCATCGTCGCTGCTGTCTGTGAAGCGCATTTCAATATTGGCATAGAGATCATTTTCCTGAAGCAGCAACAGAGCGTCTGTAATATGCAGACCCACTACTTTAGGCATCATAATTTCATCGCGAGGGGCTACCGTGACAAAGAAAATGAGAATAGCGGCAACAATCATTGTGCCCAAAGACGCCAATGATGACCAAACAGCTATCTTAAAGATGGAACGTTCATTATTTTCATCCCGAAATGCTTCATTATCCAGAATGCTTTCTTTGCGCATATGTAAAAACTCCCTATTCTAAACGGCTGCCCACAATATGGCTGTTGCCATTAATGAATTCTTTATGATTCAGACATTTCTTGCCCGCCAGCTGCAATTCCTGCAAGGCCAGCACTCCCTTTCGTGTCTGCACCAGAATGCCCAGTGACTTGTCACAGGCGAAAATATCCCCCGGTTTTTGCTGTGCACTTTGGGGAAAATCCTCCAAGGCCTTTGCTTTAAGTACGCGTAGGTTTTTACCCTGCCACACAGCCTGGGCCCCTGGAGAATCATACATTGCTCTGACAAGACATTCAAGCTGGTAAGCTGAATTTTCACAATTTAAATGTGCTGTTTCTTTCGTGATCAGGTGACAATATGTGGCTTTGTCATGATCTTGAGGCGTTCCTGCGCCGTTGCCCTCTCTAATAAGAGCGATGGTCTTATGCAGGAAAAGCCCTGCCATTTGGGCTACTTTGCACGAAAGCGAACGCGCTGTCTCGTCTTCTTCTATCTGGATTTTTTCCTGAATAATCACCGGCCCTGCATCCATCTTGGCCGCCATATGCTGCACAGAAATTCCCGTGATTTTTTCGCCTGCCATCAGGGTTGCCTGAATAGGACTTGGCCCGCGCCAAAGAGGCAGCAGGCTGGGATGCAGATTAATAGCCCCAAGGGGAAAAAGCGAGAGAAATGCTTGGGGGAAAATCTTGCCATACGCAAAACATACCAGCAAATCAGGGCGCAATAACTGTACCTCTTGAATAAGATTATTATCAATCCTTTCGGGCTGAAGAATGGAAATTTCCATCTTTTGTGCACATATTTTCACCGGGGGCGCCGTCAAAACCCCTTTGCGCCCGACCTTGGCATCAGGGCTGCACAGTACAGCAACAATGGGATAATGCGCATGCAAAAATTCCAATGCCGGCACAGCAATTTCAGGCGTTCCGCTGAAAAGTATACGCATGGGCTATCGACCTGCTTTTTTCTGCTCTTTGGCAACAATTTTATTATAGCGGCGCAGGGCTTGTTCGCGCGCGGCATCATTCAAATGATCAATAAAAAGAACACCATTCAAATGGTCTAATTCATGTTGAATACACGTGGCCAGAATATCTTCGGCTTCAAGAGTGAAAAGACGATGTGAAGCGTCTCTGGCCTGAATCTTCACTGATGCCGGACGCTGCACTTTTGCATACAGCTTTGGCAGGCTCAGACAGCCCTCTTCATGAATATTCAAATCAGTGCTTGTGGAAATAATTTCGGGATTAATAAAGACCAAAGGCCGATTTTTCTCAATTTCAATGATAAAAAAACGCGCTGATATGCCCACTTGGGGCGCGGCCAGACCAATGCCCTGAGCATTGTGCATTAAGACAAACATTTGATTGATGATAGCGCTGAGATCACAGGATTTTGGAACATGCTGGGCCAAAGCTTTCAACACTTGATATTCCTGTTCATTTTCATATCGATAGATTTTTTCAGGTGTGTTCATCTTGCTTGCTAAATTACAGTATGCCAATTATATTCTTTAAGGTCAATAAGGCAAAGATTTATTCGCAGAACAATTTTTCATATCCAATCGCTTGCAAAAATTCGGCATTTGGAATAAAATTAAAGAGATAAAAATATGCGCGGAATAATTTTAATTGTAGATAAACATGACTACTCGGCTTTCGAAGGCGATCTTGCCAGCCTGGCTATGAGTGAAGGCTTTGATGAATTTGCCATTGCCTATGCCAGCACGACTGAACAGGCATTGGAGATTTTTTTTGATCAGCCTCCTGCTTTGGTCATTGCCACGGCCTATCTGGACGGCGGCGATGCGGCCTTGCGCACCTTGAAGGCAGAAGAAATGTATCGTCATGTTCCTG
Organism: Spirochaetaceae bacterium; assembly: GCA_020024055.1. Taxonomy (GTDB): domain Bacteria; phylum Spirochaetota; class Spirochaetia; order WRBN01; family WRBN01; genus JAHHUI01. The sequence goes on along the minus strand of JAHHUI010000020.1, from coordinate 10,934 downwards.
TGGTGGTGGTGGTGGAAAAATACGATCCGTCAATTTACACCCAGGCATATATGGCCGGCGCCGATGCGGTGCTGACCTATAAAGAAGTGGAACAGGGGCATCTTGTTTTGCGCGCGCGGCCTTTACTGGTAACCAGCGCATTGTTCCAAATTAAAATCAGCCGTTCGAGCGAATTGGAAGAGAAAAATCTGCAAGACTTTATTCTGCTGGATTTAATTCGCCCTTATGTTTCGCGCAATATCTGGAATATTGCCCGCCAATATTCGGAAGAACAAAAAATAGAAATCCGCGCGCGCGAAAGCGAGCTGACAATGGCATTTGGCGATATAAAATCTTTCACCACTGTTTCAGAAAAGCTTAAACCGGCAGAAGTGGTTGAATTTTTAAATGAAGCCTATGAAATTGTGACCCGTCATATTTACAGCAACAATGGCGATATTGACAAATTTATTGGCGATGCTTTTTTTGCTGTTTTTGAAACCCCTGCTGATGCGATCCGCGGCATGGCGGCCATTCAAAAAGAGGCTGCAAATGTGATGCAAAGCAAGGTGCTGCCTGCGGGGGTGCGCATACAATTTCGTATTGCGGTGCACACAGGCCCGGTGATCCGCGGTAATGTGGGTGGACATGAACGTTTTGATAACACATTAATTGGCGATGCGGTGAACACGTGCAGCCGCCTGGAGCATGAAGCTCCGGTAGGCGGTCTTTTGATTTCAGAAGACGCGGCAAGACAGGCAGGATTGAATGTTCCATCTGATAAAATGCAGTCATTCATGCTGCGCGGGCGTACCGAAGAAATTAAAGCCTTCTCATTTTTTGATATGATGGAACAGGGCTATATTAACAGTCAGGAGTGGTTGTAATAAATGTCAGAACAGGTTCTTCTTTCAGAAGTTCAAAATCTATTAAAAGATATTCAGGACGAACTTTCACTGCGGCTTGTGGGGCAGCAAGATCTTATAGAAGCATTGATGATTGGCCTTGTGACGGGGGGTCATGTTTTGGTGGAGGGTGTGCCTGGCTTGGCAAAGACATTGGCTGTGAAAACCCTGGCTGAGGTCTCTGGCCTGGACTTCAAGCGTGTTCAGTTCACTCCCGACTTATTGCCCGCAGACATTGTGGGAACAATGATTTACAATCAAGGCAATGGATCATTCAGCACGAAAAAAGGGCCTATTTTTGCAAATATGGTGCTTGCTGATGAGGTGAACCGTGCCCCGGCAAAGGTGCAAAGTGCATTGCTGGAAGCGATGGCCGAGCGCCAGGTGACTATTGGCGATGTCACACATATGCTGCCGCAGCCTTTTATGGTGCTGGCTACGCAGAACCCTATTGAGCAGGAAGGAGCCTATCAGCTTCCCGAAGCACAATTAGACAGATTTCTGATCAAGGTGAAATTAGACTATCCAACTCCGTATGAAGAGCTGGAGATTCTGCGCCGTATGGGCAGCGAAAAGGACATCCGCGTGAGCGCGGTAATGCGCAAGGATTATTTCAATGTGCTTAAACAGGCTTTGAATCAGATCACCGTGGATGAGAGCATTGAGAAATACATTGTCAGTCTGGTGGTGGCTAGTCGATCGCGGGAAAATCGTCTCTCTTTCACAAAATATATTGAATATGGTGCCAGCCCACGTGCAACTTTGGCGCTTTATCGCGTGAGCAAGGTGCGTGCATTGTTTGCCGGGCGCAGTTTTGTGATTCCCGATGATGTGAAGGCCGGTGCCTATCCTGTTCTGCGGCACAGACTGGTCCTCAGTTATGATGCAGAGGCGGAAGAATTGGATACAGATGCGGTGATTGAAAAAATTCTTGCCACCGTTGCTGTGCCGTAATTAAAGGGTTAATTTTTCCAAAAAGTTGTTACGTATGGATGTAAAAAACACATCAAAAGATAAATTTGACAAGCTGGGCTATGTAGCTGCAAGACGGCAGCTGCGCAAATTACGTGTGAACAGCAAGCGACTGGTAGATTCTCTGTTTGCCGGCAATTATCGTTCTGTATTTAAAGGGCCAGGCCTGGAATTTCAGGAAGTGCGCCAATATGTTTTTGGCGATGATGTGCGATTTATCGACTGGAATGTCTCCAGCCGACTGCAAGACACATATTGTAAGATTTTTAACGAAGAACGCGAAGTAAGTCTGATGTTTTTGCTGGATATTTCCAGCAGTATGACATGCGCTCTGAACAGCAGCAAAATCAAACTATTACAGGAAGTTTTTGCGCTTTTGGGCTTTGCCGCCCTGAACAATGGTGACAAAGTAGGTTCTGTGGCTTTTGATGAAGAGCTGAAATGGTATACCCCGGCAAAAACAGGCAGCCAGCATTTCCTGGGTCAGCTGAAAAATCTGCTTACAGCCTCTCAAAATACCACCATCTCGGGAACTGAGCTGGCCAATGCCCTGAAAGTGACCGCAGAAACCATGAAAAAGCGCGGCATCTGCATTATTCTTAGCGACTTTAAGACAGACAATTACTGGGCAGAGCTTTCTTTTCTTGCGCGCAGGCATGAGGTGATTGCGATTCGCCTGGAAGATGCCCTGGATGAAGTTTTCCCCCCTATTGGCTACTTGGCCATTAAAGACGCTGAAGAGGGTCAGCTGATGCATTTCTATCCGTTAAGCAAGAAATTTCAGCAGAATTACCAAGGGTATTGGGAAACACTGAGCACGACCTGGAAGCATAATTGCAATAAGCACGGCATCAGAACATTATCACTGCGCAGCAGCGACGATGTTTCTCAATGTATTTTAGCCTTTTTAAGAAAGAGGCGTTATTGATGAAAAAAGGACTGATTGTTGGCATAGTATTCTTTCTCGTTTTATATGTGCGTATAACGGCACAGGAACATGACAATGTGATCTATGTCACTGTCTCGGATGTACAGTTCAGTCCGCCGCGTTATTATGTGGGTGATTCTGTGCGGATGAGTTTTTACTTTGAAGCCAGCCCCCAGGCAAAAATTGTGGCCCCGCCTTATCAAGATAATGAAATTCTAACGATTGACCAAATAGATATTAATCGCAGCGGGCGCGATGTGTATGTCACGGTGATACTGCGCTTTTTTATTCCTGGCACGCGATCGATCCAATTCGATTTTGGCGATGTTTCCACTGTGCCTATTCCTCTACATGTCAGCTCTGTGCTCGAGAGCAATCAAAAAGATCTCTATATGTCATATGGGCCGCTGATGTTGCCGGGCACGCGCCTGATGGGCACATTTCTGGTGGGCTTGCTCATTCTTTTACCTTCAGCTATTTACTTTCTGGTGAAATACTTAAAGCGTGTTTTTACACATGCGGCGGTATTTGTTTCTCCGCATAAAGCCCTTTCTAAAAAACTTAAACAATTATCATTAGATAAAAAGAATCTCTCGGACAAAGAATTTTATACACAGCTTTTAGAATCCTGGCGCACATTCCTGAGTCAATACACCTATTTAGATGAATTTAAATCGGCCACTGCTGCGCGCATGCGCAATCTTTTGACAGAATACTATACTCCAGAAGAAACTGAAGAAATTATGACCATTGTGATCCGTGGGGACATGGTAAAATTTGGTGGGCAGGAAATGGAAACTAATGAACGTGTCTATTGCATCAAGCGCATTCTACAGCTGGTGAAACAATTAGACCGTTCAGAGAGGACATCTGTGTGATTACATTTGAATATCCGCTGTGGCTTTTTTTACTCATACCTCTTTTCTGGTTTGTTCTGCATTCCCCACTGGGCAAAAAGAACAGCATGGGCCTGTTGTGGAGTTTCAAAATATGGAAACATAAAAGCGATCATCCTGGCCCTGCCTGGCCTATTGTTTTTGTGTGGATCTCATATTTATCCTTTCTGCTGATGATGGTTTTGCTCATTTTGATTCTTTCCAAACCACAGCAGATTTTGAAAGAAAGATCATATTTAACAGACGGATCGGCGATCATCATTGTTCTGGATGTATCTCCTTCCATGGCAGCCAGGGACATGGGCTCTGAAACTCGATTTCAACTGGCTCAGGAAGCCATCAATCGCTTCATAGGGTCTCGTGAAAATAACATGCTGGGCCTTGTTTCCTTTGGAAAAGAAGCGGCTATTCGCTCGCCCCTGACGAAAGATTACAGATTTTTAGAAAATACTGTGAATCAGACAAAAATCCTGGAACATGGAGACGGCACCAGCATTGGAACATCGCTGGCCCTGGCCGCGCTGCATTTAAAAGAAAGCCCAGCGAAACAAAAATATGTGATTTTGATCACTGACGGAGACAATAATTCGGGCGAAATTCACCCCGATGCCAGCATTGAAATTCTACGCAGTCTGGGCATCAAGACTTTTGTCATTGGTGTTGGCCGGCAGGGAAATAATAATGTTGTGGTGGAAAATCCATATACAAAAGAAGTTTTGCAGGGTTTTGTGCGCAATGCGTATAATGAAGAACTGCTGCAGCGCATTGCCTATCAGACCGGGGGCCAGTTTTTCCGTGCGGAAACCTTGGTCACATTTGAATCTTTATTTCAAATTATTGATTCACAAAGCCCGCATGAGAGACGATTTAAACTGGTGCCTGTGGTGAAAGAACAGACAGATTTATTATTTTCTATTATTCTCATCTGCTTTGCTGTGCATCTGTTTGTGCGCTTCATCATTTTGAGGGAGGCATTATGAACATTTTCAACCCTCAGATTTTATGGCTGCTGTTTTTGCTCATTCCGATTTGTCTGCTTTTGGTGCCTATCTATCTATATCAGCGCAAAAATTTCTTCCTGCTGGGCGGGCAAAAAGAAAAAGCAGGGATATTCCGTGACAGTTTTTTGATTTATTGGACATGTTTATTATCTGCCTATGTTTTTATTATTCTTTCCTGGTCGGATATATCGGTGGGCTATCGCCAGGTGCGCCGCAGCATCACGGGCCTGGAAATTGTTCTTGTGATGGATCTTTCCAACAGCATGCTGGCTGCAGACCTGTCGCCTTCTCGTCTGGCTGCCTCGAAAACACTGGCCAGAGACATTATCTATGGGCTGGCTCCGGCAAAAATCGGCGTTGTCTTCTTCAAGGGAGATGCGATTGTGGGCTCACCGCTGACCGAAGATAAAGATTTCTTAACAGGCATTATTGCCAATACACAGCCGCAGATGATGACGGCCAAGGGAACAAATATTGCCTCGGGACTTATTGTGGGCAACAGTTTGTTTTCTGTCACGCCCGATATGAAAAAGGTGATTATTCTGCTTTCTGACGGGGGCAATTTGCGCGGGGATCTGATGTCGGCTTTGCGCACATTGGGCAATAATAATGTCACTATTTTGTCTGTGGGCATGGCCACTTTGGGGGGCACGGAAGTCTCGAGCATGGCTGTGACAGGAAAACCGATTTACACCCGCCTGGAAGAAAGAGCCCTGCGCACGGCCGCGCAAAGCACAAATGGTGCCTATTTCTCTTATCAAAGCAATGTTTCTACACAGATTATTAATTATTTAGAAGACTATAACGGCACAGCAAGCCACCTGGAAAAAGAGCCTAATCGCCTTTCTTCTTTATTCATCCTCTTTGCCTTGGCCTCTCTGCTGTTATCACTTTGGTTCAGGAGCATGCAATGGAAAAAGTGCTATTCTCTTTCATAAAAAAAAGTCTGCTTGTATTTTCTGTGGTTATTTTATGTTCTTGTGACAGATTATTTCCTTCTGCTTATGTGCTTTTGGGCAATTATCGATATGAACAGGGGCGCTATCAGGAAGCCGTGCTGTATTATTTCAAGGCCCTGGAAAATGCAAAAAACCCCAAGCCTATTTATTATAATTTAGGCACCGCCTATTATGCCCTGGGCGAGTCTGAATCAGCGCTTCGCATGTGGAGCAATCTGGATTCAGAAACCAGCAATGAGCTTAAAGGCCTGGCGGCTTTTAATGAGGGTGTTGTCTATTATCAGCTGGGCCGCTATAATGAGGCCATACAGAATTTCCACCGGGCGACAAAATATCTGCCAGAAAACTTTGAAGTGAAAGTGAACTTGGAACTTGCGATTAATAAACGCAAAGAAACATATGAAAACAAAGATCATTCAGAGCAGACAGAAAATTCCGCCTCGCAGGACAATCAGCAAAATTCAGCGCGAACTTTAGACTATCTTCGCAGGCGAAATCTGTATTTCCGCGGATCATCAAACGGAGAGGATACATGGCAGCAAGAAGACAACGACTGGTAGTATTACTCTCATTATTTTTCCTGGCTGCACCATGCGCAGTTTTTGCACAGAAAACAAAATTACCTTTGCGTGTGAATGTGTTGACCTATCCTAACAGACCGCGCTTGGGAGACGATTTTCAGATTATTCTGCGTGTGAATGAACCAAGACGATTTTCCAATCGGGTTTTTTACACAAAAGACAATTTTCCCCAGCAGCTGAGTGTGCTGGGCGGGCCATATATCAAGCCCGCCGGGGAAACCAGCACTGATTATATTTACCTGGTGAAAGCCAATGAAATCGGCCAATTTGTGCTGCCTTCTTTCACATATACAAATGGCATTATCAGCCAGAGAACACAGACACAGATGATTGAGATTCTTCCTCGTGATCCTAATTCGGAAGAATATAAAATCCAGGGGGCTTATCGCAGTCCTCCCCTCAGTGTCTATCAGGGCCAGGCATTCGGTCTTGTGCTCGAGGTGAAAAATTTGAGTGAATTGATGCCTGTGGGCACACAGAACCTTCCCTCCATTGCCAATGCGATCATTGAGAATGCCCCGGGATTTGGCAGCATCACAGAGCATAAATTCCGTGATGATATTTTGTATAATGTGCCTGTGATGGCATGGATTGTGGCCACAGGATCAGCGTCTAAACTGATATTGCCATCCATGACCCTGAAAGCCGGCACACAGACAACGATCAGTCCATCGGTCAGCATTGATGTATTGCCGCTGCCGAAAGATGTTTCTGAGTCGAATGCGGTGGGTTCTTTCCGCCTGACTTCAGAGCTTTCTGATAAAAGCGTGGCCGAAGATGGCTTTATTGAACTGAAAATCAGACTGGAAGGTGAAGGAAATTTCCATATTTTAAATCTGCCCCAGCCACAGATGAGTGAAAATGTGGAAATTGCTAAACAATCAGATATACGTGTTTTAATGCCCACCACACGCGGATATTCTGGCTATATTGAATCTACATATCAAATTAAACCCACTGCCGACCCGGACAATCATCGTGCTTCAGTCACTGTGCCAGAGTTCAACTCTTGGGACCCTTATATGCTGCTGTTGAATAAACAGGCTACCGCGCAATATCATTTTGAAATTATTACCAACAGTGAAAATACCAATTTGTTTGCTTTCTTTTCTCCGGCGGCTGTTATGCTGAAAAAAGACTTTTCAATTTTCAGGATTTTGGGGCTATGGATGCTGCTGCTGCCATTATTTTTGTGGAAGCTGCTGGACATCATCACAAAACCCAAAGACAAGCCGGTCAGTTTTTTTCTGTTTCTGCCGCTGTTTATTTTCCCATTTATCTCTTATGAAAAAGTGCCTGAAACATTGCGCAGCGCAGAACAGTATGTTCAAGATGAAAACTGGCCTGCTGCCCAACAGGCCTTTGCCGAAACAATTAAATTTCTGCCTCGCCACAAAGCTGTCTTAATGTATAATCAAGCGATTGCCATGCAAAAACAAAATCAAGTGGGCTGGACCAGCTATTATTTGGTGAAAGCGATTGAATACGATCCCTTTGAGCCTATTTATCGCAAGGCTTGGCATTCTCATCAAAAACAGTTCAAGCTCTCTTCCAGCACGGTTCGTGCTGGGTTTGACTATTCTTTATACATTTACTATGCCCTCTTTGTTATGGCATTTGGCCTGTTGTTGATGGGGGTTTTAGTGAAAAAAAACCTGTATATTCAGCGCCTGGGATTTATTCTCACGGGTATTTTGATTTTCATTTTCCTCACTATGCTCACCTATCAGGTTTATGGCAAAAAATCCTGGGCCGTGGCCCTGGAAGATACTTCTTTAGGGCGTATTCCTGAAAAAGATGTGCTGACCCTGTATGTGGTGAAAGAAGGCACTCTCTTGGAAGTGATGGCTAAATTTGATGACTTTTATTTGCTCACCAATCAATCTGAAGGCATTGAAGGATGGGCCACCGTGGATAAATTTGTTCTGGGGCAAGAAAAAAAATAATGCCGCAGCATTGGTCTCATTGGCTGGACAAATACCCTATACAAAAGAAAACAGCCGATCAGTTTCCCGAAAAAATTCAGGATAATTTCAGCTTCAATTCCCCCACAGAGGCCCAGCTGGACCTGCATGGCCTGACACAAAAAGAAGCCCTGGAAGAACTGGAAGGGTTCATTCTGCGCAGCCATGCCGCACAAAAACGCAAAATATTAATCATCCATGGCAAAGGCCGGCATTCAAAAGAGGGTGAATCTGTCTTAAAGCCTTTGGTGGTTCAATACCTTAGACAATGTGAATATGTGCGCGCCAGCGGACCAGCCAAAATGAAAGACGGCGGCAGCGGCGCCACATGGGCTATATTAAAAAATTAAAATCTGATTAAGAATTTTCTGTTTCAGGCACTCTAATATTTAAACTGGTGCGCAACAAGTTCACAGAAAGCATGACAGAGCGCGTGGTGTCTTTATCACCCCACAGATATACAGGCGCTGAACCAGAAAGCCCACTGAGATTTTCATTATTCAGGCAAATATCCGAGAGAACACCATGGCATTTAATCTTTCCTGAAAAGTCAGCCGCTTGCCTGTCAAAATCCAGATTGACCTGTGAACCGGCGGCATTAATATAAAAATAACGAATAAAAATATTTTTGCTTTCTAAAACAAGATTCAGCCCGTTAATACGCAGAATAGGAATAGAAGTATTTTCCAAACACAGCACAGTATTCAGCACATCCAGGTCTAAAATCTCGATAGGCTGCTCGCCCATGGTCTCCTTTTGTGTCGTCAATGTGCCTTCAATGATCCGTGCGCTGAAAATGCGTATTTTATGGCCGCGAGGCAAAAAGATTGTCATAGAATAAGGTACAGATTTCACTGATTTATCTGTGGGTCCCTGATCAATGGTGGCACAAGAAGTCACTTCATCATAATGTGTAAAAAATGTCAGGCATTCCAAATTATTTTCAGCATTTAATTGAATCTTGAAATGTGGATCATCATGCTCAACAATTTTTATGCGCGCCTTCATTGCCTTCAGCGTCACTGAAGAAACTGACTGTTCAAGATCTAATAAAATACCATCATTCTGCGGGTCAAAGGGCAAATATTTTCGCTCTCCAGCCACATAACCTCGTGCCTTGGCATGCAGAATGCCACTTCTAGCCAGAGATTTAACAATTTCAGGAGAGAGAAAAAATAAAGCCAATAAAACAAAAAATCCCCCGAATAAAATGGCAGCCAAACCGACAAAAACTTTGAAAAAGATGAATAACACAGGCAGACATATTAAAATGCCAATTAGCAGAATCGTCTTCTTGGGCATGCCTAAATGATTATCTTTTTTGGAAAGATTATGTACCAATGATGTTACTTTTTCTTTTACTGCGTGTTTATCCATATCTTTACTTTACTATATCATAAAATATCATTGCTTTTGTATAATCGGTTATCTCATTCAGAATATTACTCGATAATCGTCTCTATGGAAAGGAATAAAATGCAATGAAAAAAACCTTATGGCCAGCTCTTGCCATATTTTTGCAGCTTTCTTGTTCCCGTCATAAAACAACATCACCTTTACCCGAAGAAAAAAAACAAAAAACCCATATGCTGAATCTCATGACACATTTAATGAATTTACAGACATATGGATTCCCTATCATCAGCACAAATATTTCCTCTGACGGAAAAACAGTCCTGGTAGAAAGACTGGACCATAAACAAAGAGTGATTCGTGAAGATTTATACTTTGAGGGAAAAATCGTCAGCACAGCGCAGTTTATCTATGATGATAAAGATCATATCATTGAAACACTCAATTATGATAATGAAGGAAATTTAATTTTATATCAACAATTCATGTATCATCCTGATGATTCATTATGGCAGATTTTCCAGCAGAATCAAACATCTTTATACCAAAAAAATCAAGTTTATACAGACAACAGACAAAATACTCTGGTGGTTGATTATTATCAGCATGGCATGCTCTCAAGCACATTGACATATCATGCGCAAATTTTGGACAGAGAGAAAAATTATTCCTATAAAGACGGCTATCTAGTTAAAAAATTTTTTAAAAATTTGCAGGATATGACAGAGCGTGTTGAATATTATAATCAGGATCAAATCTTAACAGCGGTGACTTTTTTACGTGACAATCAGTTTATAGAACATGAAGAATATTTTTATCAGGACAAAAAACTCATCAGTAAAACCGTAGAAGATCAAGAAGGACAAATCAGCAGATATGATTATCAATATGATGAAAACGGTGTCTTGACAAAGAGCGATCTTTATCAAGATAATACGCTTCGGCAAAGCACAATATATCTGCCAGATGGAAAATACATCATTGAATATTATGCCTTTGGACAGGTGCGCATGAGCGAGCTGTATGAAAACAATGTTCTGGTGGAACAGAATATTAACGAGACAGCTGTGTTTTCTGAGGAAGATTTCTTAGACTAATAAGATATATTTGCCCAAGATTTTCAAGAAGGTGGCTATGGCTTTAAAAAACCCCTTTATCTTTTTCCTGGCGTGGCGATATTTATATCCTCCCAAAAAGAGCCTGGGCCATTCATCTAATTGGGTTGCTGTGATAGGCATCACCATTGGCATGATTGCTCTTATGGGCACATTGGGCGTGATGAACGGGCTTCAGCAAGGCTATATCAGCTCTATTCTGGAAGTGGGCAGCTATCATGCGCGCATACACAGCCGCGGATATTTATCTGAAAATCAGCTTTCACAAATCAGCGCATTGC